>NZ_JBEPPX010000017.1:0-71366 GCF_040547535.1 Roseovarius sp. MBR-78
GGGAACTAAATGCGACAACTGTGTAGAAACCAAGGGCTTTCTGTTGAGCAGGGCCACAGAGAGCGCCCTTGCATCCGTTTTCAAACGGTCGTTTAGTTACGATACATAAAACTGCAAAAAGACTGTTTTGATGCCCCTGATCGGTTATGCGCGCGTATCGACCGAGGATCAGACCCCCCTGCCCCAGTCTGAGGCCCTGAGATCTGCGGGCTGCGCCGAGATCCATGAAGAACAGGCCTCGGGCGGCAATCGTGCGCGGCCGGTGCTTGCGCGGGTGTTGGAGCGGATCGGCAAAGGCGACACGCTGGTCGTCGTGCGAATCGACCGCCTCGCGCGATCCCTGTCGCATCTGCTGGAGGTGATCGAGCGGCTGGAGGCGAAGGGTGCGTTCTTCCGTTCCATTCAGGACCCCATCGACACCGGGTCCCCGCAGGGCAAGTTCACGTTGCAAGTGCTGGGGGCCGCGGCCGAGTTCGAACGCGCCCTGATCCGGGAACGCACCAAGGCGGGGCTGGCCTCTGCGCGCACCAAGGGCCGCGTGGGCGGAAACCCTGGGCTGCGGGACAAAGACCCTGCCGCTCTTCGTAAGGTACGGCTGGCGCGACAGGACGGCTACATGGAGCGGCTGAACGAGACTGCCCAAGACTGGGTGCCCCATGTGCGTCGCCTGCGCCCCGACTTGGCTTGGGAAGACGTGGTGCGCATCATCAACGGCCCCTTGCCCGAGGCGCGTCGCTGGACCCAAAGCCGCCTGCTACGCGCTGTGAAGGCCTATGTCCGCGACGGCTTCCTGCCTACCGAGGTGCTGGCCCGCGCCGGGCGCCGCGAAACCGATGACCGTCTGCCCGCCATCGTCGCCGGCATCAAGGGCGCGGATCCCGATATCACGCTTCAGGCGATCTGTAACCGCCTAGAGGCGATGCGCGAGCGCACACCCCGCGGTAGGACAAGCTGGCAGCCGTCTTCAGTGAAGATGCTGCTGGAGCGGGCCGAGAGACTTGGCTTGCTCGACTGAGCGCGAAGAGAACGATCTGTTCACGCGAAGGGGTTCACGATCCGGAGTTGGTCCTCCACAAGCAGGCCATCCTGCATATCTTCGCTCCACAGAGTCGTGCAGCCTGCGATCAAAGCGCTGGCCACGATCATCGCATCGTAGACCGAGAAGCTGTAGCGCTCTGCGAGAGCGCGGCCGACATCGTGGGTCTGCAGTGTAAGCTCCTCGACCGGACACAGGGTGCGCACGCCCGCAAGAAATGTCCCCGTCTCTTCCCAACTGAGGCCGGCCTTGCGGCGGCAGTTTACCAGCGCCTCGTTCAACACCTGAACACTGATCCGGGGCCCCTGCCCCAGGATCACCTCGGCGCGATCAGCCTTCGGACCGTCGTCGAGCAGGTAAAGAACGACATTCGTGTCCGCAAACTCAGCGCTCATGCGCGTCGTCGCGGCTCAGACGTTCTGCAGCGGACAACTTGCCCCGGAAGCGGCGCAGGCCGGTCAGCACCTCATCCGCACGAGCAAGGCGCCGCACTCTGACCCGTCCGTCGTCCTTGACCAGGTCGATCTGATCACCCTCCTTGAGACCAAGCTCTCGGACGAGCTCTGCGGGCAAACGGACGGCCAGCGAGTTACCCCATTTCGCGACCTGCATCTTGAGCTCCCATGCGGATATACGTCTTGTAATGTATATCCGAATGGTTCCGAAGACAAGCCAGCGCCGAACCCCGGCCACTCTTGTGCATGACGCAGCGAATGACACCATATCTAGAAAGAGCTTGCACGAATCTGAAAGCTCGGGCAATAGTCTCGATAAATAACGCGCGGTCACATAAAAAACGCGCCCACGAATCGAGGCAGAGATGAGCGAAGCTGAGCAGGACCTGGACATTGCCATCGGGCACTACGCAGAGCTTCTCGCGTCCAATCTTCATGCGCAACGTGCGGCCCACTTCCCTCCCGACGCCAAGAAAGTCATGCGCAGCCTGACTAGCGGCGAGGCGGCAGAGTTGCTTGGCGTCGATCATACCTACCTTCGCAAGCTTCATCGAGAAGGAAAGATCGCTGACGTCGAAACCACCGCAGGCAGCCACCGACGATATACCCTCGATGATATCTGGGAAATTCGCCACGCCCTAGAGGCAAACGCGAAGAAGCCTGGGACCTACGTCCCGGGGCGTCGTGCCGGTGACGAGCTTCAGATTGTCTCCGTTGTGAACTTCAAAGGCGGCTCGGGGAAAACGACAACATCAGCTCACCTTGCGCAGCGCTTGGCTCTCAAGGGATATCGTGTCCTTGCGATCGATCTGGACCCCCAAGCATCCTTTTCCGCGCTGCATGGCATCCAGCCTGAGCTGGACCTGATGGAGGGTGGAACGCTTTATGACGCAGTTCGCTATGATGAACCGGTCCCGATCTCGGATGTAATCCGTAAAACCTACATCCGAGGCCTCGACCTTATCCCCGGGAACCTAGAGCTCATGGAATTCGAACATGAGACGCCGGCTGCCATTCAGCGAGGCGGCGCCCGCGCGTTCTTTGCCCGTGTGCGTGATGCGCTTGATAGTGTTGAAGCAGACTATGACGTCGTCGTCATCGACTGTCCGCCGCAGCTTGGCTTCTTAACCATGTCCGCCCTTTCAGCATCGTCAGGGGTGCTTGTTACCGTTCACCCGCAAATGCTCGATCTGATGTCCATGTCGCAGTTTCTGCGAATGACCGCTGATCTGCTTGGCGTCATCCGGGATGCTGGCGCAAACCTTCGCTTCGACTGGCTGCGCTTTCTGCCGACCCGCTACAAGGTGGGTGATGCCCCGCAGACCGAAGTCATTGCTTTCATCCGGGGTCTGTTCGGCAGGTCAGTGCTGACCAACCATATGGTTGAGTCGACTGCGATCTCTGATGCAGGGCTGACGAAGCAGACGCTCTACGAGGCCGACAAGAAGGACTTCACGCGTCAGACTTTCGATCGTGCAATCGAATCCATGAACGCCGTCAACGACGAGATCGCGGCGATTATCCAGAACACGTGGGGACGCAATGGCAAGAAAGCCTAAACTGGGACTGCCGCTGCAGACCCTGCGCAACGCGCCCGATGCTCTTGAGGGGCGCAGGCTGCGCGGCGGCGTTTTCGAAATCGAGCCTGACCAAATCGAAACCACAGGTCGGCTCGATGACCGGCTGCAGATCGAGACAGAGGGCCTCAAGGCGTCAATTTCCAAGAACGGACAGCGAGTACCAATCCTCGTTCGGCCACTTGAGGGTGATCGCTACAGCCTGATCTATGGCCGTCGTCGACTGGAAGCTTGCAGAGAACTTGGGATCAAGGTCCGCGCCATTGTCACAGAGATGGAGGGCGATCAGGCACTTCGTGATCAGCTGTTAGAGAACCAGGAGCGGCGGGATCTAAGCTTCATCGAACGTGCGCTTGTTGCCGCAGCCTTGCTCGACGGTGACCATTTGAGCGTATCCGAACGCACTAACAAGGGTGTCGCCGAGGTTCTCAATCTGACCGAGGCAGGAGTGTCGCAGCTGTTAAGCGTGGTCCGCACCGTTGGGGAGGACCTGGTCCTCGCCATCGGTGCCGCTCCGGGCATTGGTCGGCCAAGGTGGGAAGAGCTCAAGAAGTTGCTGGGGGCTACGGATGCCGATCGCGAACTGCTTGCAGCTTTGGCCGGTGAGGCCAAGACATCCTGCCAAGGCGGTATTGACGAGAAATCCGATCATGCATTTTTGGCCGTCCTCTCTGCTGCAGGGAAGCCCGAACAGACCACATTCTCGTCTCGCCCTCGCGGGCGGCCCGGCACGGTGATTCCGGGGGTCGGTGCCGCCACTGTCACGACCGGACGTCGTGGAAAGCAACTCAAGCTCGAGTTGAAGGCCGAGGAGAGCGATTTTGTCAGCTGGCTTGAGGGCAACGCCCCGCAGCTGATCGCCGAGCTTCACGAGCGCTGGAAGCGTTCGGAAGACTGAGGAAGAGCAACAATCAAAAAGGAGGCACGAGACAGGCAGAAAAGAAAAAGGCCCCGAGAAGCAAGCTTCACGAGACCTTTCTTAGGTTTCGCACGGGACCAGCCCGCTACAAAACTTCAGTTTTCGCACCTCTGAATGTAGCGATCTGGCCCCTTTCCCGCAAGCGCAAAGCGATTCGCGGGCCAGGGAAATTTTGCCTTCGTGAATGACATCATGGATTACACACCGATTTCGCCGTTTATGCGGCCGATATCGCACGCCCATCTGCGCGTGATCGAGCGGCCCGAGGCCTCTGTTCCAGGCAAGCCCGTCAACAAGTGGGAGCTCCTCCGCGAGTTGTCCAAGGCGCAGGCAGCATTTGGGGTTTCTGAGCGCGATCTGACCGTTCTTCAGGGACTTCTCAGCTTCTTTCCGGACGATGTGCTTGGCGGCAACACCGAAATGGTCGTCTTTCCATCCAACAAGGCGATCTGCGAGCGGCTGAACGGCATGCCTTGCTCGACGATGCGCCGTCACCTCACCCGGTTGGTAGAGGCAGGCTTGCTCATGCGACGCGATAGCCCTAACGGGAAGCGGTATGTGCGCAAGCGTGGCGAAGATCGGGTGGCCTTCGGCTTCGACCTCTCACCGCTCTATTGCCGGGCAGAGGAAATTGCACGGGCCGCAGAGGCTGTGCGTGAGGCCGAGGACCGTGTGCGGCGACTGAGGGAGGTGGTGAGCCTCATGCGTCGCGACTTGGCCGCTCTGGCAGAGTTCGGCGAGGAGATCCATCCCGGGCTTGGCCTATGGGACCAGCTCCGCGACAAGTCCGCCCTCACAGCCCGCGCTCTTCGCCGTAAACTTTCGCTTGAGGAACTGTCGGCATTTCGGACGGAACTGGAGACCTTTCTTGACCAGGCGCGTAATGTCATTGATGGCCCTGAAACAGAAGAAATGAACACCAATGATGCCCGATTTGAGCATCACCATCATAATTCAAATAAAGAATCTATAGATCTTGAACCTGCCTTAGAAAAAGGCGGGGCGGCGGCCGGCGCGCCTGATGATGATACGGGTGAGCCCGTAGCTGACCTTGAAGAGCCTGACACGAGGCGGGTGCCGAAAATCCCACTTCACCTGGTGATTGCCAGCTGTCCCTCGCTCAAGACTTTCTATCAGGGCGACGTTCGACATTGGCACCAACTTTTCGATGCGGCTTGTCATGTACGGCCGGCTATGGGGATCAGTGTTTCCGCTTGGGAAGAAGCGCAGCGCTGCATGGGACCAGAGCAAGCCTCGATCGTCGTCGTGGCCATGCTGGAACGTTTCTCCGACATCAGATCACCGGGTGGATACTTGCGGGCGCTAACGACCAAGGCCGCGGCGGGCGAATTCTCTTGCGGTCCGATGGTCATGGCTTTGATCGGTCGGCGAAGTGCGGCTTAACAGCTGTTAAGTTTCCACGTCTTCGTTGCTCGGTTGGCCTGACTTAACAGCTGTTAAGTCGCCTATTGGCAACCATACGATCATCGAGAGGGAAAGGAGGGCTGGTTTGAGGGTGACGGGAAGTGAGATCGGGAGAGAGGCTTCCGACGCCCGTCGTGGAGAAGGTCTGATGACCAAAGCTGTCCAGAGAATCACCCTGTCCCCTTCGCGGGATATCCCTTTTGACAAGCTGGTGCTGAGCCAGTCCAACGTGCGGCGCATCAAGGCTGGCGTGTCCGTCGAGGAACTGGCCGAAGACATCGCCCGCCGCGGTCTGTTGCAGAGCCTGAGCGTACGGCCCGTGTTGGCTGACGATGGGATCGAGACCGACAAATTCGAGATCCCGGCCGGTGGCCGCCGGTTCCAAGCCTTGTCCTTGCTGGTGAAGCAGAAGCGGTTGGCGAAGACGACGCCCATTCCCTGCATCGTCCGCGATGCTTCGTCCGACATCCTGGCCGAGGATGATTCCTTGGCCGAGAACATGCAGCGCGTCGCCCTGCACCCGCTCGATCAGTTCCGCGCGTTTGTGGCGCTGCGGGACAAGGGTCAGAGCGATGCAGAGATTGCTGCCGCCTTCTTCGTGACGCCGCAGATCGTGAAGCAGCGCCTCAAACTTGCCGCCGTCGCCCCTGCCCTGCTTGAGGTCTATGCCGAGGATGGCATGACGCTGGAGCAGCTCATGGCCTTCACCGTGAACCCTGATCACGCGCGTCAGGTTCAGGTCTGGGATGTGATCCATTCATCCTGGAACAAGGAGCCATTCCAGATCCGGCGCATGCTGACCGAGACCTCGGTCCGGGCGTCAGACCGGCGTGCGGTCTTTGTTGGTGTTGAGGCCTATGAAGCGGCTGGTGGCACGATGCTGCATGACCTCTTTCAGGGCGATGACGGTGGCTGGCTCGAGGACCCTGCCCTGCTCGATCGGCTGGTGACGGAAAAACTCCAGGCCGAGGCTGAGACGGTTGCGGTTGAGGGCTGGAAGTGGATCGAGGTCGCGCTTGACCTGCCCTACGGCTACAGCCACGGGCTGCGGTCTCTGTCTGGTGATCCGGCACCGATGACGGATGACGAAGGTGCAGCTCATGCCAAGCTGCTCGCCGAGTACCGAGCGCTCGAGGAGGAATACGCGGATCAGGATGACATCCCCGATGAGATCGACACGCGGCTTGGCGTATTGGAAACGGAGATGGAAAAGATCGAGACCCGGCCGTTGATCTATCATCCGTTGGAAATCGGGCGGGCAGGGGCGTTCGTCACGCTCGACCGCTACGGTGCGCTGGCCGTCTATCGCGGCTATGTGCGGTCAGAGGATGAGCCTGTTGAGGAGGCCGCGGTCCAGGATGGTACTGATCCTGCGGTGGCGGGGCAGGGAGATGATCGTGGTCTCGCCGATGGCCAGGCCAGTGCCGCTCATGGCGGAACCGTCATCATGTCGGGTGGCCAGCCGATCGGAGCTGACTTGCCTTATGATGAGGATGAGGGAGCGCTGAAGCCACTACCCGAGCGATTGGTCATGGAGTTGACGGCCCACCGGACGCTGGCGCTGCGTGAAGCGATCGGGCGCTCGCCGGATGTCGCGCTGACGCTGCTGCTGCTGAAGCTTGTTACCGACACCTTCCGCACCCCCTCTGCTTCGGGCAGCTGTCTCGAGGCGTCCGTGCGTCACGTCTACATGTCGGCGCAGGCGTCTGATCTGAAGGACAGCGTGGTGGCAAAGCTGGTCGACCAGCGTCATGCGGAATGGGAAGCCGGTCTGCCGCTTGGCGACGATGCAGCGCTCTGGGACTATCTGACGGTCCTTGACCAGAGCAGCCGTCTGGCTCTGCTGGCGCATTGCCTCAGCTTCGGTGTCAACGCGTTGCATGAGAAGGTGAACCCCTACGGGGCAGGCATCTCTGCCGGCGGTCTGACCCGGCGGATGGCGCATGCCGATCTCGTGGCGCGCGCGACAGATCTCGACATGGTCGAGGCGGGATGGGAGCCGACGGTCGACACCTATCTCAATCGCGTGCCCAAGGCGCGCATCCTTGAGGCCGTGCGCGAGGCGAAAGGGGAGGGGACTGCCCAGCTTCTCGATCACCTGAAGAAGGGCGAGATGGCCAATGAAGCCGAGCGCCTGCTGAAGGGCAGCGGCTGGTTGCCCGAAGTCCTGCGCCGGAACGATCTCGTGGCGCTGGACGATGAGGACCATGCCGAAGGGCAGGGGGCGGATGTCGATGCTGAAGTGGCCGACAGCGTCAGTGAAGCTGACCTTCCTGCATTCCTGACGGATGACCTGCCTGCTGAAGGCGCGGCGATGCTGGCTGCGGAATAACGTTATCTGGCAGGGGGCGGGCATTCCGCCCCCTATCATCCGATAACGTAATAATATCAATAGGATAGATGAAAGTTCTCGAATTCGGAATGAGGAATCCTGTCTGCAACAACCATTATCGATACCGCACCCCTCGGGGCGCTCATTCGCTACACCGACGGCAGTCCCAAGCCGCCGGCACGCTTCACGAAGAAGCTCGCAGCCTGGGAGCGCTCGAACGGCGTGGGCCGTCTTGTGAAAAAGGAACCACCCCGACCTTACCCGACATGGACGGCTCCCGCGTCGTTCACGCTGCATGAGGGTAACTTCTCCTCGGACGGGGTGATCCTCGTCACCATCATGCGCAGCCATTCCGCTGACAGCGCCCTTGTCTTCGAGGTGGCCGAGGAGCCGAAGCCCGGGCAGGTCCGCGTGCTTCTGGACTTCGGCGGGAATACGGAACTGCTGCATCTGGCGGAGTCCGTCACCGCGGCCGAGCTTTGGATCGCGCGGGAGGGCTATCGCAACGCGCGGCTCGAAATCGTCGGCGATGAAGAGGGCGAAAGGGCAGGGGGCGCGGACCTGGCCGCCTGAGCCCAACTGAAACCGAGGGGCCCGCCGAAGCGCGGGCCTCTCAACCATCACAACCTTGTCCTTTGAGTTCGCGGGGCACCAAAGGATCCATCCCCAAGGAAGGACGTCTTCAACCAAGAGCGTGGCCGGGAGGCTGGCGGCGTTCCAAACATCAGCGGGACAATCGGCTCCTGACGTTGGGGGACCATCCCCCGCTCGCCATTCCCTTCCTTGGCCCGAATCCCGTCTTCGAGATCAACCCGCGGGGGGTCGGACTACGGGCAAGCCCGTGCCGCCGGGCGGATTCGGAGCAAGTCCGAACGCACCCGGTGATGTCAGCCAGGCCTCTAGCCTTCGAGGTCCTGTCGCGCGGGGGATGGTCCCCCGCCTCCAAGACAGGAGCCAAACAAATGTCCCGCAAAGATGCACACGCCTTCGCCGCCTCCCTCGCCGCCACGCTCATGGTCTCGATCGTCGTCTTCCAGGCAGGGGATGGAACCTTCGGCGCCGTCCCCGCCGATGAAATCGACGGCGACGAGGTTCATGTGCTGGTTGAGATTGACCCGTGGGCTTAGGCCCACGGTTGCCTCGGCAACTTTCATGGTAACGGCTACCCCCAGAATGTCCGGCTGTCGCATCCCTGTAACATTAGACGTCTAGACGTCTCTATGAAGAGATTCGGGAGATGCACCTTGCCACAGCTTGTCAGACAATCCGGGATGGCCGTCTGGGCGCAGATTGCAACAGCCTTGCGTGGCCAAATCGAGCAGGGTCTCGACGACGGGGATTGGCTGCCCGCCGAACCCGAGTTGGCCTCGCGCTTCGGCGTCAACCGCCATACCTTGCGCCGTGCGGTGGATGAACTGATCGCCGAAGGGTTGGTCGAGCGGGTCCATGGCCGTGGCACGCGGGTCCTTGCGCGCGGGCTGGTCTACGGCATCGGGCCGGATACCAAATTTACCGAGCGTTTGGCTGCAAGCGGGCGGACGGCACAAGTCACATTGATCGACACGAAAGAGATTGTGGCCGAGGGCGGCGTTGCGCGACGGTTGCGTGTGACCGAGGGCGCGCCTGTGCTGCGTCTGCGCACCCTGCGCGGTGAAAGTGATATGCCCTATGCGTTGACCTTGCACTTCATGACCGGTGATGCGGCAGAGGCGGCGCGCAGCTACACCGGCGGTTCTCTGACGCAACATCTGCGTGCGGTGGCGGGTATCACGCTTGACCGGGTTGAAAGCCTTATCACCACACGCATGCCATTGCCCGAGGACGCGCTTGCCCTGCGGATGCCGCGCACCCAGCCGGTGCTGCGCGTCAAGGGCGTGAACGCCTGCCGGGAATGTGGCGTGATACAAGAATATGCGATCACCCAGTTTCGTGGCGACCGCATCCAGCTTTCGGTGGCAGATCCCGAGTGGGCCACCGAAAACCCGCCGCCGGACTAAGGTGCGGCTGCAACCCTGACTCCCCAGTCATTCAACGCGAACCAAAAGGAAGAACCATGTCCATCCTCAAGACCTTTGTTGCGGCTGCAGCCGCAACTGTGATCTCTATCACTGGCGCTCTTGCGCAACAAGCCGACGGCACCGCCGGCAATCCCTACCGCGTCATGCTCGTGCCCGCCGATGGTGGCACTGAAGATGGCACGCGGGCCGACTTCCAGCCAGTCTTCGATGCTGTCACACAGACCACCGGTATCCACTTCGATATCAAGGTCGGTCAGACCTATGCGACCGTGATCGAGGCGATCTGCTCGGACGTGGTGGAAATCGCCTGGTTCGGCGCTGCCTCTTACCTGCCCGCACAACAGCGCGGTTGCGCCGAACTTCTGGCGGTGGACGTCGTCAAGGGCGAGTCGACCTACTTCTCTGGCATCTACGCCCGCAAGGACAGCGGCATCGCCACCGTGGCGGATCTGGCTGGTCACTCCATGGCCTTTGGTGATGCCAACTCCACATCGAGCTTTGTCTATCCGGTTGCGATGATCGTTGCAGCGGGCCTCGATCCGGCGACGGATCTGAGCGTGATCCGCATGACCGGCAGCCACGCCAACAGCCTCAAAGCACTGGCCGAAGGTCAGGTGGACGCGGCGGCGGCCTCGTTCGACAGCTTCGAGAAGGCGATCAACCAGGGCACGATCAGCGCCGAGGACTTCGTCGTCGTGGGCAAGTCGGACCCGATCCCGAACCCGCCGCTGGCGATGTCGACCAAGCTGCCGCAAGACGTGAAAGACGCGCTGCGCGCCGCCTTCAATACTGTCCATGAAGCCTCCGGCGTGACCCCGGAGATGATCCGCGGTTATGGCGGCAAGCAGGTGGACCGCTACGACGCCAACATCACCGACGAAATGCTGGCACCGGCACTTGTGACCTTGTCGGGCGTGTCGGGCGACTTGCGCGCGTCGATCATCGCCAAGGCGGGTGAATAATGTCTGTCGCGGCGATCCAATCCGCCGCGCAGGCAACCGGGGGAGAGGTGCAACCGCACCTCTCCTTCCGGGACTTGCGCAAGGTCTATCCGGACGGTGTCGCCGCATTGGATGGCGTGTCGGCCAATGTTCGCAAAGGCGAATTCTGCGTCGTACTTGGCCCGTCCGGTTCGGGCAAGTCCACGCTTCTGCGGGTGGTCAACGGACTGACTGACCTGACCTCTGGTACAATGACCCTGGGGACAACGGCCCTGTCCGCACGGACCTTGCGCGGCATTCGCCGCCGCGTGGCGATGGTGCATCAGCAGTTCAACCTGGTGGAACGTGCCAGCGTGGCGTCCAATGTTCTGACCGGGGCCGTGGCCGAGGTGCCGTCATGGCGTGCGATGCTGGGCTGGTATCCCGATCATCTCCGGGACCGCGTCTGTGAAGTTGTCGCCCGCGTGGGGCTTGATGAAATCCATCTGCCGCGCCGTGCCTCGGCCCTGTCGGGCGGGCAACAACAGCGCGTCGGCATCGCGCGGGCGCTGCTTTTGAAGCCCGAAGTCATCCTTGCCGACGAACCCGTCGCCAGCCTTGACCCCGCAATCAGCCGCGAAGTTCTGGGCCTGTTGCGAGAGGCGGCTCTTGAACAGGGGGCGACCGTGCTGTGCAGCCTGCACCAGACCGATCTGGCGCGGGAATTCGCCGACCGGATCATCGGGATGCGCAAGGGCCGTGTGGTCTTTGACGGGCCACCGCATCTGTTCGACAGCACTGCGGAAGAAAAACTCTACGAAGGCCTGACCGCGCCTGCGGATCAGCCCGCCAAAAGGGAACAAGCCTATGCGTGAAGGTGAACTGGCGATCGGGGCGCATCATCCCCGCCCTGCGAAAGAATGGCACCTGCCTGCCCCCTATGACTGGCGCGCGGCGCTTGCCGTCCTGCTGATCGCGCTGGCGCTGATCTGGTCGGGCAACCGCATGGAAGTCGACAAGATGCTTGGCCTGTCCGGCGAGGCGGTGTTGTCTGCCGTTGGCCTTCAGGAAACCAGTCAGGTCGGTCGTGGTCTTGGCCGGATGCTGGGAGCGCTGTTTCCCTTTGTGATCGAAGACCGGCTGGAACTGGCGCGGCTGACCGACATCGATCGCGACGCGTTGCCGATGTTCACGCGGATCGAGGCAATCGAGGTCACGACATTCCACATGAATGCCGAGACGCTTCAGGCCGAACCACGGATAGAGGTGAAGGAATATCTGGTCCACCCGTTCGGCTATCTGACCAAAGTGCTGGCCAAGATGGTCGAGACCTTCGAGATCGCGATCTGGGCGACGATTATTTCGGTCATTCTGTCGATCCCGCTGGCGTTCTTCGGCGCGCGCAACTACACGCCCAACCGTTTTGCCTATTCCGCCAGCCGGGGCGTCGTCAGCTTTCTGCGCGCCATGCCGGAACTGATCATCGCGATGTTTCTGGTGCTGGGCTTCGGGTTCGGGGCGATTGCGGGCTATCTTGCGCTTGGGCTGCACGGCGCGGGCTTTCTGGGCAAGTTCTATGCCGAGGATATCGAGGCCGCGGACCGCAAGCCGCAAGAGGCGTTGACCGCCCTTGGCGCGGGCAAGCTGCGGGTGCTGCGCGCCGCCGTGCTGCCACAAGTGGCACCATCCTATGTGGCCTACACCCTGTATATTCTGGACCGCAACGTGCGCATGGCCGCCGTCATCGGCTTGGTCGGTGCGGGCGGTATCGGGCAGGAACTTAAGGGCCGCTACGACACGTTTGAATATGGTCATGTCGGCACGATCCTTTTGGTGATTTTCCTCACCGTCTTCGTGCTTGATCAAATCTCGGCGCGGGTGCGTTCCCGCCTGATTGGATAAGGAATTGATGATGAGACCGGAGAGAGAAAACTGGACTGCGGCACTTGCTGCGGCTGACACCGGACGGGTTGCGGCGCTTGCCGACCGCATCCGCGACCGCGCACAGGTAGAGCCGCTGGCCCCGCCCCGTGAAGGGCTGATGCTGATGCAGACGCGCGATTCTGTCGCGGGTGCCGCCTTCCATCTGGGCGAAATCCCCATGGCCCGCGTCCATCTGCGCCTGACCACGCCCGAAGGAATGGCGAGCGGCGGTGCTGCTTTGATGAGCGACGATCTAGCCTTGGTCACACGGCTTGCCATTCTGGATGCGGCGCTGATGGCCGATCTACCCGAAGCGCCCGAGATCGAGGCGCTGCTGGCCGAAGGTATGGCGGCCCGCGCCGAGGTGCAGGCCCGCCGCGCGCTGGCGCTGGACCGCACACGCGTCGATTTTCAACTTTTGTCGGAGGAAGACGAATGAGCGTTCTTGACCTGCCCCGCCTTTGGCGGCCTGCGACGCATCAGGCATTGTTCAGGCGGATTCTGGACGTGGCTGCGCGCCCCGGCCAGATCGCCGATCTGGGGGACCTGCTGGACGGGCGGCCTGCTGCACTGGCAGCACTTGCCACCTTTTGCGACAACACCCAGACACTGTCCGATTTGACCGGCACGCTTTCTGGAACTGATCTGGCCTTTCTGGACGTCAACAAGGCCGCAGTTGACAAGGCGGGTTTTATCCTTGCCGCTGGCACTGCCGCCCCTGATTTTGCCCCCCACCTTGGCACGCTTGATTCACCCGAAGGCGGGGCGACGATTATTGTGATGGTCGAAAGCCTGACAGATGGTGCCGCCCTGACGCTGACCGGACCCGGGATCGCGACCCAGACACGGCTTGCGCCATCGGGCCTTGCAGACGGCTGGCTGACCGCCCGCGCGCGCTGGTGCGCCGATTTCCCGATGGGGGTAGATTTGGTGCTGGCCGATGCCACCTGCCTGACCGTCATCCCCCGCACAACCAAGATAGGAGCCTGAGCCATGGCCTATGTAGCCATTCGCGGCGGCGCTGACGCGATCAAGGGGTCTTCGCGCCTGATGGACGCGATGCGCGCCATGGGCGAGAGCGCCCCGCTGGAGCTTGACCAGATCGAACGCCAGATGCCGCTTTTGCATTCCAAGGTCCTGTCCGAGGGCAGCCTGTATCACCCGCGCCTTGCCTCGCTCGCGCTGAAACAATCACTGGGCGACAGCCTTGAAGCCGCGTTCTTTTTGCGCGCTTACCGCTCGACCAAGCCCCGCCTTGGCGAAACCGCGCCGCATGACACCCGCAACATGCGCGTGATCCGCCGTGTTTCTGCCGCGTTCAAGGACATTCCCGGCGGGCAGATGTTGGGGGCAACGCCCGATTACCTGCACCGGTTGTTCCGGTTCGAGTTGATGGACGAGGGCGCAGAGCGGTTTGACGAGATCGCACGCGACTGGCTGGGCAACCGCGCCGCAAGCGACACGCCGCTGACCTTCCCCAAGGTGCTGGACAGCTTGCGCGACGAGGGTCTGCTTGCCCCGCTGGAAGACAACGACGAGACGCCTTTTGATATCACCCGCGAGCCGCTTATTTTTCCGGTGCCGCGTTCGGCGCAACTGGCGACCATGGCACGCGGGGAAACCGGCGGTCTGCTGGCGCTCGCTTATTCCAACATGCGCGGGTACGGCGACGTCCACCCCACGGTCGGCGAATTGCGTGTCGGTTACGTGCCGGTCATGGTGCCGCATCCGGTGACGGGCAAGCCGATGGAGGCAGGCGAGGTTCTGGTGACGGAATGTGAAATCGTCGCCATGTTCGAGAAATCCGACGATGGCGCGCCGGTCTTCACTTTGGGCTACGGGGCCTGCTTTGGTCATAACGAGGTTAAGGCGATTGCCATGTCCGTGCTGGACCGCGCGATCAGTGTCGCCAAGGAAAAGGGCCGCATCGCCAACCCTTCGGAAGACCCCGAATTCGTGCTGCTGCATGTGGACGGGATCGAAAGCATGGGCTTTTGCACCCACTACAAGATGCCCCACTACGTCACCTTCCAATCCGACATGGACCGCCTGCGCGCCGCGCGCGGCAAAGCCGAGGAGTCTACCGATGCACCCCGTTGACACCATGGGCCAGAACCGCGACGGCGCGGAATACGGCTTTGCCTTTCTGGACGAGGACGCCAAGCGCGAATTGCGCCGCTCGATTTTCAAGGCGGTCTGTATTCCAGGCCATCAGGTCCCCTATGCCAGCCGCGAAATGCCCATTGCGCGCGGTTTCGGCACTGGCGGGATGCAGTTGACGCTGGCGCTGCTTGGCCCCGATGACGCCTGCAAGGTGATTGATCAGGGCGCCGATGACAGCGTGAACGCGGCCAATATCCGCAACTTTTTCGCGCTCACCTGTCCGGGCGTCACCGGCACACTGCGGACCGAAGAGGCAAGCGTGATCCAGACCCGCCACCGTATCCCCGAACTGCCGCTGCGCGCCGATCAGATCCTTGTGTTTCAGGTGCCGTATCCTGATCCGCTGGTGGTGGTGGAACCCAACGCGGCCAAACGCCGCCGGATGCACGGGCGCGCCGATTATGCGCGGCTTTGGGTCAAGCTCTATGAAGATATGGTCGCCTTTGACGAGATCACCATCTCGCACCGCTATCCCACGCGGATCAACGGGCATTATATCATCGACCCCTCACCGATCCCGCGCTTTGACGTGCCGAAACTGCATCAGGCCGATTGCCTATATCTGTTCGGCGCAGGCCGCGAAAAGCGTATCTATGCCGTGCCGCCACATACGGATGCCGTGCCGATCACCTTTAACGACGTGACCTTTGCAGTGGAAAATTTCCGCGACAAAGCCACGGGCAAACGCCACTGCTGCCGCCGCTGCGGGGCTGATGACAGCTTTCTTGATGAATTCCTCGATGATGCGGGCGCGCGGGTCTTCCAATGCTCGGATGCCGCCTATTGCGACATGCGCCTTGAACGGCTGGAGGCCGCAGAATGAAACCTATCCTAGATGTAGACAACCTCACCCGCATCCACGGCCCCGGCTGCGCCGCCTGTCTGGACGTGACCGGGCCGGAGCATGACACCAACATCTGCCGCCATTGCGGATCGGTGGTGGCCGTGGCGGGCGCATCGTTCCGGCTCCACAAGGGCGAGGTGCTGGGCATCATGGGCGAGAGTGGTTCGGGCAAATCGTCCCTCGTGAAGATGCTCTATTTCGATGACAAGCCGACTTCGGGCCGCGCCACATTCCACGACGAAGGCCAGGCGCATGACCTCTTCTCACTGAACGAAGCACAGCAACTGCGCCTGCGCGATACCCGCATGGGCATGGTCTATCAGAACCCGTCGCTGGGGCTGAATTTCGACATATCAGCGGGGGGCAACATCGCCGAGCGGCTGTTGATGTCGGATGAACTCAGCTACCGGGTGATCCGCGAAAAGGCCACGGCGCTGCTGTCCCGGACCGAGGTGCCGCCCGCGCGCATGGACGAATTGCCGCGCAACTTCTCGGGCGGGATGCAGCAACGGGTGCAGATTGCCCGCGCCCTGTCCACCGGCGCGCCGCTGTTGCTGCTGGACGAGGTGACAACCGGACTTGATCTGTCGGTGCAAGCGCGCATCCTTGATCTGATCATGGAACTGCAAGAGGTGACGGGCGTGTCCATGCTGGTCGTCACGCATGATCTGGGCGTGGTGCGTCACCTGACCACCCGCACCATCGTGATGAAATACGGCCGCATTATTGAATCCGGGCTGACCGACCAGATCCTTGAGGATCCGCAGGCGGCCTATACCCAGCAACTTGTTTCCAGCGCATTGTGAGGGCCTGATGGACAATATTCTTTCCGTGCGCGATCTGGGTAAGGGGTTCTATATCCACGACCGCGCCAAACATGTACCCGCCGCAATGGGCATCAGTTTTGATCTGAAACCGGGGCAACTTGCGGCGCTGGTGGGGCCATCGGGGGCGGGGAAGTCCTCGCTACTCAAGGCGATCTACCGCACCTATGTGCCGTCGTCGGGGCAGGTTCTGTATCGCAGTGCTGCGGGCGATCTGGTGGATCTTGTGACCGCCCCCGAAACGCAAATCACCGACCTGCGCCGGTCCGAGATCGGCTTTGTGACGCAGTTTCTGCATTGCCTGCCGCGCCTGTCCACGCTGGACGTGGTGGCCCGGCCCCTGCTGCAACAGGGCGTCGCGCGCGAGGCCGCGCATGACAAGGCGGCACGGATGCTGGCCGCACTCGCCATCCCCGAACAGCTCTGGGATGCAACGCCCGCAACCTTCTCGGGCGGGGAACGCCAGCGTGTGAACATCGCGCGCAGCTTTACCCAAGGGGGGCGGCTGATGCTGCTGGACGAACCCACCGCATCACTGGACCCTGCCGCACGCGAAAACGTCTGCGCCATGATCGAGGCCGCCAAGGCCGAGGGTGCTGCCATGGTCGGCATCTTTCACGACATGGCCATTGTTGAACGGCTGGCCGATGTGAAGATCACGGTAGAGCGCCGCGCGTTCGAGGCGGTGGCATGACCCGGCATCTGGAAAACGCGCGCATCGTTACGGCTGATGGCCTGCATCATGGCAGTGTCACGATTGAGGATGGGCGCATCGTGGCGCTGAACGGGGACGCGCCGAAGGGGGCAGCTTGTCTTGATCTGCGCGGCGATCTGCTCTTGCCCGGTCTGATCGACCTGCACGGCGATGCGATTGAAAAAGAGGTGGAACCCCGCCCCAACGCCTTTTTCCCGCTGCCGGTCGCGTTGGATGCCATTGACCGGCGCATGGCAGCGGCAGGGGTGACGACTGCGTTCCACGGCATCAGCTTTGCCGAGGGCGAATTGGGCGTGCGTGATGTGGAATTTGCGGAAAAGCTGGCGCGGGGTCTGCATGGTTTCAAGGGCGCGGTCGATCACCTTGTGCATATCCGCTACGAGCTGACGGATGCCGGATCCGAGGCGCGGGTCACGCGGCTGATTGATGATGGCGTTGCAGGCCTCTTGTCGTTCATGGATCACACACCGGGGCAGGGACAGTTCAAGGATGCCGCAGCCTACGGCGCCTATTTTAGTCGCGTCTATGCCAAGCAAGACGGCGAGATTCTGGAAAAGATCAGCGCGAAACAGGCCGAAGCGGGCAATATCGTGGCCCGCGTGGAACGACTGGCCGATCACGCCCGTCCGCATGGTGTAGCACTGGCGGGGCATGACGACGAAGGCGCGGACCGCGTTGCTTTCATGGCGCGTGTGGGGGCGACGATCAGCGAATTTCCCCTTGATCTGGACACGGCGCGCGCGGGCTGTGCCGCCGGTCTTGTCACGCTGTTCGGCGCGCCCAACGTATTGCGCGGGCGCAGCCAGTCCGGTGCGCTGTCGGCGCGCGATGCGATTGCGGCAGGTGTCGCGGGGGCGCTGTGTTCGGACTATGCGCCGCAGGCGATGCTGCCCGCGCTTGGTGTGTTGACGGGTGAAATGGGCCTTGGCTGGAGCCAGGCGATTGACCTGCTGTCCGGCGCGCCTGCGCGTGCAACGGGACTGACGGATCGGGGCGAAATCGCGCAGGGCAAACGCGCCGATCTGATCCGGGTGCGCGATGCGCAGGGTGCGCTGTCTGTTGCGGCGACTTGGGTTGCGGGCGCGCAGGTTTACGGGTTCGGGGCACCATGACGGGACGGCTGTTTCTGATCGTCGGGCCATCCGGTGCGGGCAAGGATACGGTGATTGCAGGGGCAATGGCGCGGCTTGCCCCTGAAGATGACGTCATCCTTGCGCGCCGGTTCATCACCCGGCCCTTGCATCCCGGCGGTGCCGAGCAACATGTTCCCGTGACACCCGCCGCCTTTGCGCGGATGCGCGCGGCGGGGGCGTTCGCGCTGGATTGGGACAGTCACGGGCTGCGCTATGGCCTCGGGATCGAGCTGCGGGCGTGGCTGGCGGCGGGCATGACAGTGATTGCCAACGGATCACGCGCGGCTTTACCACAGGCACGCGCGGTGTTTGGCGCAGCACTGATCGCCACCGAAATCACCGCCCGCCCCGAAACGCTGGCGGCACGGCTGGCAGCACGCGGTCGCGAAAGCGCCGGGGACATCGCGGCGCGCCTGTCCCGCACCGATGCCCTGCCACATGCACCGGTCGATCTGAGAATCCCTAACGATGACGCCCCCGATGTGGCCTCTGGCCTGCTACTGGCCGCGATCCGGCAAGGGGCCATGATATGCGCCTGACATTCCTTGGCACGGGTGGTGTCTGGGCCGCGCCCGTTCACGGCTGCCCCTGTTCCGCTTGCGATGCTGCCCGCACCGACCCCTCGCGCGCCCGCGCCCCTGCCTCGGCCCTGCTAGAGGTTGCGGGGCTGCGCCTGCTGATCGACGCGGGCCGCACCGATCTGCCGGACCGCTTCCCGCCCGGCAGCCTTGACGGTGTGTTGTTGACGCATTTCCACGCCGACCATTGCCTTGGCCTGACCCTGATGCGCTGGAGCCTGGCCGAACCCTTGCCTGTCTGGTGCCCCCATGATCCGCGCGGCTATGACGACCTGACCAAACACCAAGGACGGCTGCGGTTCCAGACCTGTGCGGCGGGCGATGCATTCTGCATAGGGCCGGTCACGGTGACGCCGGTTACGCTGATCCATTCGCGCCCGACACTCGGCTGGGTGATCGAACACGGGGCAGAACGAATCGCCTACCTGTCCGACACACGCGGCCTGCCCGAGCAGACCTTTGCGGTCCTCGAGGCCGCCCCCCTCGACCTCGTTGTACTCGACTGCGCCTATCCGCCAGGCAGCCCCGACCCACGGGGCCACAACGATCTGGACGAAGCCAATGCGATTCTCGCGCGGCTTGCCCCGAAACAGGCACGGCTGACGCATCTCAATCACGATCTCGATCAGTATCTGGCCGCCTCGGGGGTCGCGTGCAGGACCGCGCGGGATCATGAGGTCGTCGAGGTTGCTGAGCAGGGTTTCTAGCATGGCACCAGATGCTAGACCTGACAGTCAAATCCACTGCCGCCTTCCCCCGCCCTCACGAACCACCGCAGTTTGCGCCCCCGGCCTGACCACGTGAGCGCCGGGTTCTCAGGGTCCCGTTACTTCGCCGCTGCAGGCGCACGGGAGGATTTCGTCTCAGTCCCGACCAGTTCAGCCAGCGAGTAGAACATTTTTCTGGCCACAGCTTCCACCTTGGTGCGGACTTCCACCTTCTGTCGATATTGATTGGTGGAGATCGCCTTGGCGATGTCCTTCTGCATTCTCTTCAGCTCGGGAAGCAACAACGCCTCGAGATCGTAATCAGCCATGCTATGCCTCGTGTCCTGAATGTTCCGGTATCGATAGCCTGTCGCAGTATGGCCCCGCAACTCCCGCCAGGCAGGGTGAGGGGTGGCGGGAGCCGGTGATCGTCATTTTCGCCGCCAGTGGGGTGCTGGGCTTGGGTTCAGGCAGTCCCGATTGGCAAGATGACAGGGTCTGGCATGGGCTCCCCGCGCCTCTCTGGCTTCTGGTCCATCCCTTCGACGGACAATCCCCTAATCCCGTTCGGTCTCCTGCGCGCAACCCCGCGTCAGCCCGGGCCGTGTTGGCCGCCTATGGCGTCCTGCCCGCTCCACCCCGGTCCTTTGGGGGTTTCCGGTGTCCATGCTGTCCACCGTGCACGCATCACCCGACGGGCTTTTTCCGGGTCTTGTCGAAGGGACGGTCCCGAAGACAGGAAACACAGGAGCTAATCATGCAAAACATCGTCATCCTCGCCGGCAACATCGGTCAGACCCCCGAAGTCCGCACCACCCAGGGCGGCACCAAGATCACCAACTTCAGCCTCGCCACCTCCCGCCCCCGCCTCTCGGAAGGTCGCGTCCTGCGCGACGAGAACGGCTACCGGGTCAGGGACACCGAATGGCACCGCATCACTTGCTTCAACGGTCTCGGCAAGACGGTTGCGGAGCATTGCGAAAAGGGCATGAAGATCCTCGTCCACGGCCGCATCCACTACACCAAGTGGATCGACAGCATGGGGAACGACCGCTACGGCTGCGAGATCATCGCCGAGAAGGTCGACTTCCTGAGCCGGCCGAAGTCGGCCGAGAACGAAAACCCCGAGCTGGTCGACCGCGACGATGAGATCCCGTTCTGAAGAACGGGGTCTCCCCCCTCGGGCCCGGCGGGGAAACCCGCCGGGTTCGCTGCGCTGCTACAATGTAGCTTCGAGCCGACTTTGGCCGATGATGCAATTTATTTGAACGGCAGCTATCTGCCGAGCAGTGCACGCATTAACGGGTTCGTCATGGCAATGTCGGGCATGCTTTCTGGTCGGTATGGAATACTGAAATTAATCAAGTCGTCGGACTCGCGCGAAGCTTCGACACCAATACTCTCAGCCATGTCCTCTAAGACATCGCCAATTGCCTCGAAGGCATCCAGATTCTTCCATTTCCCAAATTCGCTCCAAAGCGCTTCGTGCACTTCAATTAAGCGTTCGTAGAACGGAGCAAACCACCCAAACTCAGACTCATCGGTGAGAGCAGGCGGATGCGTTTCTGGGGTTTCCTGCGCCGCTGCGGCACCGACAAAGTAAGATGAATACTTTAGCAGATCGCCGAGCTTGCCATACACTTCCCCTACAATCTGCCCAACATCCCCGTGGGTCCGATATGCCTTGATCAGCTCATAGCATTGGCCCCTGGTATCGCCCAACACCTTGACCAAGGTTTCGAGGTAACCCTCTGCGGGGTCATATCCGATAGAGCCGGCGATGCGGCATACTCATCCCACGTTGCCAGAATTACCTGCCAGCGCATGTTGTCTAGGATATTGCTATGTGTTTTCTGAAGAAGAAACCCGGGGAAAGACCTGTCAAATGCTGCTGTCACCTCCACATGCGCGCATTCGTGCGCAACTAGATGAAGCGGTTGCCAGAAGTATTCGGTTTCCTCCCCGGGTTCTTCTAGGATGCTGAGCGCGTAGTTCGCGTTAAGTACTAGATGCGTTTTGATCACACCGTTGCGAATTACCGTGGGTGCCATTGCAACACCGATGGCGACACCTTTGGTGGCGGTGAGCGTGTAGGTTGTCTCATATCCACGATCAAGATCAGCTAGTGCCTCGTCGTAGTCGAAGGCGACGGTGACGCCATCCAGGTTGGCTAGGTCAATGGATTGACTGATGACGCTGAGAACGGAATGCAACTTGTACATCGCCTCCTTGGCGTAGTCCTCATCTGCAAACATTCTGGCGGAAAACTGAAGATCGCTCGGAATCGTAACGCCTTGTGGCAGTTCGTCGGTCTTGCCCTCTTCATCCTGCATCTTGCTCACCATTCACCCGCTAAGTCTGAGATTCCCCGCGCACATCTAGATATGGACACATACTGTGCTGGCACAACCGAATCTGGGTAAGAAATTCGGAGATGGCGCAGGCGCAGCGAGCGCCCGCTTCGTCCCGCATTGCTGCCGCTCGTGCCTCTCTTGAAGAGTGAAAGAAAGGCTGACTGCTTTCGCGACAGGTTGAAGGCTGGGAGAGTGGCTCCCGGCGCCTGTCACGGGAGATAGCCGATGGGCGTTGTAGAAGTTCTGGATCCGGTACAGCCGGCGCGGGCTGGTGGCTGGAAAGTGGATGTGAGCCGGGGTGAACGGAACGGGCGGGTGTCGTCCGAGTGGTTCAACCGGCCGGATGACGAGCGGTATCTGTCGCTCGACGATCTGTGGGCATCGGTGAAGGGCCGCTCCGAGCGCAGCCGCAGTCGCGTGGTGCAGACGGCGGACATCCGGGTCGAGGCCGCGCGTGACAGCGCCGAACGGCTGCATCTGGTCCTGCCGAAAGCCGATGCGCCCGTCGCGCCCACACACTGGGCGTTCGGGCAGTTGGCCAGCATCGTCGGCGCTCCTGCCTCCTACCTGCGGCAGTTGCCCGCGCCGCTGGCGGGGATCAACCTGCAATACGGCCTGACCAACCACCGCGCCGAGCAGGTAAAGACCTTCGAGACGGAAGACGGCCGCACCGAACTGCGCGCCGTGACCGGCCCCGACTATGGCCGCATTCATGACCACGAGCTGGTCGAGGCGGTGCAGCGCATCGCGGGCAATGGCACCGGCGACACGCGCTGGAAGGTGCCGGGAGTGCTCGACTGGTCGACCGGGGTCTACAACCCCGATGTCGAGATCAGCCGCGACACGACCACCCTCTATGCCTCGGACCGCGACGTCTTCCTGTTCCTTGTCGACGATCACAACCCGATCGAGGCGGGACGGCTGCCCGACGGCTCCCCCGATCTCTACTTCCGGGGCTTCTACTGCTGGAACTCCGAGGTGGGGGCCAAGACCCTCGGAATGGCGAGCTTCTATCTGCGGGCCGTGTGCCAGAACCGCAACCTCTGGGGCGTCGAGGATTTCCAGGAGATCAAGATCCGGCATTCGAAATACGCCGCCTCCCGCTTCGCCCATGAGGCGGCACCGGCGCTGACGCGGTTCGCCAATTCCTCGCCGCAGGGCTTCGTGAACGGCATCAAGGCCGCTCGGCAGCAGATCGTGGCGCGGACGGACGAGGACCGGGACGGCTTCCTGCGCAAGCGCGGCTTCTCGAAGGCGGAGTCCAGCAAGATCATCGAGAAGGTGCTGATGGAAGAGGGCCGCCCGCCGGAAAGCATCTTCGACTTCGTGCAGGGCATCACGCGGCTGGCCCGCGACAAAACCCAGCAGGATGCGCGGCTCGACATGGAGGGGCGCGCCAAGAAGCTCCTTGACCGGGTCGGCTGACGTCGGGCCCGACAATGCGACCGCCCTCGCGCGCGGCGGTCGCGCATTCCCCTTCCATATGCATGCCACTGGCCCCGCCCCGAGAGGGCAGGGGGCTTTGGCCTGCGCATTTCAGCGAGAAGCCCCATGACCCCCCAGGAAGAAACCATCGTCCTCGAGGCCCGCGACATCCTCGGCCGCTACCTTAGCCAGAACCCGGTCATCGGCAGCTGGCAAGCACTGATGGACTATTGCGCTCTGACCGTCCGAGGTCCCATCGAGCGCTTCCACGTCCTCTACCTCGACCGTAAGAACCGCATCATCGCCGATGAGCTTCTCTCGACCGGCACAGTCGATCATGTGCCGGTCTATCCGCGCGAGGTGATCAAGAGGGCCCTGATGCTGAACGCCAGCGCCCTGATCCTGATCCACAACCACCCGTCGGGTGATCCGACGCCGTCCGAGGCTGATCTCAGCATGACCAAGGAGATCCAGAAGGGCTGCAAGTATCTCGGCCTGACGCTGCATGACCACATCATCGTCGGTGCCGGAACGGAGCTGAGCCTGCGGGCCCTCGGCAAGCTCTGATCGTGGCACCAGACTTGCTACCGTCGCCCCTTCGAGGACGAGGGCGGCGGTTTGGTCTTTGACGGATGAGGCGGGGAGAGTGGCTTCCCGCGCCGTCGGAGATATTGCCATGTTTGATCTTCCCCTGCCGATCCAACCGAGCCCGCGCCCGATGGGTCCTGGCACAAATGGTGGGACTGTCGCTTCTGATCCCAGCCTGCCTTTCGCGCTGACGCGGATGCACCGGACGCCGGCAGCCCTGATGTCGGGCACTGCTGCTCCCGTGATCGTTGAGCGTTTCGCGACATTGGTCGACGCCATGCAGGGGGCGTTTGAGCATGCAAAGGATAACGGCCTCGATGCAGCGCCGCAGCTTCTGGCCATCCTTGATTGCGACGAGCGCCTGGTTCTTGCCGGGGCCACCAGTCATGGCGCTGTGGCTTGGTGCCACCCTGTCGCCAATGCTCTTGAGGCGCGGGCCGTTGTGACCGAGGCGGTTCAACTTCGCGCCCAGGCTGGCCGTGCCACTGACTGGCACGAGCCTGAACTGGCGCAGCGACTGCGTCACCGTGCCGATCTGCTGGATGCCCGCCTTGTCGATCCGCTCTGGCGCGCCTTTGCCGCCCGCGCGCTGCAGATCGCGGCGTGACGCCCGAGAGACAGAGGAGGGATGGGAGGGGTTTGAGCCTTCGGGGGGCAGAGGAGTGCGCCACCCGGGGATCTGACCTGTCCTCACCGAACGGAGATATCCATGACCCAGACTGAACCCACTCTGGCCGCCCCGCTGCGGCCTTCCACCGTCGATTTCGGGGCGATCCTTGCCGCGCATGCCGAACGCACCGCCCGGATCCTCGCCCTGCGCCCGGGCAACAAAGACCGTCTCTTCGATGGTCTTTTAGCCGCCGGCATCACCCATGTCACCGTGACCTTCGACGGTGCTGGTGACAGCGGCCAGATCGAAAGCATCGGCGCCTGGTCCGGCGAGACCGCCGTCGATTTCCCTGCGACCGAGATCGAATACGCCGCGCTGACCTGGGACGACCCCGAGGTCGAGATGCGGCAGCTCTCGCTGGAGGATGTCGTCGAGCAGCTCACCTACGACTTCCTCTCCGACACCCATGGCGGTTGGGAAAATAACGACGGCGCGTGGGGCGAGTTCTGCTTCGACGCGTCCGCCCGCTGCATCCATCTCGAGTTCAACGAGCGCTTCACCTCGTCCGAACTTTACACGCATGATTTCTGAGGGGGCAGCGATGGCACATCCCTATCACCACGCGCTCTCCTCGGTGAAGAAATGGGGCGGCACGGTCGAGGATACCTTGGAGGTGCATGCCTGGTTAGACCAGAGCAAGGAGATCACCGCTGATTTTCGGCATCGTGCGCTCCGCCACCACGCCGAGGGCATATTCATGGCCGAGACGATTTTCGGTCCGACCCTCACGCTCTCGACCGGGCGCATCATCCCGACGCGTTGGGTCGGCGAGCAGCATGTGAAGGAGGACCTCGGCTTCATCCCGAGCTTTGCCGACTGGGTGAAGGCCATCCGTCCCGAGCCCTGGATGGGCCGGACCGAGCAGATCGAGGCGCTGGTCGATCCGCATCGCGTCTCGCCCGTGGTCGAGCTCTCATGACATGACCGATCCCACTTATCTACGTCTTGGCTTGCCGCCGACAGCTTCGCCACTGGCAGTGGTTCGCGCGGCGGTCCGGGCGCTGCACCCCGACACGCGCGCTGTTCGCGGCTTTCGGACGGCGCGCAAGCGCTTCTACCGGCAGATGCTCTGCGCGCATGCCGCGCGGCAGGCATCGGGCGACAAGCCCACCGGCTTATCGCTCCCAACCATCTCTTAATCCCAATCCCGCGCCCGGCCCCAAGGCCCGGGTTTGTCAATCTCAGGAGGTCCCCATGGCGGATTACTTCACCCATTTCTCATGCCTGATCGACGTCGGCAGCCCCGACAAGGCCGCGCGCGCGCTCGCGCTGTTTCATGACCTGCGCGCTGCGGATCAGGACGCAGACGAGCCTGAGGTCTCGGGCTTCACTCTTGAGCGCCAGGACGCGCCCGAAGGCAGCACCCTCTGGATCCATGACGACGAGCACGGCGATGTCGAAGCCGTCATCCGCTTCGTGCTGCGCCTGGCCGAAAACCTCGACCTCACCGGCCTCTGGGGGTTTCAGTACGGGCTGACCTGTTCCCGGCCTCGCCTCGACGCCTTCGGCGGCGGTGCGCATGTCATCGATCTCGGCGCGCGCAAATCCGTCGGCTGGACCAGCACGCAAGAATGGCTGGCCGCTGCGCTGAATGGGGAGGACGTCGATGCCTGAGGTCATCTGCACAACAGTCTACCAGTTCCAGGAACTCTCGGATGCGGCGAAGGAAAAGGCGCGCAGCTGGTATCGCGAGCTCGGTCCCCACGACGATTGGTGGGACGCGGTCTACGAGGATTTCGAGCGGGTCTGTGAGATCCTCGGCATCCGCCTGAAAACCACGCCCGTGCGCCTGATGGGCGGCGGCACGCGTCAAAAGCCCTGCATCTGGTTCTCGGGGTTCTGGAGCCAAGGGGATGGCGCATCGCTCGAGGGCTATCTCAGTCATGCCAAGGGCGCGGCCGCGCGCATCCGGGACTATGCGCCCCAGGATGCGACGCTGCACGGTATCGCCGACCGGCTGCGGGCCATCCAGCGGCGCAACTTTTACCAGCTTGCTGCTGAGGTCAGCCATCGGGGCCGCTACTACCACGAATATACCATGTCCGTGGACGTCACCCGCGACAGCCCGACCTGGCAACCGCCCACTCAGGATGCCGAAGAGATTGTGACTGAGGCGATCCGCGATCTCGCCCGCTGGCTCTACCGTCAGCTACAGAGTGAATACGACCACCTTACCTCGGACGAGTCCGTTGAGGACGGCATCATCGCCAATGAATACACCTTCACGGAAGGGGGGCGGCGGTTTGGGTGAGAACGCAGAGTTGAAACCTGTCAGAAAACCGCTTATGTTTCTGACAAAGGAGTGATCATGGAGCGCATGACTGAAAGCATTATGCAAGTCGCAACAACGTTGCCGGAGGGGGTGCCCTTGGCAGCGAAGGGGCTTTTGCACCTCGGCTCGCGCGCGGCAGTCGATCAGACCCTCTCGCGCTTGGCCGCGCGTGGAGAGTTGATCCGGGCCGGACGCGGGATCTACATGCGCCCGGTCCAGACGCGCTTTGGCCCGCGTAGCCCCTCGGCCGAACAGGCGATCGAGGCGCTTGCTGCACAGAGGGGCGAGACGATCGTCCCAAGCGGCGCTTCTGCTGCGAATGCCCTGGGCCTGACGACGCAGGTGCCGGTTCAGTCGGTCTATCTCACCTCTGGTCGAAGTCGTGTACTCAGCCTTGGCCGTCAAGTGGTCGAGCTGCGCCACGCGCCGCGCTGGCAATTGGCCCTTGGGAACAAGACCTCCGGGCAGGTCGTGCGTGCTCTTGCCTGGCTTGGGCCGGAGCAAGCGACCGGCGCTCTGCCTATCCTGCGTTCCAAGCTCACGGACACAGCGAAGATGGAGTTGATCACTGTCGCGCCGCAGTTTCCGACCTGGCTGGCACAAATGATCGGGAAACTGGTCCATGGCTGAGGCGTTCCTCCGCCTCAGCGCTGGCGACCGTCTGGACGCGCTTGGTGTCGCAGCCGATCAGCTTGGGCGGCCAAGCCATCTGCTCGAAAAGGACGTCTGGGTTGTCTGGGCGATCCAGCAGCTATTCGGATCGCCCATCGGTGCCAGTCTTGTCTTCAAGGGTGGCACCTCGCTCTCGAAGGCCTATCAGGTCATTGACCGGTTTTCCGAAGATGTAGATCTGACCTTTGATATCCGCGCGCTGATCCCGGATTTGGTGGATGGTCGTGAGGATGCCATGCCGGTCTCATCCAGCGAAGAGCGGCGTTGGTCAAAGCGGGTCCGACAGGCGTTGCCCGAATGGGTGGCAGGGACCGTCCAGCCGATCTTGCAGCAAGCCCTCGAGCAGGATGGGATCGAAGCCGCGCTTCGCCTCGACGGCGACAAGTTGTTCATCAACTATCCCAACCTCGCTCAAGGTACGGGATATGTTTCGCCGAGCGTGATGCTGGAATTCGGGGCGCGCTCCACCGGAGAGCCCGCATCTGCGCGCAACATTGTCTGCGATGCTGCTGCTGCGATTGAAGGCGTGGAGTTTCCGGTGGCGCGTCCCCGCGTCATGCATGCCGAGCGAACGTTCTGGGAGAAGGCGACGGCGATCCACGTGTTTTGTCTGCAGGCTCGCATGCGCGGAGATCGCTTCTCCCGACACTGGCATGATGTTTTCCGCCTGGATGAGGCGGGTATCGCTGCCGTAGCCATCGAAGATCGGGCGCTCGCGGCCGCAGTGGCTCGTCACAAGACGATGTTCTTCTCTGAAAAGGCCGCCGATGGCGAAAAAGTCAACTACGACGCAGCGATTGCTGGACATCTGCAACTGGTGCCAAGTGGTGACGCCTTTGACCTCCTCGCGGACGATTACCGTCGGATGACAGAAGACGGCTTACTTTCTATTGCGCCTGAGCCGTTCAACATCTTGATGGATCGCTGTGCTGATATCGCGCGCAGGGTTAATACAGCTTTCAAAGCGGAATAGGCGACAGGGGCATCGGACCCAGTGTCACTTGTTCCCGTCGATCCACTTCGACATCAGCCCCTTGTCGCGGAAACACTCGTCCGGCACGGCGCGGCGCTTGATGCGGGCGAGGCGTTCGGCGAAGGCAACCTGCTTTGATGTCGGGAGGCTGTCCTGCGCGCCCGGGTTCATCTTGGCTTGTGCGTCGATCCAGGCGCTCAAGGAGCGCCGATCTTGCTGAATCTCCCACGGCAGAAGCGTCTGGTTGCGCAGGGCCAGCGCGCGCGCATAGGCGATCTGCTTTGGCGTCGCGGGCAGGGCTTGGGTTGTGCTTTCCATCAGGGCTCTCCCTTCATAGCTTGGTTTCAGAATAGAACATAACGGGAACAAAATCAAGCCAACTGCGAAAATCATGGGGTTTGAGAGGAAGAGGAGGGCCGGGGAGGGTCAGGCCTGAGGATGCTCGAAAGAGGGTGTCCGGGCCTGACCCTGTCTCTTATTCCGGAGTTCCCCGATGACCCATCTCGCCCATTTTGCGACCGAGCGCGCACTTGCGTCTGTTGTCCCCATCCCGTCCCTCGATACGGCCGCTGCGATCTTGAGCGTGGCTGAAGCGCTGCAACCCGATCTGGCGCAAGGTTTCCAGATCGACGCGCTGCGCCTGCGCGTTGAGATGGAGCGCGCCTTTGGCGGCTCTGACGCGACCGGCGCCTGGGACTGGAAGCTGGCCTATGAAGCGGGTGAGGCAGCGCTGGTCTTGTTCCTGCGGAAGTTTGGCCGCGCGCTGTTGGCGCGGGCGGGCTCGCCCGCAGCGCTGTTGCCGATCCTTGCCAAGGTGTCCGGCCTTTTGCCGACCCATACGCGGCGGTCCGAGGGGATGGAGCGGTTCCAGCAGTTCTCGACGCCCCTGCCCATGGGGCTGGCGGCACTGGCGGCGGCGCAGATCACACCGCGCGATCTGGTCCTCGAGCCTTCGGCCGGGACCGGCCTTCTGGCGATCCTCGCCGAGATCGCGGGCGGCGGCCTCGCGCTGAACGAGTTGGCTGAGACCCGCGCTGATCTTCTTGGCTTGCTGTTCCCGGGCCGCCCGGTCACGCGGTTCGATGCTGCGCAGATCGATGATCATCTCGATATATCCTCAAACCCGAGCGTCATCATGATGAACCCGCCGTTCTCGGCCGTGGCCAATGTCGACGCCCGCACCACCGAGGCGACAGCCCGGCATCTGCGCTCGGCGCTGGCACGGCTGGCCCCCGGTGGAAGGCTCGTGGCCATCACGGGAGCGGGTTTTGCGCCCGATGCGCCCGCCTGGGTGGAAACCTTTGCCCGCCTGACCGAGACCGCGCATCTGGTTTTTACCGGGGCCGTGTCCGGTGCCGCCTTCGCCAAGCACGGCACCAGCTTTGAGACGCGGATTTCGGTCTTCGACAAATGCCGCGGTGGCGAGCCGAGCGGCATCACAGCCGATCTGGCGAGCCCGATATCGCCTGATGTCGCCAGCCTGATGTCGCTGATCACGGCCCATGTCCCGCCGCGCCTCGAACTGGATCAGATTCCACCGTTGAAGCAGGACCGCTCTTCCCCCTTCCCGGGCAATACTGCCCCCACCAAGCGTATCGCGCCTACGGGTTCTCGCGCTACGCCAGCAACACCCGCCAGCAACACCACTTCGCAGAGCGAGGCCGCAGACCTGGCCTACAGCCTGCGGGATGCGACCAAGGACGGTGCCAGCGCGCGCCTTTCTGACGCGATCTACGAGACCTTCCGCCTGCAGGCGATCGACATCCCCGGGGCGGAACCGCACCCGACCAAGCTCGTCCAGTCGGCAGCGATGGCCTCGGTCGCGCCCCCAAAACCCAGCTATCGCCCCAAGCTGCCAGCCGCTGTACTGTGTGATGGCCTGCTGTCCGACGCGCAGCTTGAGACGGTGATCTACGCGGGCGAGGCGCATGGCGCGTATCTCGCGGGGTCTTGGACTGTCGATAAAACCGGCGACATGGTCTCGGCCGCGCCGGACGATGCCGCTGACGCCGTCCGTTTCCGCCGCGGCTTCTTCCTTGGCGACGGCACCGGGGCGGGCAAGGGCCGCCAGTCGGCCGGGATTGTGCTCGACAACTGGGCCCGAGGAAGACGCAAGGCGCTCTGGATCTCGAAGAGCGACAAGCTGCTCGAGGACGCTCAGCGCGACTGGTCTGCCCTTGGCCAGGAGCGCCTGCTGGTCACGCCGCTCTCGCGCTTTGCCCAAGGCCGCGACATCCCGCTTTCTGAGGGCATCCTCTTCACCACCTATGCCACGCTGCGCTCGGAAGAGCGAGGTGCCAAAAAGTCCCGCGTCGACCAGATCGTCGACTGGCTCGGGGCTGATTTCGACGGGGTGATCCTGTTCGATGAAAGCCATGCCATGGCCAACGCCGCAGGAAGCAAGGGCGAGCGCGGCGATGTTACGGCCTCGCAGCAGGGCAGGGCGGGTCTGCGGCTGCAGCACAAGCTGCCGAATGCCCGCGTGGTGTATGTTTCGGCCACGGGGGCAACCTCGGTGCACAACCTTGCCTATGCGCAGCGCCTCGGTCTGTGGGGCGGGGAAGACTTTCCGTTTTCGACGTGGGCGGAATTTGTGCAAGCGATTGAGGCGGGCGGCGTTGCCGCGATGGAGGTCCTGGCCCGCGATCTGCGGTCGCTTGGCCTCTACACGGCGCGCTCGCTGTCCTATGACGGCGTCGAATACGAGATGCTGGAACATGCGCTGACGCCGGAGCAGCGCGGCATCTATGATGCATATGCGCTCGCCTTCGGAGTCATACATCGGAACCTGTCCGCGGCGCTGGAAGCGGCCAACATTACTGGCGAATCCGGCGGCACGCTAAACCGTCAGGCCAAATCCGCGGCACGCTCGGCCTTCGAGTCCGCCAAGCAGCGCTTCTTCGGTCATCTCCTGACCTCCATGAAGACCCCCAGCCTCATTTCCAGCATCGAGGCTGATCTTGCCGCAGGCCATGCTGCCGTCATCCAGATCGTCTCAACCGGTGAGGCGCTGATGGAGCGCCGCCTGTCGGACATCCCCACGGATGAATGGAACGATGTGCGGGTGGATATCACGCCAAGAGAGGCCTGCCTTGACTACCTCGCCCATTCCTTTCCGGTGCAGCTCTACGAGCCCTTCACTGACAGCGAGGGCAATCTGTCGTCCCGGCCCGTGGTACGCGAAGGCCAGCCTGTGGAATGCCGCGAAGCCGCGCGGCGGCGCGATGCGCTCATCGAGAAGCTGGCGTCGCTCCCGCCTGTGCCGGGGGCGCTTGATCAGATCGTCCAGCGCTTCGGCACCGATCTGGTGGCCGAGGTCACGGGCCGCTCGCGCCGCATTGTGCGCAAGGGCGAGGGCCTTGCCGCGCTCCTCGTGGTCGAATCCCGGGCGGGGTCTGCCAATCTCGCGGAAACTGCCGCCTTCATGGATGACCAGAAGCGCATCCTGATCTTCTCGGACGCCGGCGGCACGGGGCGCAGCTATCACGCCGATCTTGGGGCGAAGAACCAGCGCCTGCGGGTCCATTACCTTCTGGAACCCGGTTGGAAGGCGGACGCTGCCATCCAGGGCCTCGGGCGGACCAACCGCACCAATCAGGCGCAACCACCGCTGTTCCGGCCCGTTGCTACCGATGTGAAAGCAGAGAAACGCTTCCTCAGCACCATCGCGCGTCGCCTCGACACGCTCGGGGCGATCACGCGCGGCCAGCGTCAAACCGGCGGGCAGGGGCTGTTCAGGCCCGAGGACAATCTGGAGTCTCCCTATGCCCGCGACGCTCTGCGCCAGCTTTACCGCCGCCTATATCGCGGTGATGTTGCGGGCTGCTCGCTCGGGGCGTTTGAGGATGCGACCGGCCTCAGCCTGACTGATGACAACGGTCTGAAGGATGACCTGCCGCCGATCACCACCTTCCTCAATCGCCTGCTGGCGCTCACAATCGACATGCAGGCTGTGGTCTTCGCGGCCTTCGAGGAACTCCTCGACCAACGGATCGAGGGCGCTATCGCCGCCGGGGTCTACGACCTCGGGCTCGAGACGCTGCGCGCCGAAAGTTTTCGCGTCACGGATGCGCGGGTGATCTACACCCATCCCGGCTCCGGCGCTGAAACCCAGCTGCTGAGCATCGCGCAAAAGCAGCGCAATACACCGCTGTCACTGGCGGATGCGCTTGACTGGCTCGACGACCTAAAGGCACGCCTGCTGGTCAACAGCCGCTCGGGCCGGGCTGCCGTGCAGGTGCCCGCGACCAGCCTGATGCTGGACGATGGCACCATCGAACCCCGCCTGCGGCTGATCCGCCCGCTGGAGGCGAGCACGGTTCCGGCCAAGATCATGGACGACACCCATTGGCTGGAGGCAGATCGGGCGGCCTTCACTGAAGCCTGGACGGCAGAACTGGCTGAAGTGCCGGAGTTCTCGGAAACCACCCTGCATATCGTGGCGGGCCTCTTGCTGCCGATCTGGAAGCAACTGCCGCAGGACGAGACCCGCGTCTACCGCCTGCAGACCGATGACGGTCAGCGCATCATCGGTCGCCGCGTCTCGCCGTCGTGGGTCGCGACCACACTTGCCGCCGATGCGCCGAAGCTCACGGCGGCGCAGGTCCATGCCCTTGTTCTGGAGGGCAAGACGGTCGTGCGCTTGGCCGAAGGGATGGAGCTGCACCGCTCGCGTGTCATGGGCGTCAACCGGATCGAGCTGTCGGGCTTTTTGGGTGCCGCCAAGGACCGGCTGAAGGCAGATGGGTTCTTCTCGGAGATCATCGCCTGGAAGCTGCGGCTCTTCTGCCCAGCAGACTCCAGCGGCATCGCAGTGCTTGATCGTCTGCTTGCACGTTGTCCCGTGACAGGACTACATGCGCGCGGAGGGTGCTGAGCCATGTATTCCGAGACTGAAGATGTGATCTGCGCTCTGGCGGAGAATGCAGAGAGCGTGTGTCGCGCCTACCTTCCCGCCGGACGGCGGGAAGGGTCCTACTGGATCGTGGGCGATCTGCAGAACAACCCCGGAAGGTCACTGTTCGTGCGGCTGACCGGGCCTGCGTCAGGGCCCGGTGCGGCAGGCAAGTTTACCGACGGCGCCACGGGCGAGCACGGTGATCTGCTCGACATCATCCGCGAGCGAACCGGGATCTCCCGCTTTCCCGATCTTCTGGCCGAGGCCCGAGCGCATCTTGGCCGTCCGCAGCCGGTTCTCCCGGAGCTACCACGCCCTCGGAAAGCCAAGGCCCCCGGTGGCACACCAGCGGCGGCGGCGCGATTGTTTTCTGCCTCGGTGCCGGTCGCAGGCACGCTTGCCGACACCTACCTCCGCGCCCGTGGCCTGACCCAGTTCGGCATGATGAGTGCGCTGCGCTTCCACCCGAAGTGCTGGCATCGGGACCACGGTCAGACCCGGAGCATCCCCAGACCTGCGTTGATCGCTGCGGTGACCGATGGGGCAGGGGCTTTGCAGGGCGTGCATCGCACCTGGCTTGCGCCTGACGGACAGGGGAAAGCGGCTGTCGAGACGCAACGGCGTGCCATGGGTCACCTCCTCGGCAATGCCGTCAGGCTGACCCCGCATGACGACATCCTCGTGGTCGGTGAAGGCATCGAGACCATGCTATCCTTGGTCGAGGCAGTGCCCGGCCTGCCCGTCTGGGCGGCGCTCTCGTCCGGTCACCTCGGGGCCGTCCTGCTGCCGGAGGGGGTGCAGCGCCTCTACATCGCCATCGACCGCGATCCCGCGGGCCAACGCGCGGCAGAGAGGTTGAGCGCCAGAGCAACCGAGGCCGGGATTTCTGTTGGGGTGCTGGAACCGCTTCTCGGGGATTTCAACGATGATCTCCGGGCGAACGGCAAGGAGGCGTTGCGCCAGCATCTGGCAGGGCAGATCTGGCCCGAGGATCGGCAGCGCCTGTTGGGCTGACTTGCATCGCGCAAGGGGCTGTCCGGGAGTGCGGGGCAGGGGTCAAGGTTCCCTGTCATGGCTGTGGATCGTCGCTTTGCCTTTTCCGGGGCAATCTCATCCACCCGTCCCCCGAGCGGCCTTCAAGAGATGGGCAGGCGGCCGTCAAAGGGGCCGCCCCTTCAAGGACGGGGGGCGACTGATTTCCGCCGGCGGGGACGAGCCCCGCCTTTGCATCGCGAAAGACAAATCAGCCGCCCCCCGTCCTCCTCCACATGCGTTCCGGCCCCGAAAGGGGGTGAAGGGGCGTTCCCCGTGACGGCTTCCGCAGCCCATGAAGGCCGCGCGGGATGACGCGCGGACGAGACAGGCCCGGAGGCAAGAACCGATGACGATCCACACCCACGACGACGCGTATGAACCCGCCCACACCGCATCCCAGACCGCCCATGCGCTCGACGAGCTGCAGCTCTATGGCTACCGCCCCTTTGACGAGCCCGATCCGCGCCCGATGCCCGATGGGCAGCGCCTCGCGGTCGCCGTCGCCGACATCTTCGATGCCCTCGTCGCGACCCTAGAAGACACCCGCATGGAACCCGACCTCGAAGAGGTGCTCTGGGGCCAGGTCAACCTCTTCCACCGCGCCACGGCGAGGGTTGAGCGGTCGCTCGATGAAAACGAACAGGCGCAACGCCGCCTGCAGCGCGAGCAGGACGGCTCGGAGGTGAAATCCACCGAGCTTGAGCGCCTGACGGCCGAAGGCCTGACGCTGATCGAACGGCGCAACTGCATGGACATGATGCGCGATCACGCAGCGACAGAGTTCGTCCATCACACGGGCTCCACCTGGCGCCCCCGCACCGGCTCGATGGTGAACCGCCAGCACATGACCGCAGCGTTGATCGACAGCCGCGACTTCCTTGCCGCCAAGCGCCGCGCAGAAACCGAGGTGATGCTGCCCGCAGGCCCCAAGGTTGCCCTCACCGGTGGAACCGACTTCAACGATCACCGCCTGATCTGGGGCAAGCTCGATCAGGTCCGGACCAAGTATCCCGACATGGTCCTTCTGCATGGTGGAAGCCCGAAGGGCGCAGAACTCATCGCCGCCAAATGGGCCGAGGCCCGCGGCGTGACGCAGGTGGCCTTCAAGCCCGACTGGAGCAAGCACGCCAAGGCCGCGCCCTTCAAGCGCAACGACGCGATGCTGGAGGTGCTGCCCGTGGGTGTTCTGGTGTTCCCCGGCACGGGTATCCAGGAGAACCTCGCCGACAAGGCTTCGAGGCTCGGTATCCCGGTCATGAAGTTCGAGAAGGGGGCGTGAGCCCCCTTTTCCCTCTCGGGGAAATCGAAGTGGAAGCGCAGGCTTCCACCTGATATTTTGGAAGAAAGCCTGCTGGATCACGATATGTCTCACTCTGTTGCTCAACTTGAGGTGTTCCCTACCGACCTGCAGATGCGGCGGATCGATCCAGCCTGCAACATGCGGCGGTTTTACCGCATGAGCATTCAACCCGATCTCTTTGGGGGCGCCAGCCTGGTGCGCGAATGGGGCCGCATTGGCGCACGCGGGCAGATGATGATCGAGCAGCATCCAGATGAAGGGCGCGCCGTCACCGCGCTGATGAAGCTTGCCGCGGTGAAGAAGCGGCGGGGGTATGCATGAAGTGCGCGCGTGCGAAACGGCGCGAAACCAACGTAAGGGGAGGGAGATGACACTCGACACGGACAAGATCGACGACGCAGCCCTCGCGATCCTCAGCCTGACGCTGCATGACGGTGATCGGGTCTGGAAGGGGATCGATTGGAACATCACAGACCGGCTTTTTGAGAAAGGCTTGATCTATGATCCGAAAAACAAGACGAAATCACTGAGCCTGACGCCAGAGGGGATCGCACATGCGCGGGCAATTCTCGCGCGGGAGTTCAGCAAGGCCGAGTGACGGGCGGCTTTGCGGGTGACCTTCCAGTCGTTCACTGCATCTGCGCGCAATTTGCCCGCATCCGCAGCATCAGCAACGTGCACGGCGGAAAGCTGCCTGATGGAAACGCGGCATTGCAATCGCGGCAAGTCGGAAAAGCGGTCACCCCTACAGGGTTCGATTAGAGCTTGACGCGGACCCAAACCCCGCGCTGTCAGCTGGTCGGCTGAGGTCTGGAAAGCTCGATGGACGCACAGCGTTAGGCCTCTTCGTCGAGACGCTCAGGCCCGCAAGCCGCACAACTAGCAGAATGCCACGGTCGATCAACTGTCCGAACGCCCTCTTCAACTTCGCCAAAAGCGGAGCGCCAGCCTTCGGTCAGTTGCCCGCCAAGTGACATGATGCGGCGCGGCGACGCGACAAGTGTGCGGCTGAAAGATAGCACAGGTGGATCGAGAAGACAGTCTAGCGCGACTTCCGCGATCATCGCGTTCACATAGGCGAGCTCTACTGGCCCATAGGGCTGATAATGCGCTCCGCAGGCCGGCTCCTCCAGAGCGATATCGCCGCCATCCGGCCATTTCACAGCTGTGAGTTCCGGCACGCCGGTACTCCCGATGTGACATTGCAGGCAGCCGTCCTCCTGACCGATTGCAACCGCGTGGCCAGCGCAGGCATGCGCCTCGGTCCACCCGTAGACAATGGGCCGTCCGCGCCCTTGCTGGACTTGCCAACGGTTGAGAGCGCTTTCGGCGACCCAGCTTCCGGTCGCAGCGACGATCATATCCGCCGCGGCGAGCAGATCCCCGTAGTGCGCGAGCAGCTGGTGGAGACCGCAAGCGCGATGTTCGACGCTGAGATGCGGAAAGTCGGCCTGCAGCCGTTCGGCCAACGCTTCAGCCTTGTTGCGCCCAACGGCGGTCGCACCGAGCGGATGGCGCCCGACGTTGGACCAGGTCAACGTCTCGGGATCGACTAGGATGAGGCGGCCGACACCCGCCTGGGCCAGCGCGCAGGCAACTGGAGCCCCGACCGAACCACAGCCGATCACCACAACCGTCGCGCCGAGCAGTAGGCGCGTGCGGGCGTCCTGGCCGCGCCCATGAACCCAGTCGGCATTGGCGCGCTGCACCAAGGTCCTGACGACCGGAACCGCGCCAAAAAACCGCCTGAGCAGCAGCGGCTGTGGCGTATGGCCAGGCCGGAACCCAATGGATAGGGGTTCGTGGGGTGCGCGCGGTCGGCCATTGCGCCGCTTCGGGTTGCGAACCTTTACCCCGATCGACGCGGCGCCCCCTCGTCCATTGGCGCCGAGCAGCGCCAGCACCTCGTCGCGCTCGCCCTTCGCCGCCTGCTCCAGAACTGTCCTCGCCTCGTCACTGATCCGCTCCGCCAAATGATACAAATTGGCGGCCGTCTCCGGGTATTCCACAGGAAGCAGCGGCGCGTTGAGCCAAAGGAACGCGGCCGGCTCGGTCTTTACCGGGGTCTTCTCTCCAAAGCGGCGATACACCCATCTCTCGAGTGCGTCCTGATCCTCCCCGGCGACTTCGAGACCCTTGCCGCGCCAAACACGCACCACCCGTGACGGTGGCTCGAGCGCGACCAGGCTGTATAGGTTTTCGCCCTGCGAATGCACTCGGTAACCCCAGTAGGTGACGAACTCCTCACTGAAGTCGCGCTCTACCATGCTGCCCTCAAGCAGCTCCTCGACCAGCCTTACCGAACGGTTCAACAAGTCCATGGCGACCTCGGAGGGATCGTCCGGGTCCCACTCGGCCAAATTCGGCAACAGGCACAGGATGCCGTCGCTCTCGACATGCGGCCAAGTCATCGGTTCAGGATGATCGACCAGAGCAGTCCTGATCGGCGTCGTCGGAAACTGCACGCCGGCTACAAGGTCGAACCGGCGGGTCACCCGGTCGGAAAACACCACGCTGATCCGCCAGGCTGCGGCGATCCAGTCACGGCCCGGGTAGTCGCGGGCGATCGTAGCGCGGTCGAGGCGCTCGGGTGCCTGACCCGCCCGCTCGCGCAGGGTCGCTTCGAGCCGAAGCGCCGCCTGTCGCCAGCCGAGCGGCAACCCGTCCTTAGGCATGGCGGCCGCCGCCGGCACTGCTAACGGCGCTGGCCGCCGCCGCCGTCGCGCTCAGCAGGGCGGCGGAGCTGATGACGGCGGCGGCGGCCACGGACGCGCGCTGCTCCTCTTCTAGGCGCTCGCTGAAGAAGGTCGTGGCGAACACCTTGTCCCAGCACTTAAGTGCTTTCTTACGCGTGCAATCGGCGTCGAATAGCGGCTCAAGGCTATCTATCGCTTCGGTCAGCTTTTCGCGAAAGGAGCGCGCCTTGGAGTCGTCGGACCCGCTGGTAATACAGTCGCCCGGGGTAACCGGATGGGCGACCTCCAGGTTCCAGTTCAAGCGGTCGCGGATAGCGACCATGCTGTGATAGAGCGCCCAATCCTCGCGGTCGTTGGCGCGGAACTTCTCGGTCGTCAGGACCGAGATGCCGAAACCGCTGAGGATCGAACCGCGCCAACTGTAGCGGCTGCGGGCGTATTTTTTCAGGTCGCGATTGATGCGGCGTAGCTGGATGCCATCGACTGAGGTGGCGCGCTGCTCTTCGTACCAGTTCGACACATCGCGGGCGTCGGACCGCTTCCAGCCGCTGCTCGCCGCTAGTTCGTAATGCACCTCCTCGCCGAAGGCAGTGTCAGCGACGACGCGGCGGTAGACCGGAAGATCAACGTGGTAGCCCTTCTCGTAGAAGATTCTTACGCAGTTCGATCGCACCTCAGGCGCTCGCTTAAACTTGCCGTCGTCGACCGCGTCGCGCACCATCCAGCGCGCCTGGAGGGACGTCATTTCGGCACCGCGATTGCCGACCAGGTCCTTCTTGTGGAAGTAGACGCCGTCGTCGATGTCGTAGTCTTTATCGGGATCGCGGCACATCGTCTTCATGGCATAGCTGCCCTGTTTGACGAACTCGATCGGCTTAGGCTTACCGGCCTTCTCCAAGCCGTTCCGCAGCCGCATCCGGTTTGAATCGCGACGGTCGCGCATCGCATCCTGTTCGACCTTAGGCAGGGTCACATCTTGATCGTGGTACGCACGCACATCTTTGGAGCAATCGAACATCAGCTATCCTTTCTGGTTGTCGGTGGTGGCGTTGCGCCAGACGGCGCCGGTCGCGGGCATCGCCGGCAGGTCGTGCATGAGGCGGCGAATCATGCGCCCCTCCTCGCTGTTGGGATCGTCGCAGGCGCTCTTGGTCAGATCGGCGTCAGTGTGGGCCTGACCGACCAGCCGATCCATCGCCTCTGGCCGGGTGTCGTCCAGGGCGAGGTATGGCATCATGCTCGCCGGCACCGGCTTGTTGGGAAAGCGTACGCGCCGGATCGAGCGGCCGCAGTTGCTGATGGCGTTGGTCAAAAGCCGCGCCATGTGGTCGAAGGCGAACTCCTGTGCCGAGATGCTGAGCGGCGCGACGTCAGCGCCGAGCGACCAGTCGAGCATGGAGCGGTGCGCGCTCTCGGCGTCGAGGTGATCACCCTCGGGGCGCGGACATGTGCCGAGTGAGTAAATCTCGATCGGACGGTCGGGCGGTGCCACCGTTAGCGCATCGACGAGTCCGACCATGATCGGATTATTGGCCCAAAGCCCCCCATCGGCGAACACCTGCTTAGGCCCACCTGGCACATTCGGATCATCGATGGCGGCCAGCGAGCGGTAGATGGGCGCGGCGCTCGTCGCCATGCAGACGTCCACCAGCGGATAGTGATCGTCGCGAACGCCGCTCTTGGGCGTCTTCTTGAAGACCCAGGCCCGGTGCTCGCTCATCAGCACCGTCGGGATCGCGAGTGAGATGCCGCGACCTTCGAATACGTCAATCATAGTGACGTCGTGAAGCACGCCACGCAGCGCTTCGCGCAGCGCCTTGTCGCCTTCGCGCACGAAACGGCTGCCTTGGCTCGCTCGGTAGATCGCACTACGTTTCCCCGCAATCCGATGCGGGAAGATCTTGGGGCCGTGCTCGCGATAAAGTGCCACGACTTCTGTCAGCGGCCTCCCGATGGCCAGCGCGCAGCCGACGATCGCGCCAGTGCTGGTCCCGGTGATCAGATCGAAACCGCGGCCCAAATCAAGGGCAGAATCTCCTCGGATGCGTGCGAACTGGTCGGTCAGGCGCGCGAGAAATGCCGCCGTATAAATTCCCCGCATCCCTCCACCGTCCAAGCTGAGAACTCGGTACGGCCGCTCAGAACACTGTTTTTGCTCGACTTTCACCATTCGCGTGACGCTTCCCCTGCGACGACTCAGTTGCCAACCTCGCGGCTGGCGTCTATAAGATGTGGGGACGTAGGGCTATCGAGTCAAGTAACTTGATGTGATCGGCAAAATATAATCGTATTTATGGATGGATGCAGCATGGAAGAAAGTGGCGAGCGCCTGCGGTGGGGTGTCCAACGACGCCTTGAATTCATTGATTTTCGGCTATTCTGGGACGGGCGTTTCAACCGCAGTGACCTCTCTGCCACCTTCGGCATCTCCGCTCAGCAAGCGTCATCCGACATTGGGCAATACGAAAAGATCGCACCTGCCAACCTCCGATATGATCGTACCGAGAAGGCTTACATCCGCAGCGGCGACTTCGCCCCAGCATTCATCGGCCAGACGATCGAGCGTTACTTGCTGCAGTTGGTCGCCATCGAGAACCGGTGGATGCGCCCAGAAGACACTTGGTTTGACGCGATCCCACCGGTAGAACTGATCACGTTAGGTCGGCGGCCGACCGACTCGACAGTTCTGCTGCGCGTGTTGGACGCCGTTCGTAAACGGCAAGAGATCGACATCAGTTATGCTTCCCTGACCGGCTCTGTTCAGCCGTCGCGAACAATAGCTCCGCATGCCCTCGCTCACAGCGCCGGTCGCTGGTACGTTCGCTCTTGGTCAAAAGATCATAACGACTTCCGCGACTACAACCTAAACCGCATTGCAACCGTTGGCGATCATCGGCCTTCGACGATTGACACAGCGTTGGATTTCGAATGGGTTCATCAGTTCAATCTTGACATCCGCCCCAATCCGAAACTTTCGCCCGAACGGCAAGTGGCCGTAGCAGCAGAGCATGGCATGACAGACGGTCGGTTGTTACGGCCTTGTCGCTTGAGCCTCAGCTTCTACCTCATGAGCGAGTATAACCTCGACGTCGAGCCAGGCATCCTCAAGCCCGAGAAGCAGCAGATTGTGCTGCAAAATCGAGACGAGGTAACACAGGCTCGAGCCTTGTCGCGCCAAATGTCGATTGAAGCGCTTGCGCGTGCTTTGGAGGGGATCTGATCGTGAAAAACAAAGATCGACTGCCGCTTGCTCGATTGAAGCGACGCTGCTTGCCATGGCGATAGCCGCCAGCCTTCTGTTCGGAAGTCACGCCCGGGATGATCATGAGGAAGGGTCAGATACGGACCTTTTGATGATCAATCTCGCAAACGAAACGCGCCACGTTTCGGTCGGACACCTCTCCCTTTTTGTCTATCCATGGCGTCAACTTGAGCAGGACGCGCAGTCGGGCGATCTTTTCACTTGCCACCTGGTTCAAGAAGCGAAGGCTTTAGTGGATCCTGACGACTATCTGGCGCAGCTTCGGCGAACATTCTGTTTTCGGCCAAGCTATCAGCAGGAGATCGACCGAGCATCGGACCTCGGTTGGTATCTGGTTCTGTTCGGCGACGATCTGAACTCAGCACTACTTGCTAAACGCGTGCTGTGGTGCGTCAGAACGGTCCTGATCGCGCGCAGCGCCGAGCAGCGTGTCCCGGTCTTCGCCCCCCAAGAGCTCGCCAAGCGGACGCGGTCCCAGCCGGCACGGGATCTGCTGACTCGTAGACACCATCAGCGCAACGACAGCGGTCTCCGGCAGGCTTTGCGCATGTTTCTGGAAACCGAACTTTTGTCAACGCCCCCACCAATCGGTGCGGACAGGAGCATGTTTCTCACTCAGTTTGTGGAGACCTCAAACAAGGTCGCTTTGCAGACTCTCAAGCAGGAAGACCAGAGCCGGGCAGACTATTTGTAGCTTGATACAAATACATTGGTTATATCTTCACAAGCCCGAGAAGCCACCAACAGGGGGCTTTCCTCTGCGTCCGAGCCGTAAGTCGCGGCAGGTGAGAGACCAGATTAACGACTGGCTTGACCGCACCGCTACTGTGAATCTGTGAACATTTCTGCAATACAGCCTGAACGGCGGTTTTGGGAAATGTGGCGACGCAGCATGAAGCGCCATGGACCGGCAGCAATGGGCCGAACACGATGCTGCACCTGCGAAAGAGGCTTCCATGCTGCGATGTGCGTGACTGTCTGCAATGGTGAAGGTTTCGACATTGGCAAGCCCCGCAAGCGGGGCCGGGCTGCTGAGGCTCCGCCCTGAATTCTGACCTTGCTGTCTTCCTGTGCCAATACGTCTTGGTCTGTCTCATCCTGAGCCATCCCAAAACGTTTGCCACATGGTCGGCTTCACGATCAGCTTTCAGCCCTGACGGGTCTGCATCCCTCTTGCAAGGCGGACGCTGCCGCCGGGCGAAGCCGAGGGGCTCTAGTGTTCGCCACCTGGCATAAGATTCCGAAGGGCTATGCGTCTGGCTTCTGGTCGAACAGAATAACGTGCGCGCCTTCTTCACTGTCAGGGTTGCCTACCAGCACGAACGGCATATCCGACCCGTACTTCTCGTAGAGACAGCGGTATTTCATCTGGCCGCTGAGCGGATCGCGCACTTGGTCATAGCGAAAGCTGTGCTGAACGCCGTCTTCGATCCAGGCCTTGACGCCATCGGGGGTCACCAGTGCAAGCGGCGCGCCGTCCAGCAAGATTGTCTCGCCAACGTTGAAAATCTCTTTCATCTCATGGGTCTCCTATCGGTCTTCTTTGGTAGCGTTGCAAACCGTCGTCGCCTTTGCAACGATCGCTGCCCCGCGTGTTCTCTCTCTCGGTGTCATTGCCCTCGGATCACAATCGTGTCCTGCTCCGGTCGCTTACGAGCATTTTAGCGCTGGAGGCGGTCTATCCTGCGTCCTCATAGGGCTCGTACCTCAGGTTCGCACCGTCCGACGGATCAAAGTCATCAGACCATCTTGTACGGCGCATGCCGCAGATCCACTGGAATACGACGCCAACCTCGACATCTTCACCGTTTACCGACGCCAAAATAATTTCGACCGGGTAACCCGCATAATTCTTCATGCTCAACTCCTGACCTCCATTTGGTCGGAGCCGCAGTTATCAGGTGGCAGGTATATGCCTGTACCTATATATGCTTAGCCAACACAAAACGGAGTTTACAAACTTGCTTTACAGGCCTCTACATATTGCGCTCTTTCTGGGCGCGGCTTCATCGGCTGTCGCTGCCGAGTGGGAGATCGGCTTGTCGCGAGGTCTGGAGACCTATGCTGTGACTGCAAACGACGGAACTTTGCTCTTAGTTTGCGATCCTGACCGTGTCTACAACCCAAACGTGAGCCATGCGTACTTTTTGTCGCATTTTGACGATGACCAATTCCCGCAACAAGTTGTTCTTCTCGCGGCGACCGGAGAGCAGGCCGCCTTTTCTGTGCAGGACGGGATCGCAACGCAACGCGATGCTGATCCTGCCGAATGGGCACAGCTCATCGATATGATCGAGGCGGGCGGTCAGATCGCTGTCGTGACCGCGCGCGATGCCTTTACGCTGGATCAGGACGCACTGCCCGAGCTTCGATGCCGCTGATCTTTCGAGCGAGTTCTTCGATCTCGGATCTCAGCAGCGCCTTGCCGAAGGCAGACAACAGTTGCGTCATCCCATAGACGTTGAGCGGGTCATCAATGCTCATCTGCAGCGCTGCCACATGGGCGGCGTCGAGCCTGATCATCGATTTCATGAAGGGGCACCCAGTGCCTTTGGGCTCGGCCAGGCGTGGTCGTGCAGCGGAGGCAACCTCATGCCAGGTCGTGGTGTCGCGCAGGTTTTGCATGCGGGCGCGAACCGCTTTGATCAAGGCACGCTGAACGTAGTCCGGGTCAAGGCCAGATCGTTCTGCCAGCGCATCAATCCGTGCCTTATCCTCAGCCCCGATGCGCACGTAATAGGTTCGAGGCTGCGCTTCGGTGCTATTGCTGCAAGCATCATCCGCCAACGGCTGGGTAGATGCCCCCGAGTTGATGCGCGCCGTTTCAGCCGAGGCTGTCTTTTCCCCTTTCCGGGGTTCTTTCTTGTCCACCGAATTCGCCGCTAGGCCTTCTGTCGCGACCGCTGCCGCCGCACTCTGATCGAACGCTGCATATTTCGTGGCGCTCGTGGCGAACTGCCGCGACCGCGCCAGCCTGTCTTCGTTCGAGACAGCGGTCCCGGACCGGTTTGGAATCTTCCTAGCCATTGGCAGCATCCACCATGGCCTCGATGTCGCCAAGGATCTCACTGCATAAGGCGAGGGCGGAGGAAAGATGCCCCGCCTGCAACCGATGACGAAGATCCTGCTCATAAATGTCCCGCACATATCCCAGTGGTCCGGTCAGCGGCATGCGCTGGATCGCAGTGAGATGGGGCACCGGCGTGGGCAGAAGTGGCAGGGTTGAAATCACCTCGAAGACTTCAAGGTCCTGCCGGTGAACCCTGCGTCTTGCCGCATCACGCTCAAAGTCATCGCCTGCGGTCACGAAATCGATCGCGCGTTTGTCCGCGTTCATCAATACCGCCGAAAACAGCGGGGCGGGGTCATCCGGCCCGAGGGTCTCGATCATGCGCATAACCCATGTCAGGGTTTTCAGGGCCGCCACGAAATCCGATTGTACCGGCACGGCCGGCACCAGGATCATGTCGCAGGCCAGCGCCAGTGTTTCGGTGTCGGGGTGCTCGCCGGGGCGGGTGTCGATCAGAACCAGATCCACACCTTCAGCCTCAAAGCCGTCCAGCGCGTGGTAAAGGCCTTCAACGGTCTCGGGGGCATCGGCCACGGTCAAGCCTGTGGGCCATGGAAGGCGTGGCAGATCACCGAAGTCGGCGCGCGCGCTTTTTGATTCCCATTCGAGGATCTGCTTGTCAGCATCCGCATCCATAACATGCACACGGCGGCCGCGTGCCAGCATGGCGGACGCAAGCATCTGTATGAGAGTTGTCTTTCCCGAACCGCCCTTGGCGGAGATCGCCGTCACAACAAGCATTCACTGTCTCCATAACGTATATCTTGATCCGTTATGGCGATGCCTCGGGATGGCGTCCACACCTTGCGCGATACAGGCGGTCAACTTTTGGGGCAGAACAATCTGTAGCTGTTGAGGCGATCTACTGTTGGTGCAATCATCGGCGTACGCGTTTGGGCAATCGAGCATGCATGCAAAGAGGCGTTGTGTCATGCATCACTTGCGCCATCGCGCCGTTGCAGCAATGCTCCAACAATGCCCGAAGCCTTCGAGGTGTTGGCTCTCAGGGGCCTTATGGCGTCTGGCAATTGATCCTTGATCATCCGTGTCACCACCAACGGCATAACCACTGCGCCGCGCAGGCATTCCAATCCCACAAGGTCTTCTTCTCCTTCCGGGAAAACCCCTTTGAGCATTCAACGCCAATGAAGCGATATCGTGTCGGCTGCGCCGACGTCATTCCCGCGCCTGTTCAGGATCCGGGCCGGGGTCCCGGATCGCGGCGCGGGGGAGGCGGTGTCCCTTCGGTCTGTTCGTTGTCGCGCGGGGTTTGCAGCAGGCATGGCCAAGGCCCTGCCTGCTGATCACCGAAGGTGCGACAACGGACCGAAGGGACGTTGACAGGAACGGTATTGTGTATGACAAAACTTGTGCGGCGACTCATTAGAGTTTTCGTGTTTACAATAACTATCTAATGATAAATCTTGCCGCCTATGTCCAAACGCCTCTCCACCATAGCCCGACAAGAGGTTCTCCGGCTCGCCGCGCAAGGGCTTGGCGATGGGGAGATCGCCGTGCGTGTTGGCTGCTCCCGGCCCACTGTCGCCCGCGTGCGGGCGCGCGGTGTGGTGACGGATCGAACCACAAAGGGCCGCGTTCTGCAGGTTCGGGTGTCCGCCCGTGAGGCCGAAGCATTCGAGGCGCTTGTGGCTGAGACGGGCATGACCACGTCGGGTCTGCTCCGGCACATGATCCGCCTGTCATCCGGCATTGTCGCGTTTCGCCGGGACGAGGTCACGGCGCTCAAGGCGTCGGCCAATCAGCTCAATGCCTTAGCGCGCAATCTTGTGCAGATGCTGAAGCTTGCCCATGCGGGCAAGCTGCGGTGGAACGCGCGCGACGCGGCACTGGTCTGTCGGCTTGCGGACCGGGCCGAAGAGGTTGCCCGGGCTGTGCAGGCTTTGCGCGCGGCCTCGCTGCGCGGGGCCTTCGTCCGGGTGTCCGATCTTCGGGACGTTGGGGAGGGGCAGCGCGATGGCTGAAACACGCACTCTCCAGCAGGCGGTATTGGGCGAGATACTGCCTCATGTGGGGCGGCGGTCTGCAGCCATGGCAGGCGAGGCGCGCGTATCTTCGGGCCGTCGGCGTGGCACGTCCGGCGGGGCAGTTGCGGGAATGTCCTGGAACGCGCTGCGGGTGCCGCAAAGCGTGGTGAAGCGGGTCGGCACGGGCGGGTGTCATTCACCCAAAGAGTTACGCCGGCAGATGAAATACATCCTGCGCGACGAGGCGCAGGTCGCAGCCTGGTCGAACCAGATCGGCATCGATCGTGTCTTTGGCGAGCGTGGCATGGAAAATGTCATTGCCGATTGGAGTGCTTCCTGGTGCGGGGCGCCGAAACGGGGTCACACCGATCACATCATCCTGTCCTTTCCCAAGGGAACCGAGGCGGAGTTGGCGGAAGCCATCTCGCGCGAATGGGCGCAGGAGGTGTTCGGCGGGGATTACCGGGATCGATATCGGTATGTGGCGGCCCTTCATTGCAACACAGATCATGTGCATGCCCATGTTCTTGTCGACAAGGTCGGGATGGAGGACGGCAAGTTCCTCTCGATCAGCCGCCATTCCGAGATCAGCTATGACATGATGCGCGAGCTGCATGCGCAGATCGCGGGCGAGCACGGGCTGGTGCTGAACGCCTCTTCCCGTCTGTCGCGCGGCATCATGGAAAACGCCCCGCGGGACACTGATTTGCAGGCGGCCCGCAAGGAGGGACGCGAGCCAGTGGTTGCCCCGCTGGATCCTGAAAGCCGCGCTCTGCGAGAGGCCGAGATACGCAGGCACGCCGAGGGGTATCGGCAGCTGGCGCAACTTGCCGGGATGGGTCTGGAGGCCGACACCCCTACGGATGGATGGATGGGGCGCATCGCGGAGGGCGCAGAGCTTGCCGCCACCAACTTGATGAAAGGAATGCCGGTGAAAGAAGGGTTTGCCGAAGGGGTTGATATCCCCGCTGCCGGAGCGGATGTGATCGGTCGTCTGATCGCCGCCCGCGAGACATTGCAAGCGGAAGCCGACACCGCCTGGAGCGCCATTCAGGACATGGCGCCCGGTGCCGAAAAGGTCGAACTGGAACAACTCTTTGCCGGGCAGGCCCGCGAGATGGGCACGCTTCTGGGCCGCGACTTTCTTGCGGATCATTCTTCACCGGTGTCGCCGGAGCGCGATCCCTACAGTGTGCAGGGGATTGCGGGCCTGGCCGCACGCGCAGGCGAGGAGGGCAATCCGCTCGCAGCTGAGGCCGGTGCTGCGCTTGAGAGTTTCCGAGCGGAATTGTCGCGCGTTCTGGCACCGATGGAGACCCGGCTTGAGGAGGCGGGAAGCAGCATCGAAGAAGTTGCTGCCCGTTTCACCGCACCCCACCGCAGCGAGGCGCAACTCGAAGCGTCACGCCCAGTGGACGCTCAGGAGCGCTCGGACTGGCTTGGGCTCGAACGCGACCTGCAGGCGCGCGCGCGGGATGTTTTTGCGGAGCTGAACATGGATCGTGATCTTTTGGCGGATCTGGCGCGTCAGGACATTCTCGACGCGGGGCAGGGCAGCCGCCTTGCCGATATCGCCACGCTGGACAAGCTGATCTTCGACGTGCGGCAAGACCTGCGCGCCGGGGATATGGATCAGTTGGCCGCTGGCCGGATTGACCCGCTCATGGACCGCATCGAAGATCCCGGTCTGCGACAGGCCGTATTCTCGGAATTGAAGGCCATCGCTGCGGTGGATGCGGGTGATGATATTGCCGGCCGCGACAGCGAACCCGCCGCCACCTACCGGACCCGGATCGAGGCGTTCGAGCGCGCCGAGGAGCGGGGGCGCGACCGCGACGATGCCGATCATGATTACGGCCTGTAGAGGATTGCAAGACATGCTGCATGCAATGGAAAGCCGTTGGCGGTATCCGGTCGCCATCCTGCTCGGTCTCGGTGTTGGCACCTGGATCGGGGCCGCGATTGCCACGCTCTATCTGATGGCGCGATTTGGCGAAGACCTGGGTGGGTTCGATATTTTAGAACTTTGGTTGCTCAATCTGTCTGATCCACGGATCAAGGCAAACCCTGCGGTGGAGCATACCGCGTGGCTCATCACGGCCCTTCCTGCCCTGCTTCTGGCGGCGACAGGGGCCACATCTGTTCATCGCGGGGCGCTCACCGACTATGATGATGCACATTTCCAGTCGCGTCCCGAGCTTCGCCGCAACCGTATGTCGGCATCCCTCGCCCAGAACGGCTTTCTGTTCGGCAAGCTTGGCTCACCTGCGTCCAGCGCGCCTTTCGTGTCGGCCACGCCAGATCGCTTTCCGCATGCGATGATGATCGCGCCGACGGGACGCGGCAAAGGGGTGGGCTTCGTATTGCCGAACCTTTTGCACTTCCAGGGCAGCGCCGTGATCCTTGACGTCAAGGGCGAGAATTTCGAGAAGACATCCATCCATCGTCAAAAGGCGTTGAAGAATCAGGTCTGGTACTTTTCGCCCTATGACTACGTTCAGCCCGAGGGCCAGAACGGGCCTGTCCTGACCCGTACCCATCGCTTCAATCCCCTCCAGCGCATTGCCGATCTTCCCAGCCCTGAGCAGCAATACACCGCCGTCAACACCATGGCAGACTTGTTCCTCATCGTCGAAAGCGTGAACGCGCAGAGCTTTTTCCAGGCCGGACGGAGCCTGTTCGTGGCGTCTTGCCTCTACGCCATCGAGACCGGCAAGCCGACGATCGGTGAGGCGCTGCGGATTATGACCGGCGGCGGCAACAAGAAAGAATTCTACAAACGGGCCGCGACCCAAACCGCAAACCCGGTGGTGTCCGAGATTTTCCTGAGCATGGCCGACGAAGTCGACAAGATCCTCGATTCCTATGTCAGTGTGATCCGCGGGGCCGGATTGGAGCTTTGGCTCGATCCGGCGGTGGACCGGGCGACGCAGGCAAGCGATTTTGACTTCGGGACGTTCCGACGAGAGCCACAGTCGCTCTATATCGTCGTGCAGCCGGAGCACCTGAAAACCCTTGCCCCATTGATCCGGCTCCTGTTTGCCGACGCGATCGCAAGTTTGCAGCGCGCGCATCCCGGAGCGGATGAGCCACATCCCGTCATGTTCCTGATGGATGAATTCGACCAACTGGGCAAACAGCCTCTGGTCTTGCAGAGCATTAAGACGATCCGCTCTTATGGCGGGCGGCTTTTTATCATTTCGCAGTCGATCCCCGGTCTTGAAGGCATCTACGGTGAAACCGACCGCCGCGCGCTGCAGGCCGGTGCTGGTGTGCAGATTTACATGACCCCCCAGGATGATCGCACCGCCGACGTGCTGTCCGCAGCCCTGGGCAAACACACGATCGTGGGCAAGACCAGATCACAGGCAACGGTGCGCAAGCTCTCGGAGAGCGCAAATCTAAGCCGCCGTTCGGAAGAACGGGCGTTGGTATCGCCCGCTGAATTGCTGCGCTTCCCGCTCGACAAGGTCCTTGTTCTGCCCGAGGGGCAATATCCCATCAAGGCCAATCACATCCGTTACTATGCGGACCGCCACTTTGCGGAGATCGACAAAGCACGGCAGGGGCATGCCTTGCCCTATCCGCCTGCTGCAGCGCCAGTCTCGAACAGGTCGAAGAAAATCACCCTCGAGCAACCAGAGCCCGCAGCTCCCGCGGCGATCTCCATGGGCGACAAGGAATTCGAGACTGCGGTCCAGACCTATGCAGGCGCGCTGCGGGGATATGCGGAGATGGCAAAGGCGCGGCCAAAGAAAACACGATCCGGTGGTCGGCCGCGGCCTTCGGAAGCAAAGGTGAGGGGATAATCTGAAAATCGAATGTGGCTATACTGTTATCTCGCTCGGAGCAGCTGCCATGCGCCAGTTACGAACCAGATACCAATTGCGCCTGTTTTGGATCATAGACATAGCCCGAAATCGTCCCGTCCTTGATCCGTTCAACCGCATCCTTGATCGCGAATATTGGCACGAGAAACCACTCCCTCGGGATCACGGGGCGACCGAAGCGATCCATGATTTCGATTTCGAGCCGCGCGGGCTCGAAAATGCGATGGATCAGGTTCTCCAGCTTGGTCCGGTTGATGTTGTAGAGCTCGTATGTTGCAACCACCTCCACGTTCGCCATGAGAAACGTCGGCTGAAGATGCGCGCCAGCGATCCGCTTTTCAACGCTCATGTTGGTGACGCCGATCTTGTGTACGAGGTCGCGGTTTTCGGCAACAAGTGGATGATCGGACTTGCTGCGGAGCACATAGATGATGCCGCTGGCCTCATCCCCGTCTATCGTACGATCAGAGAAAAGCGGACCGGCATGGGGCTCGGATATGCGCCGCCCTGCGTCGCCATCTGCGTTAAGGGCACGCTGCAGCGATCGCATCAGCATATTGCTTTCGGTGCCGTTATCGAAAATCACCCGCAGCCGCGCATCTGTGCGCCCCTGATCCGTGAGCTTCATTTCCCCCATTTCTGCGACATAGGCCTTCTGCCCACCCACGATGAAGAAACGGCCGGGCTCGATTTCTGATTTCAGCTCGAATTTCCGTGCCTCGCGCAAGCCGGTGTCCAGCTCCTTCTGCACCTGCTCGAATAGCGGCTTGAAACGCGCAAAATCCTCGCAGCGGTCGCGGTTCGCGATCTCTTCTGCCGCTTTTTTCTCCGCCGTCGAGCGGACATGCTTCAGTTCTGTGATCGCTGGCGCTTCAACCTCGATCCCGAGCGCGTCCAAAAGCGCGTCGTCATCCATCTCCCCGGCATCACTGGCCTGCGAAAGTAGCATGCCATTCAGCAGTCCCTGATGATCCATTGGCTCTATAAGGTCGCGGCACTCCTGTAACTCGGCAATCCGGTCGAGGCGGACGGCATAGAGGCGCTCGAAGATATCGCGATCCTCGCCATGCTGCGGGCGGTGGTCGTGCTCCTCGACAAAACGCTGAATTTCTTCAAAGCCTGCGATGATCCGCTCTTCGCGCGGGGTGCGGGAGACTTGCTTTTTCGTCTCGACCTCAACGCCCAGTTCGGCCAGCAGGGCGTCATCTTCATCTGTGAAGCCGTTAGCCATTGGCGGCCTCCTGTTTCATGCGGACAAGGTAGGCCACCCCTTCGGCCATTTTCTTCTCCCATGGGTCCGCCGATGTGATCGACGGCAATCGTCCCCGTTCCTGCTTGAATGCCGCCGCACGTTTGGCCAGCGCGCGCGCCTCTTCCGGGGTGAGCTGAACTTTCTTCGCAGTAATCACCGCAGCAACTTGCCTCAGGCTTTCCTCGCTCATGGTCTTGGCGAGAATCGCATAGGCTTCCCCGAATGGGTTGATCCGGTCGATCAGATCGATATCCAGCTCGCGCACATCCATGGCGAATTTGCGCACGCCGTCGATCAGTGCTGTGTTGGCGGATACCTCGCCATCATCACCGCCTGTCAGCGCGATTTCCTTGGCCTTCTGAGTCAGGTTAAGCGCGGCCACGGCATGCTGGCGCACGGCCTCCTGATCCTCGGTTTCCAGGTCGGGAAACCGAGCAGCGACGATTTTTCCCATGCGCACTTGCGTCAGTTCTTCGGGGACCAGTTCGTCATCAAACAACCCGCGCTCGATCGTGGTCTTGTCCTGAACGAAAGCTGTGATCACCTCGTTGAGGTCCTCCTGGCAGATGCGCTTGGCTTCCTTGCTCTTGGGTTCGACCAGACCCTTGATCTCGATCTGGAACTGCCCGCTGGCCTCGTTGAAGCCGACGTTCTCCTTGTTGGGATCATAGCCGCCCTCGCCGTAATCGAAACCATCGACAGGGCCACTTTTCACGGTTTTGGGCGTGAAGTTGAAACGCGGGGCCAGCACCTGCTCCATCAGCAGGCTTGCCGCGATCGCTTTCAGCGTATCGTTCACGGCCTCGGTCACAGCCTCTGCAGCTGCGTCAGGCTCGGCGATCAGGTTGGTGAAGCGCGCGCGCGTTTTGCCCTCGGCATCGCGGGTGGCGCGGCCGATGATCTGCACGATCTCGGTCAGGCTGGCGCGATAGCCGACCGTCAGGGCGTGCTCGCACCAGATCCAGTCGAACCCTTCCTTCGCCATCCCCAGGGCAATGATGATGTCGACATGGTCGCGGTTGCTCTTCTGCGCGGGGTCCTTCAGCGCGGCGGAAACCTTGTCCCGCTTGGCAGGTTCATCATCCACGAGATCGGCGATGCGCAGCACACGCCCCTCTGGCGTCTTGACCAGCTGAAATCCAGTGACAGGGTCCGTGCCCTGCCAATCGCCAAGAGCGTCGATGATATGCTCGACTTCGCGATGCTTGTCCTTCGTGCTCTCGCGCGAATTCACGTTCGGGATGTGCAGGATTGTCTTCTCAGACGGGTCCAGCACCTTGAGGATGTCGTCCGCATAGGACCCGGAATAGAAGAAATACCCGATGTCGAGCGACTTGAGGTATTTGTAGCCGTTCAGCTGCTCGTAATAGGTGTAGGTGACGGTGTCGAACCGCGCCTCGTCCTCGGGTGACAGAACGGCCTCGGCATCACCGCGAAAATACGATCCGGTCATCGCCACCAGATGCACCTTGTCGCGCGCGACCAGTGCGCCCAGATGCGTGCCCAGCTTGTTGTCGGGGTTGGCCGAGACATGGTGAAACTCGTCCACCGCGATCAGGCGATCATCAAACGCCTCGATCCCGAACTTGTCTACCGCAAAACGGAAAGTCGCGTGGGTGCAGACCAGAACCTGATCGTTGCTGGCTAAAAACTTGCCCAAGGATCCGACCTTGCCATCGTCCCCACCAGGGGCGTTGCACAGGTTCCATTGTGGCTTCACCGTCCAGTCTGCCCAGAAACCATACTTGCTTAGCGGCTCATCATTGAAGCTGGAGCCGATGGATTTTTCCGGCACCACGACGATGGCCTGACGCAGGCCCTGATTGTGCAGCTTGTCGAGCGCGATGAACATCAGCGCGCGGCTCTTTCCCGAGGCTGGCGGCGACTTTATCAGCAGGTATTGCTCGCCGCGCTTGGCGTAAGCGCGTTCCTGCATCGCCCGCATGCCCAACTCGTTCGATTTGGTCGAACTTCCATTGGCCGCGTAATTGACAGAGACGGAAGGAACCTGCTTTGTCATGATGCTTTCCTTCTGAGGGGCGCGGAATCATTCGCTTTGGGGCAGGCAATCAAAACCCGATCAAGTAGCCATACCGCACTCTGTCTATCGTAACAGTATGATTTATATGTATTTTCCAATTTATGCCCTCCAGCCCACATACGCACAATCAAAACCCGATCAAATGTTGTCCGGCCGTCAAAACCCGTGAAACAGCATGTCGAGCGCGGAGGTGATCGCCTCGAATCTTGCGGACAAATCCCCGACCGGGGCTTTCAGAATGCCAACCGGAACGGCGGCGATGTATTGCGTCATCATCAGATGTGGCGCGCCGTCGATCTCGAACACCGGGTTCAGGCGGCTGGCGGCGATCGGGGCGCGCCCCTGTGGCAAAAGCGGCACCACCGTGCGCACGTTCAGCCCGTCCAGCAGATCGTTTTGCACATCCAGAAGATAGCCATCGCCCGCAGGGGTCGCAAACAGATCATATTGCGCCATCAGAACTGCCGGTATTTCTCTAGCGGCAGCCCGTGCTTTTCCACCCACTCGTTCGAGCTTTGGATCGCGGCGCGGTTTTCTTCCAGCCATTGGGCGGCCTTGCGGGCGCGCACGGCGTCGCGCAGGCTGGCCTCGAACGTGGCCGAGAGGTTGATGTTCAGCGCGCGCGCCTCGTCCAGAAGGGCGGGGTCGATGGTCAGGTTGGTGGCGCGTTTGGTCATCGTGGCCTCCTGTGGGCGGGTCATGCGCATGGATAGCACACATGGGGCGTGCGGGCAAAACTCATGCGGCCCCCTTGGTTGTCATCCGCGTATACATCTCGAACAGCTTTTCCAGCCGTTCGGTATCGTTGCGAAAGCGGCGGCCGATGTAGATGCGTTCCAGCACCTCGTCGTTATGATCATGCGCGGCGCGGAGGTTGGCGGGCATTTTCTCGGGGTCGTAGAGGTCGGCGATGGTGGCGGGGAAATGCGCCTCGCGGGCCAGAAGGATGCCTTCCGCACACCGGGTCAGGTCGGCACGGTTCTTTTCGGTCAGTTTGGGGACAGGGAAGGTGTTCCAGCCGAGGGTGTTGGAATAGCTGAAATCGGTTCGCATCCGCACGCAGACCGTGCCGATCCAGACCCAATGCAGGCGCGAGGCAATCAGCGCCATGTTCCAGAGCGGGGCGTCGTAGAGGGCGAAACACTTGTTTGAAATGACAGAGTCATTTCGGAGAAGAGCAACAGGGAGGTAATCGCGATTCTCTGATGACACGACTGGAATCACGAGCATTTCACTTTTTGGTTCATTCATTTCGCGAAATTGGTGAGGACGTCTCACCATGCCGTTGGAAACGGCATCTTTCGACTTCTGTCTGTTCGCAACACCATCATTCAAAAGCTTAGTGATTTCAGGTATATTACACGCATGTTCGTCTGGAACGTCGGGAAACCAAAGGCAGTATCGGTGCTTTGCATTAATGACTTCCGTTGAGCCGAAAAACTTCCTGATATTTGCTTGTGGCAATCCCTGCTCGACTAAAGCGACAGCCGTTTCGCGGCTGAGCAACAAGTGTTCGGACATGCCATAGTAGTTCCCCTTAACCATTGGAGGCAGTCCAGAAACTGGTTTGCGTGCGCTCGCCACCCAGTGGTTAGGTTGAGCGAGAAGATAACCATTGATGTTCGGTGTTTTTGTTTTGATGTCACCATCGAATAGTTCTGCTTCTCCCTTGTCCAAGGCCCCACCAACGACGGCCACAGTAACACCGGCGTCATTGGCGGCGAGGTTCGACCACTTGAACGAACGAATCCCGAAGAAGAACCTGAGCCCATCACCAAACAATGGCCGCCAGAAGTTTGCGACGTGCTGACCTTGGGCCACACTATTTGTTGCAACAAATGCAAACCTCGCGGGCGTGACCTTGGAAAATTCAAAAGCCTTCACGAACCATCCGCAGACATAATCCAAGAGACCCCACTTCTCGAAACGGCCATCGAGTAGCGCTTTCATATCGTCTTTTTGTTCATCGGACTTTCGGGCATTTCCCTTGTAAGGCGGGTTGCCGCAGATATAGGTCTCGCCCCCCTCATTCGCGAAATCGATCTGCGCCTGATCCAGCGGGGACATGAACAGGTCATCGGCCTGAAACTTCACCCCCGTCCCCGTGGGCGGGCAGACCGACAGCCAGTCCAGCCGCAGGGCGTTGCCGCAGGTGATCCAGTTCTGCGCGTCCAGCGGCAGGAACTCGGCCAGCGCCTCTTTCTGGCCGCGATAGCGCACGTCGCACTGGTATTCCGCGATGATCAGCGCCAGCCGCGCGATCTCGGCCGAGAAATCGCGCAGCTCGATCCCGCGATAGTTGGTCAGGGGGATGTCGGTGCGGCGCTGCGCCTCTCCCCGGCGCTTGTTGATCTCATACTCAAGGCTGCGCATTTCCTTGTAGGCGATGACCAGGAAGTTGCCCGACCCGCAGGCGGGGTCAAAAACGCGGATCTTGGCCATGCGCGCGCGCAGATTGGCCAGCTTGCGCGCGTTATCGCCCGCCGCGTCCAGCTCTGCCCGCAGATCATCGAGGAAGAGCGGGTTCAGCACCTTCAGGATGTTCGGCACCGAGGTGTAGTGCATGCCGAGGACCGAGCGTTCTTCTTCATCCGCGACGGCCTGAATCATGGACCCAAAAATGTCAGGATTGATCTGCGTCCAATCAAGGCTGCCGATATGGGACAGGTAGCGCTGCGCGATCCTGGAAAAGCGCGGCACATCGGTGCTGCCGGAAAACAGCCCGCCGTTGACATAGGGAAAGGTGTCGGCCCAACGGGGCAGTTTCGCCTCGGCCCGTTTGGAGATGGCCGTGTTCATGGCGCGGAAGATTTCGCCAATGACTTCGTGCGTGTTCGACCCGTCGCGATTGGCCATCTGGTCGATCGTGGCGGTGAAGAGGTTGTCGCTGACGAAGATATCGGTGTCTTCGGCGAAGAAGCAGAAGATCAGCCGCGCCATGAAATGGTTCATGTCATGGCGTTTGTCGGCGCTGCCCCAGTCGGGGTTGTCCTTGATCAGTTCGACATAAAGCCGGTTCAGGCGGCTGGTCGCGCGGATGTCAAAGGCGCTTTCGCGGATCTGCTTTACGGTGGAGATACCGGCAAGCGGCAGGAAGAAGCCGAAATGGTCGGGGAAATCGGTGTAGCGGCAGGCGATGGTTTCGCCGGTGGTGATGTCCTCGGCCTCAAGGTCTATGCCATCGGTGGCAAGGATGAACTTCGCCTTGGCGCGGGTGGTGGCGGGGCTGTCGCGCAGGGCGGTGAGGGTTGCCGCGATGTCGCCCGGCGCGCAGGTTTTCAGGTGGATGTTGTTGGTCTGCAGGACGCCGCCCCAAGGACCATCAAAGTCGGACTTGTTCGACGCGCCGGTGCGCAAGCGCTTGATGGTGGTGTCCTTGTTTCCGAAGGCCATGAGGAAAGCATAGGGGAACTCTGCCGCGTCAAAGGGCTGCTCGGCGAGTTCGGAAACGGCCTGTTCGATTTCAACGGCGTTCATGCGGCTGTCCAGGGATTGATCAGGTCGATCTCGCAACCCTCGAAGTCGGGCGTATTGCGCGTGGCGACGGTTGCGCCGTGGGCGTGGGCAATCGCGGCAATCTGGCAATCGGCCTGGGCAATCGGTCGGCCGGCGGCGCGATGTGCTGCGGCGATGGTGGCGTAGGACCGCGCCGCGTCGCTGTCAAAGGGCAGAATGCGTCCGGCGAAGTCCTCTCGCAGGATGCGATCCACCGCGTCAACCAGCGCGGCGCGACGCGCGGCCTGTCCCATGATCGCGAGGCCGTAGCGCAACTCCGCCTCCGATATCGAGGTCAGGTAGACGTTGAGCCCGTCCTGAGCGGACAGCCAGTGTTCGACTCTGGGCTCCGGGGCGGGGCGCAACAGCTCGGAGATGACATTCGTGTCGAGGATGATCATGCGTCAGGCCCGATCAAACGCGGGCGGTTCACGCATGGATTCTCGCTGGGGAAGGTCCAGATCAACACCACCGAGGGGCGCGACACGTGCACGGATCGCCGCAGCAAGGTCGTGGCTAGGTTTCGCTTCGCCGACGACATGGCGCAGGATTTCGCGCGCCTCCTCTTCCATTGAGCGGCCATGCTCAGCGGCGCGGATGCGAAGGCGGCGCTTCACGTCATCGTCAAGGTTCCGGATGGTAATACTTGCCATGATATCCTCCTGAGAGGAGTGTAATCATCGCAATCAATGCGATCAAGCGCAAATGCATTCATGGAGGGTAAGAAGAGGATGTTCTCAGGCAGGGGTAAAACACTACGATAATCGTTAACTGTCGGTTCTTCCATCTGCTTCAGCTTTCCTCTGACGTATTCACTACAGCACGGAACCTGTCCTTTAACCACATGTCTGCGTCTAAGATGCCGGGTGTGAAAACCCCGTTTCATTCATATCGTCGACGAGCAACCTACCCCGCTTCGCACCCCATCAGCATCTCACGTGTGCCCGGCAATCGCTCCAGCGTCCGCTCAATCCTCTCGCGCCACCTGGGGCCGCGCGTCATTGCGTCGGTGTAAGCGTCCCAGAGGTCGGACGGGCGATCCTCAGTCATGGTCTCAATAATGAATGCGGCTTGCTGGCGGTCCTTATCGGCCTTGAAGGACCCGGGCCCGTCGCGGCGGCGATCCGCGACGATCAGCTTGTGGATTGCGAATTTCTCGGGCCTGGGGATCTGCACAAGGATACCGTCCCGATAAAGCGCGACGGCGTGGATCGGGTCCGAGATCAGGTAGTTCAAATGATGCAGGGCCCGCGCCTTGACGCCCAGGGCGGGAAGATCGCGAATGCCTTCTTCGGCATCAAAAGATGGTGTCAGGAATTCGATCATCATGCCGGTCTGTCCGCTTTGTCGCCAGCGCCAGACACTGTCGCGGTCAAGACCCTGAACGGGGTCGAACTTGAGCGCCGAGAATGTCTGAGCCAAGGAGGGTTCGACGGCATCTTGCAGGGCAACGGACAGACGCTCGAATTGCGCGATGTCGACATCCCCGGTGTTGGCCACGCTGCCAAGGGGAAGGGTGACGCCCATCTCTCCCTCCATCAAGCGAAAGGCATTCGTGCCGACCAGGGTGCCGCCGAGCCGGAACGTTCCGACCTTGGCCATGGCAAGCAGCAGACCGCCTGTGCCCCGGTCGACCGGCGTCATACCCTCGGCGCGCAGCAGACGCGCGAGGCGGGCGCGTTCGCGCTTGCGCTCGGATGCTTGCTCGCGCAGGTCGTTCATGCGGTCCACGCGAGTGCGCGTCTCGGGGTTGTCCGGACCAATATACCAGAACTTCACATCGCGGCCGATTTTCTCAGCCGCGTACCAGTAGGTCTTGCCGCCACGCTCCTTTGTGACGAGCGAGCCGCGGACATTGGCGACCATGTCGTCCTTCAGAAGACGCAAGAGGTCGCCATAGGCAGAGCGTGCCACTGAGCTTAGATTCGCCATATTGGCCTCCGAGTTACGATCTCGGTAAACCTATATTTTTTGGTTGACCGTGGCAACCGGTAAACCGATTGCTTTCCGTTGACCGAATAAGCCGTTGCGCTATAACGCATTTGCGGATGCAGGCCCCATCCGACGCAGACCCGCAGATATCTTCAGGGATTTGAGCTGCCCGGCAGCCACACCTGTTCGACCCCGCGCCGCCCGTCCGTCCGCCCAAGCTGCACCACGACATCGATGCTGGACGCGGCATACCGCCTTACCTCCTCAAAACTCATGTTGATGCCTACGGACATGACCATGAGGGCAAGGCGGTCGAGCGCCTTCTGCGCGGTATCTGCGTGAATCGTGGTGAACGAGCCGGAATGGCCGGTGTTGATCGCGTCGAGGAATGTCTTGCACTCGTCGCCGCGCAGCTCACCCAGAATGATCCGGTCAGGACGCATGCGCAAGGATGTCTCGAGCAACTTGGCTGCGGTGCGTTCACTTGAGGGGATACGGTCAGCCTTGAGCATCGCGCGATTGGGTTGTGGCGGGAAGAGCTCGAACGCGTCCTCGATGGTCACGATACGCTCCGTCTCGGTCACCAGCGCGAGAAGCGCCCGGGCAAAGGTCGTTTTGCCGGTAGATGTCCCGCCGCTGATCATGATGTTCAGCCGCTCGTCGATACAAAGTTTCATGGCGGCTCGAATATCGCCCGCCTCGGTCAGTGCGATCACCCGTTCGGCTTTTGCGTGTCGTTCGACGTCCAGGTCCACCAGTGCACCGTGCAACAGACCGATGTCGCCCAAGGTAAGTTGGTCTTCACTATAGCGGCGCAGGGTGATCGACGGCCCGCCATCCACGACCGGTGGATAGACGACCTGTGCCCGGATCGGCTTGCCGCTCATGTCGATCTTGCCGGAGACCAGCGGCTTTTTCTCGCTGATCTGTCCGTGCGTGGCGCTGGCAATCGATGTGGCAAGATCCCGAGCTTGGGAAGGGGAGTAGAACACGCCCATGAGCTCAACCATATGCTCAGCCCCCCGGTTTTCCACCCAGACCTTTCCATCGGGATTGATGGCGATTTCGACGACGGCGGGATCGCTAAGCGGTGCGACAAGCGGTTTCAGATAGGTCGCAAGAAAACTGGTTTTTTCTGCCGCCTGGTTCATCAATAGAACTCGAGATCACGGTCAACGATCACACTGATCGCAGCCCCCGGTTGGACCGAAATAATCGGCGGCAGGCTGGCGTATTCACCGATCACGGCATCGGTGGTCTGGGTGAAACTGCCCGCGACACCCTCGGCGACGTCTGCGCCGGTGTCGGAGCTCGCTTCCGACGCGGCGATTGCCGGTCCTGCGCCGATGATCGACAGCAACGCGGCTGTGCCAAAGCGCAATCCGAAACGTGAGTTTACGGAGCCCGTTACGCCAGAACGGCCCTGATCGTCCGCACCGAATGCGGCGAGTTGCACCGATTGCCCCTCGGGTGTGACGATGCGTGACCAGCCAACCAGAATGCGGGCCTGACCCAAAGAGACATTCGAATTATACGTCCCGAAGAGGCGGGAGCCCTCGGGAATGAGAATGCGGGACTGATCGAAGCTCCAGACCGGGTAGTTCACGATGGCAGTGATCTGTCCGGGCAATGTGGAGTCAATGGCGGTTTCCAGGGACGCTTGAATGAGCGTGCCCTGCAGAACTGTGTTGAAAGGATTGGCGATGACTTCCGCAGTCGCGACTTGAGCGGGCTGGGCACCGTCCAACACGAAGGCGCGCGCGGCGGCATCCCCGATCGCCGGACCCGTCTCGGGGTCGGATGCCGGACTGCCCGTCTTGCCGCCCGTGTCAAAAATCACCCCCTCGGACCGGACTTGTGTGTCGCGCAGCGCCGCCGCCTCGGCCCGCCGACGCTCCAGCTCAGCCCGTCGCGCGGCTTCCTCGGCGGCGAGTTGGTCCCGCTCGGATTGCGCGCGCAGGGCGTCACTCATGCCGTTATCTATTTGCTGTTGCAGGACGTCGTTCTGGCGCTGTAGGCCGAGAATTTGCTCCATCAACTGCTCCATCCGGCCGTCGGCGACACGTGCGCGCGCGGCAACCTCATCTGTAATCCGTTTTTGTGCCACCAGATCGGCTTCTGCCAATCGCGTGTCCATCTCGCTTTGCATCTGGGCAATGAGCGCAGCGTTCTGTTCCTGAACCGAGCGCAGCGCGTCAGCCAGCTCACCGGAATTGTCGGGGGCAGGGGCTTCTGCCAGTCTTGCCAACTGGGCTTGCAGGGCGACCACGTCGCGCGCAAGCTTGGCATTCTGCTCCTCCAGCGCCAGGCGCTGCGCCGCGAGTTCATCCTCGATCGGGCCGGGATCGAATCGGGGCTCCGATCGTGGTTCGGTCGGTTCCGCTTCGGCTGTCATGCGGCCAAACCCGTCCCCGTCGACCTGATCCTGAAAGTCATCGGCTTTCGATGTCTCAACGGCCGAAGTGACCCCGCTGCCTTGCACGAGCGGGTAGGCAATGATGGCGGTCCCCGCCAAGAGGAGCGCACCCAGACCAAGCCTCAGCCCGAGAGATGCGCGCCGCTTTGGCGCAAAACTGTATTCCTTTTCCGGGATATGTTTTTCGGACATGATCAGAACTCCCGCCCACGCAAGGCGGCCACGGCGGCAGCCTCGGTGGTGAATCCACCAGCCTCGCGGATAATGCAGATATGATCCTCGCCCATACGGATCGTGTAGGCATGCCGCACGCCTGTGACCCGCACGACCGCGCCTCGGGTCTGGCTGTTCTGGGTGATTTCGTAGCCCTGGGCATTCAAGCCGAAGATCGAGGGCCGCACGCCGGGCCGGAATTCAAAGAAGGTCGAGCGCCCGTCATTCCAGACCCGCACCGGGCGGATCGCACCGCCTCCCGCAAATTGATAGCCGGTATCACGGCCCCCAGCCGCAAGCTGGTCCCCTGCGGGTCGCTCGTCGGGAAAATTCACGACAATCCGGAAAGACTGTGTCCGTGTGCGTCCCTCTGTCAGATAGAAGGCGACAGCGCGGCGGTTGGTATAGATCGTCAGGTTTGTCGCGGCCCGTGCTTCGACAGGCTTGATCGAGATCGTATTGCGGTTCGACAGAACCTCAACTTCATAGGACGCGGAATCCCCGATGAGGACCTGATTGATCCGTTCGCCGGGACCGAGTTCGATTGACGTGTTTACCCGAAGGTGGGTGTCGATCCGGATCACATCCGTGGGGTTAAAGTTGACGTGACGAACGCGGGCGTCCTGTCCCATGGTGACCGGCGCGCGCTCAGCCAAGGCAGGCGCTGCGAGCAACCCGGTGACGATTGCAACGGCAAGCAGAAAGGTTTTCATGAATTATTCTCGTGTCAGTGTTTCGGCGTCGACCCGGTAAGCTGTCACCGAGAAGCCAAGGGGATTTTCCCAGACACGTGTCAGGGAGCGTTCGCGGCGGGGGGCAAACTCAAACCCGACGGTGGCGATGAACGTCTGCGTAACCGGTGTCTGGTTGGGTCGGGTGAGGCGTTTGTCAAACCGGATTTGAGCCACATCGTCTTGCAGGAAGGTGATCGCCCGCACGCGGACATCGACCTGCGCATTCGCGCCATAGCTGCGCGGCGGGTAATTCTCGGACCCCGTGGTCCAGAGTTCGATCAGCGAGGCGCGGGCTGGCCCACTGGAGCGACGCTGGACACTTTCGAGCCGTTCCTGAATACCGGCCCGAAAATAGCTCTCGCGGTCACTGATATAGCTCACAAGCAGGGATTCCTTGATCGCTTCCTCATCGGTGATACCGGTCGGCTTCACCTGGTAGATGCGTTCGGCTGCCCCTGTGGTGCTGTCTACGAGAACGGTAAACACTTCGGTTTTGCGCAGGGGCAACATGACCGTGATGGTCAGGGCCAACAGCACGGTGATGGCGCAGGAACAGCCCGCAACGATCCATGCGGCGCGCGCGGCCCGGCGCGGACCCATCACCAAATCGATATCGAAATCACTCATGGCTATCCCTTCTTCATCTTTCCGGCGAGCGCGACCGCATTGCCCGCATAGCTCCCGGCACGGGCCACGCTGGAGGATCGGTCAGAGACGCCCTGTCCCTGAAGCCCTGCGTTGAAGCCCCGTCGCATGTCATCGCCGCCCCGGATCGCGGCACCGGTATTGCGCAACGCATTTCCGGGCATCCGCGCGGCATTTGCACCGATCGAGGCGAGGCCGATGTTTGTGGCGGCAAGCCCTTGGGCGAACGTTGGCACAAGTAACATCAGACCGGTGCCGATCATCATCACCACGACGAACGAAATCGCGTCCCCGAGCGTTTCTACGCTGTCGAGGTTGCGGGGAGCCACGGCTTCCCCGGTGGCGATTGTGAACCCGGCCATGGCAGCAACGAATAGCGGCACGAAGGCAAATCCGATGGCGAGTTTGACCCAAGCCTCGAAGATCGGTGCCGATTGCTTGAACAATGTGCAGGCCACAGCCAACGGGGCGATCGCGATCAAGACCGCCAACATGATCTTGGCGGCAGATAGAACAATGATGGTGATCGTCGCCATGGCGGCCGCTACGAGGAACATGATCACGCTGGTCATGGCCCCGGCCAGCCAGCCTCCATTCTGGCTGATCGCCTGTCCGACATTCAGGGCTTGGGAATAGAGATCGTCGATGCCGTCGTAGAGATTTCCGACACTGCCCCCAGAGAGGGAATCGAGGATCCCGGCGCCAAGTTCGGCCGGGGCGTTTGTCAAAGCGTCATAGGGGACCGAGAGATTGGCGAAGGTCAGGAACACATTCACCAGCACGAGCCGCAACCCAAGAGCGACGATAGTCGCGCGCGAAAGCTCGACCGTCTGCACGACGAGGTTTGCACCGACGAGCGCTGCGACCAACACCGACGCGGACCGCACGACAGGGCGCACGGCGGCGACCGTATCGCCATAGGTGTCGGCTGCGACACCAGCCACGGTCGCATCCACCATGGCAAGAACCTCGGCAATGATGGCCATCAGTCGCCGCAGCTTTCTTTGCGAAATGCCGCATGGCGTTGGTCGATATCGACCCATTCGCCGCTGCGATACCGACGCAATGCGTTGAAATCTGCCGCAGTAAGCTCTTCCGGGGTCTTTCCGACACGTGCCTGCGTGTAGTCGTCTAGCGATCCGAGATCATAGATGCAGCCGCAGAAACCTTGCGATATGGCAAGCTCGCTCAGGTCGGTGCCAAAGCCCCATCGAACCGCCCCGCGGAAAATCTCGTTGCTGAAGAATTCCGTGTCCGGATAGGTGAGCGAGCAGGCTTGCGGCTTCGGGAACATCAAAAGCCCCCTCGCCTGTACCTCACGCATCAGCTTGAGAAGCCGGTCTTCCTCTCCGGTTTCGGTGGCAATGACGACCTCTCCGAGCAACTTATCGTCGGGCAGGTCTTGCGGGCCTTCGGCCCAGGCATTGCCTGCGAGGGCGATGAAAACGACAAGTGCTTTGAATGATGTATACAAGAGTCAGTCCTCGGCGCCGGAAAAATCAAAGAAGGAGCGTGTGCGGGCCTGCTCGGCCGCGAAATCGATGCCGTTCTGACCCTGCGCCAAGCCTTGGGCGGCATTCAGGCGCCACATCTGGCCCAGCATGAAGTTCGTCTCGGCGGCCATCCGCGTGTTGAGATCGATCGATTCCTTGAGCGTTTCCTGATCGCCGATGGCCTCAACCAGCCCTTCGATCCGTTCAATGCTCTGGGCGGCTTCCTCGTAGGAAATCTGGGCTTGCCCCATGACCATGGCATTGGCAGCCGCCAGATCGGCTATGGCAGCACCTTGCGGGGTCCCGGCGTCGTTCAGCTCGGTGAGTTTTTCCGAGGTGAACCCCGCACTGGCCATGGTCTCGCGCATGGCATCAGCTGCCCGACGCTCTCCCATGGTGACGTCGCCATCGAGCAGATCGTCCAGCAGGCTGTCAAAATCCCCGACTGACAGGCTGTCCATGAAACCCGATAGATCGGTGATCTTCTGGGCGCGGGCACGCAGATCCTCCACGCCGTTGTAAAGCGCGGCGATCTCGTTCAGGCCGGTAATTGACCCCAGGACGTCGTCAAGCAGGCCCTGAATATCGGTGAGGCGCTGGATCTGGGTGCGCAATTCCTCGATTTGCTGGAGCTGGTTTTCCGCATCGCGCAGCGCGGCCTGCAGCTGCTCGATATTCTGCGCGAGGTTTGATCCATCGATTACAGGCACACCCTGAGCGAAGGCTGGGGGGAGGGGCGCCGCCAGGAGCGTGCCCGCGACAAGAATAGCGGCAAGGCGGGTGTCAGCCCTCATCGGAATACCTCCAGAAAGTGGATTGCTCCAGGTGATCGGCGGCCTCGGTCAAACCTTGTGCCGCTTCGACTTTCACGTGGGCCGCGCGCAAACGCAGGGTCAGTGCCATAAGCCGCGCCCGTTCGGCCAGCATGTAGGTGGAGCGGTCCAGCGCTTCTTTTGCGTTCTCGGGCGGATCTTCACGCAAAAGCGCCGCGATCCGGGTCATGGCCTGATCGATCTGGGTGCCCATGTAGGCGCCATAGCCGATTGAGGCATCCGCCCAGTTGCCCCAGGCGGCCGAAGCGCCATCGACGCCGGCCAGTGACCCCGTCATGTCGACGCCGGTGATGGTGCCTAGATAGTCGTTGTAATAGCCGTTGATGCGCCGGACGTAGGTCTGGGTTTCCTCGAAAGGCGGTACGCCTCCATATTCAAGGACACGACCGGGGCCTGCATTATAGGCCGCCAGAGCATGGTCGATCCGACCGAAACGGTTCAGTTGCGTGAGAATATAGCGTGCGCCACCATCCAGATTTTCCCAAGGATCATGTGGGTTCACGCCGAGGTCCGCTGCTGTGCCCGGCATCAGCTGGCAAAAACCGCGCGCACCTACGGGCGAGACGGCCGCATTGTTGAAGCGGCTTTCCTGCTTGATCAGGGATTGAAACAGGATCCGCCATGTCAGTGGCGTCAGCCCGGCGGCTGCAACACCGGGATGACCCTCATAGCGCCGCGCCACCGTGATGATCATGCGTTCGACGTCGCTGGGTTCGCCGAAGAGCCGCTCGGCATCAGGATGATCTTCCTCAGCCGGGTAGGTCTCTGCAGCGCTCGCCCAGCCGGGCCCATCAGCCTCGAACCCACTCAGATCGGTGACACCGGTGGTTTCCTCAAGAAAACGCGCGTAGGCTTCACGTTGCTCTTGATAGATGTCCGCTTGTTCCTGACGGGCATCGCGCTTCTGGCCCTGGCGCAAGGCGTCGCGCGCAAGTTCCTCAACGCGAGACACCGCGCGGGCAAGATTGGAGCCATCGATCACGGGCACGCCCTGCGCGGCGGCAAGCGAGCCAAGACCCAAGGCCAACGGGATCGCCATTCTAGAAGTTCTGGAAATCACAATGCGCATTCCGTGAAACAAGGTCGGGGGCAGGGGCCGAAAACGCCATCGCGGGTCGCTCGAAACATGGCGAGCGCACGCCTGTTGATGCACCTTCGCAAGCGCTCAGGGCCGCCATGGCGACCAACAGAAAAAATCGTGCCTTCACATCATGTCCTTCCAGAAGTCTTCTTTCTTGCGCCAATCGGCGGACGCTTTTTCCTCGCCGGTCTTGCCGCCACCAAGAACAGTGACCAGACCGCCAAGGCCTGCGAGATCGGTATTGACGAACACGCTGTCGGCACCGGAACGGATCAATGCCAGCCGCAACCCGGCTGTCGGGCTTGAAAGAAACTCCGCCTCGCGCGCGTTCAGGCGCAGGATGCCGTAATCCTCCGGATTTGCCCGTGGATTGGGAAACAGGATCTGGGTGGCCACACTTTCCGCGATGATCTGGCCAACCGAACTTTGGTTCAGATGGCCCGGCGTCTGGGTCAACATCATCACCACGCAGTTGCGCTTGCGCATGGTAACCAGCCAGTCATGGAGGCGCTTGACGAAGATATCGTCAGCCAACATCTTCCAGGCCTCGTCGATCACGATGATTGTTGGCCTGCGATCCTCGATCACGCGCTCGATACGGCGGAAGAGATAGGCGAGCAGGGCGGAGCGTTCCGCGTCCTGATCGAGAAGTTCCGTCATGTCGAGACCAAGGGCATCCTCGCCAATGGCAATCGATTGGGCATTGGGCCTTGAGAAAAGCCATCCATACCGCCCGGTTTGCGTCCATTCCCGCACGCGGGACACCAGATCGCCGTCGTCATCGGTAGAGGCCACGAGGCTCGCCAAACCGTCGAATGTTCTGAGCTCCGGCTCCGCAGCAATGATCTGACGGACTGCCTCATTCAGTGCGACGGTCTGAACCGTTTCAAGTGGACGGTGGCGGGCCAGAATGTCGCCGAGCCAATCTGTCAGCCAGGCGGCCCCTCGCGCATCGGTCTCCGTGGTCATCGGATTGAAGCCGGTGGGCTCGCCCACCTTGATTTCGCTGTAGCTGCCACCCAAAGCGCGGATCGCCATCTCCAACCCCTGATCCTTGTCGAAAACGATGACCCGCGCACCCACTCTGCGGGCCTGCGCCATGAGAAAAGCCGTGCCGAGTGTCTTGCCGGACCCGGTGCGGCCCAGAACAAGCGTGTGCCCGACGCTTGGCTCATCGGTCCGGCGCCCCGCTTCGTGAAAGTTGAACCGGTAGAGGCTGGAGGTCACGGTCGGGAAGGCCGTGATCGTCTTGCCCCATGGGCTGGCCTCGGGTCCGCGCCCCGGCCTTGTCTTGTGAAACGCCGCCAGTTCCGCGAAATTGTGCGACGAAACGATCCCGTCACGGATCCGGTAGGCCCAGTTTCCGGGCGCTTGTGCGAAATAGAGTGCCTTTGCGGCCCAGGATTCCCGGACCAGAACGGCACCGGTCTCTTGCCCCGCCCGCCAGATCTCGGAAGCTGCCTGTTCCAGTTCCTCGGCGCTGTCACAGAAAACCTGCACGGAGGCGTGATGTGTCCCAAAGGTCGACCGGCCGGATGCCACGGCGTCGGCGGCTTCGATCAATTGCTCTGTCAGGCTGACACCAGCATCCTCAGAAGCACCCCGCTGACGAAAGGTGCGTTGAATGCGCTCAACCATCTCATTGGCGCGCCGCGGCGTGAAAGAGTTGGTGATCGTGATGTCATAGGGCAGTTCCAACGCATCAAGCATGGTTGGCCAGGTGCGACTGGGATAGGATTTTATCCCGAAAATCGCGCCGTATCGTGCGCTGTCGCCGCTTTCCAGCCGCATGGTTTTGCCTTGAAAGCTGACGTCGAAATTGCTCATCGTGTCAGCCAACAGTTGCCCGGGGGCCGCGATGATCTTGCCGTAGCTCTGTCCGTGAACCGCGGCCAACACTGCAAGCCAGTCCCCGCTCGAGACGGTCAGGCGCGCTGCACCTGCGTCGGAATACATTGCCATGAGCAGCGTCATGGCCTCTTCCAGGGCAACAATTCGCGTATCGATGTCTTTCTGGAAATCGCGGCCGCCGCCAAGGGCGCCCAGAACCTTCGAGAATGCCTGCGGCATCGACGGACGCATCAATACTGTCAGCATCAAGGTGCGGGCTTTCAGGTCACGTGCGCGCAGGCTTCTCTGCCACGCCGCGTCTACCGCATTTGCAAAAGGCATACCGTCAGGCGCAGCAAGGTCCGCGACATCCGGGCGTGATACCTTGTTGATGTGGAAACCGAAACGCTCGCCCAACTGGCTGACGATCCGGGCAAAGCCTTCACTGATCTCATCGATCCGGGCGTCATCGCTAGTGAAGCTGTCGATCCCGCCAAGCGTGACCGACGCCATCAGATCACCCTGCCGCGTCAGGATGACATTGTCTCGCAACGCAGCAATGTAAGGTAGGTGCCGCCCGAGACGCTCGGCTTTCAAAACCTTGTCCCCAAGTGCATCCCGAACAGCGCTGCTGGCAATCAACCCCCGAAACTCACGCGACATAGAGATCGCCCCCATCACCGGATCGCACACTCGTTCGCGGTGTGCGCGACATCACCACGTTCAAAATCTGAAACAGATGTGGATTGCGGTCTGCGACCAGCCAAAGCGGTGGGTAGCCCGCGAGGAAAACCAGCAGGAACCGCATGTCGTCAACCAGAATGAAAGGGATCACGGATGCGAAGACCAGCGCCACAAAATATCCGATCGGGAGACCGAATATCCGTGGCGGCTTGGTCAGCCCCAGAAAGAGTGGTGTGTCGCGCATGGAGGTCTCTGCGGTCGGTCAGATCAAGGAGCCGCAAAGCCGTCGATGATGGTCTCGGCCGAAAAGATCAGCACCACGCCGACGAACACGGCAACGAAGATCGGCCAGTTGAGGCGCCCGAAAAACATCATGACACCGGATCCCACGAGCGCGAGCACACCGAGGCCACGACCGATCGGACCCGTCACCGCGTCGATGATGTTGTCGATCATGTCAGAGACCGGGCTAAGGTCTTGTGCGAGCGCCGGGGCTGCGGCCACTATCAGCAACGCGGCCAATGCCGCCCGGGTATAGTCGATGCGTTTCATGTCTGATCTCCGATGGATTGGGCATAGACGGCCATGACCTTGCGGACATGGCCTTGGGTTTCGCGGTAGGGGGGAATCCCGCCATGGCGCGCCACGGCTTCGGGGCCGGTGTTGTAGGCCGCGAGCGCAAGCTGCGGCGTGCCGAAACGATCAAGTTGTGTCAGCAAGTAGCGGGCGGATCCATGCAGGTTTTGCTCAGGATCATGCGGATCGACGCCAAGCACGCGTGCAGTGTCCGGCATCAACTGCCCAAGCCCGATTGCGCCAACATGCGATCGCGCGCTTGGATCAAATGCGCTTTCGATAGCGATGTTGGCGCGAAAGAATGCGAGCCAATCGCGAGAAGACATCCTGGCCCTCCGCAGGGCCGGGTGGCCCACGTAGACCGACCCCACATCAAGGATCATAGTCTCGATCGCAGGGCGGCCCGATGGGACCCGCGGCGGAGAAAGGCGTGGTGAATTAAGAGGGACGGCCTCAGAGCGTGCGACAACGTCGTTTTGCTCGGGTTGGGGTCTTGTAAAGTCGAGAACGCTACTGGTCAGTCGACCAACACGGTCTGGAGCATCGAGATCGATAACGGATTGTGCATAAGTGGAAGGGCCTGAAAGCCCCCAGAGAACGAGGCTAGCCGCTGGTAGGATACCTTGTCGTCTCAAACTCCCACGTGCCTCTCTCACCTTCTCGGAGAGGGCAGCTGAATACCTTTGCATCGAGCTCCAGGCAGAAGCTCATGAGCCCTGCTGCGGTCTTGAAGACGCGTGGTTTCAGATCCCGGTTGGTCACATAGACCGACCGGTGCACACCGTCTTGACCGTCATTGGAGCAGACGAAAACCGTCCAGCCACCCCTATGCGTATTGCCGCCCTTTTCCGGGGCTTCAACGCATTCCACCTCGATCCATGCCCCACCCTCGATCGCCTCTTGCATGTGCGATGTTAGGATCACGGGGTATTTTGTTCCTGCCATTTTGCCTCCGAAGGAAAGAAGTTCCTACGGAAGTAACCTGCTTTTGCACCGCTTCAAACAGTGCATGTCACAAGATATGCGGCGACGTAGCTGAAAACACTTTATGAGGTCAATAGATATCTTTTGATTGATAACGATAATTTTTCGGTGATAGGTCCGACACACGATTCGCCCCCAGATTGTCGGGAGACCACCAGATGTCGCGGTTGCTGGCATGTAGCACATTCATCGCCCTAGCGATCCCAGCAACCGCCGAGACGCTGGCGATGGATTGCGTGTTGCCGTTGCGGCCGGAGCTGGCGGCCTCGCCTGCGCTCCTGAACGAGTACGGCGACGACATCAGAGCCGAGTTCAACACCTACTTCGTTGAGGCACAAACCTATCTGAATTGCCTCGCCGCAGCATCAGCTTCCGCGCAGGCCGAAGTCCGTCTTGTGCTTGACGCTTACCAGGAGATGTTCCAATGAAACGACGCGCAAAATATGTCAGTAAATATGACACAATTAACATAAGTCTTATTATACGACAACAGGTTAGCGGCGGCGCTCTGTCATGAGGCGGCTTCTGTCAACGGCCGCGATGATCGCGATCGGGCTCA
>NZ_JBEPPX010000018.1:0-70170 GCF_040547535.1 Roseovarius sp. MBR-78
GCTCATCCTCCTCGCCAACACCGTCCTCAAGCGCGACACGCCATGGCAACCAAACCCGCCGTCCTGAGACGGTTGCTTGATTCCGCGCGGGGGACCCGATGGCCCCGCCCCGGCATCACCCCGCTCGCGCCCAGCGGTGCATCACATCGCCGCCAATGGCCCGCGTCTCGATGAGGTCGAACCGCGCCGCCTCGTCGAGCCGCGACAGGCCCAGCGCGCCCAGCCCCGGCAGCCCCTCGGCCCCGATGGCAAACCCGGCGGTAAAGCCTATCAGCTCATCCACCAGCCCCGCGCCCAGCAGCGAGGCCGCGAGCGCGCCGCCGCCCTCGCAGAAGACCCGCGTCAGCCCCGCCGCGCCCAACGCGCGCAGCATCGCGCCCGCATCCACCTGGCCCGCCACCACCGCGCAGGGCAAGAGCCGCGCACCAAGGCCGCGCCACGCCTCGGCCAGCGCCGGGTCAGCCCCGTCACCGTGGCAGAGCCAGAGCGGCACCTCGCGCGCGCTGCGCGCAAGCTGCGACATCAGCGGCAGATCGAGCCTGCGCGACACCACCACCCGCACCGGTTGCCGCGCCACGCCCATGCCGCGCGCGGTCAGCATCGGGTCATCGGCGCGCGCCGTGCCCGCGCCGACCATCACCGCATCGTGGCGCGCGCGCATGGCATGGACCGCGCGCCGCGCCTCCGGCCCCGTGATCCACTGGCTATGCCCCGAGGCGGTGGCGATGCGCCCGTCGAAACTTGACGCGAGCTTGAGCGTGACAAAGGGGCGGCCCAACTCGTTGCGAATAAGGAATCCGGCGTGATCGCGCGCCGCCTCCTCGGCCAGAACACCCGTGGTCACCGCGAGGCCCGCCGCCCGCATCATCTCGAAACCGCGTCCCGAGACGCGCGGATCGGTATCGTCGAACGGGGCCACGACCCGCGCCACCCCCGCCGCGATCAGCGCCTCGGAGCAAGGCGGGGTGGCGCCGTGATGCGCGCATGGCTCCAGCGTGACATAGGCGGTGGCCCCGCGCGCCTGCGCCCCGGCCTGCGCCAGCGCCTGTGGCTCGGCATGAGGCCGCCCGCCGGGGGCCGTTACCCCGCGCCCGACGATGCGGTCGCCCTGCACGATGACGCAGCCCACCGCCGGGTTGGGCGCGCATTGCCCCATGCCCCGCCGCCCCAGCGACAGCGCCAGCGCCATGAAGCGGCGATCGGCCCCGGTCACCGGCTTAGTCTTGGGCGGGCGCGCCATCCTCGGGGCGCAGCTCGCTCACGAAGCGGTCGAAATCATCGGCTTCCTGGAAATTCTTGTAGACGCTGGCAAAGCGTACATAGGCCACGGTGTCGATCCGGGCGAGGGTCTCCATCACGATCTCGCCGATCACCTTGGAGGGGATATCTGTCTCGCCCATGCTCTCGAGTCGCCGGACGATGCCGGAAATCATCTGCTCCACGCGCTCGGGATCAATCGGACGTTTCTGCATGGCGATGCGGATCGAACGCTCAAGCTTGTCGCGGTCGAAATCCTCGCGCCGACCGTTGGTCTTGACCACCACGAGATCGCGCAACTGCACCCGCTCATAGGTGGTGAACCGCCCGCCACAGGCCGGACAGAACCGCCGCCTGCGGATTGAGACATGCTCTTCGGCAGGGCGTGAATCCTTGACCTGCGTGTCGATATTTCCGCAAAACGGGCAGCGCATCCCCCGTCCCCCTTTTCTGTTCTGCCTCTGGGATCATGGGTCTGATGCCCGTTTATCCACAGGCACTATAGGACAGCCGCAAGGTTTTGGGTAGAGGGCATTTGCCGCCCCCAGATCAAGGGGCACGCGCCTATTTGCGCCCGCGCAGCACCGCGCGCGGGGACCGCAGGTCGCGCAGCGGGGCCAAGAGCGCGCGCCACAGGCCGTGCCGAACCGGCTCCGGGTGATGCGCCTGCGGCACACGATGCCAGCCGTCGTCAAAGAGCGGGGCCAGCCTCGCCTCGCTCAGCACCCAGCGCCCGCAGCGCCCCTCTTGACGGTCGGCGCGCTGATAGCCAAGCCAGCGATCGAGCACCGCCCCGCAGGTGAGCCGCGCTGCGGGCAGCGGCAGGTAAAACCCGCTGTTGATGCGCAGGCAGATATTGTCGAGATGCCGCGCGACCGGGCGATACTCCTCGGGCACATGCGGCTTGGGCAGGTAGTTGAACCGCTCGGGCGCGCCGTTGAAAAAGACACAAAGCGCTGCGGCAAGATCGAGATCGCGGCGCGCCATGACCCGCCCCAGCCCCGCGCAGGGGGCCTCTGACCAGTCCAGCGCATCGAGCGCATCGGCCAGCGCCTCGCCCGAGAGGTGCGCGAGCACGTGCCCTTGGGGCCGCGCTCCGCTATGCCTTGGACGCGCCGAATCCGATCTTGCCATGTCGTGCTATCCTCCAGCGGGAATTTCTGCACCCAGAGTCGCGCGTCAAGACGCACTTTCTGAGGAACAATCATGGCAACGTTGCGGCACGGGCACGGGGCGGGGCGGCGCGCGGCGCAGGGGCAATTTTCCGCTTTGGCGCGGCGGTGCCGCTCGCTATGGTCATGTTATGTGGCCCCGTATCCTCCATGCGCTTTCCGCGCCCAAACCCATCCCCCTGCCAGAGCCGGACGAGCGTCTGGCGCTTGGGGCGCTGATGGTGCGTATCGCAAAATCCGACCGCGATTATGCCCTGGCCGAGATACAGCGCATCGACCGGCTGCTTGCCGCGCTCAACGGGATCGGCCCGATCGCGGCGGCGCGGATGCGCGCGGATTGCGAGCGGCTTGAACGCGCGGCCCCCGATACCGATCTTTTCGGCCACATGATCCGCGACCGCGTGCGCATCGACGCGCGCCTCGCCGCGCTCGAGGCGCTGTGGGAGGTGGTGCTGTCGGATGGCGATTGTGCGGCAGAAGAGATCGCGGTGCTCGACGCCGCCCGCGAGGCGATGGGCCTGAGCGAGAGCGACAGCGCGGCAGCGCGCGCGCTTGCCGAAACCCAGGGCCAGGGTTAACGCAACCACCGGGGTAGCGGGCCCGCGAATCAGCGGCTGTGCGACAGACCCGCCGCTCATTACGCGCCATACGGCGACAATGCCCCGTATTGGCCGCCATTGCCCTCGCCGCGCGAACGATCCCGTTAACCCTTTGCCGCACCCGGCGGCAGCCCCGCGATCTGCGGTTGTGCGGTTCGCGAACGGAAACAATTGCCCCCCCCGCGACGCGGTTCATCGGGCAAAAGCCGTGATCTGAGTGCTATATCATGAGTATAAGCGCCATGTTTGCGCAGTTTCAGCGAAACAATGGCCTCCGGCAAACTTGGTGCGTAAAGCGCAATGATGGCAGAAACTGCCCCCATGTCACCGCATCGGTCACATTTGCGTCAAGTTTCCTCTTGGGCAAAATCCGGCAGTAAAGTAAAACCACTGCAAGCCCAACTGGGGGGTGATGTTCATAGGTCACGGGGGCGACCATCATTATCCGCAACGCGATGTATCGCGTGCCGGAGAGATGTTCGCCACGGTGCCGGTCGATGATCCGACCGCACAAAATGCGCGGCGCGTTCGCGTGGCGGGGGCATTCCTCTCAGGCTATTGGGATTGTGAGGGTCGCCCCTGCCGATGCGGCATCATCTGCGGTTTGGGACACTTGATTTGAACACCGTAGAACCGGTCGATCTGGCCGCTTCGCGCATTTGGGAGTTGAGATATGCCTGTGAACAGAGTCGAAGGCGACAATGGTGCCAACCTGATCGACGATGCGTTCCTGACCGACCCGGAGGGCGACCGGATCGACAACAACGACGCGCCCGACGCATCCAACGATGATACGGTCGAGGGCCTTGGCGGCGACGACACCATCGTCGCAGGCGAAGGTAATGACACGGTCTATGCCGGATCGGGCAGCGACTCGGTCGAGGGTGGCGCTGGCAGTGATCTTCTAGTGGGCGATTCGGATAACCCTGCATCCGGCGGTCGCGAGGTATTCGAGTGGTCGCTTGCCCCCGATCCGAACGACGCCGATCCGATCGAGGGCGGCGACGCGATCGCGGGCTTCACCCAGAATACCGGCTCTGTCGATGTCACCTTTGCGGTGCTCCAGGCGACCGGCCCTGTCGATACGCTCTTTGCCGACAACGCGCAGAACGTGGACGGCGTAGTGACCGACGGCACCCCCGCCAATGACAGCAGTTCGCTCTCGGCGGATGTCGCGGCGACCGGCGGTACCGATCTCAAGCTGCAATTTTCGGCGGATGTGACCGATGTGTCCTTCCAGATCAACGATCTTGACGGGCTGGAGGACGTGCAGATCTTCGCCTTCGACGCGGCCGACAACCTCGTGCCCGTCACCCTCACCGGCGGCAGCGCGGTGTCGGTGGTCAGCGGCGAAGAGGCCGAAGGCAGCGGCACCGGCACGGATGCCGACGCGGCCAACAGCCTGACGGTGAGCATTCCCGGCCCGGTCTCGCAACTGGTGGTCCGCTACACCGATCCCGACGGTGCGCAGGATGGCATCAATGTCACCGATGTCTATTTCAACACCGTCCCCGGCACCATCGACACCGGGGCTGCGGGCGATGACACGCTGCTGGGCGGCGATGGCGATGATACGCTGCTGGGCGAGGATGCCAATGACGTGCTGACCGGCGGGGCCGGGGCCGATTCCATCGCGGGCGGCGCGGGCGAGGATACTATCCTAGGCGGCACCGCGGGCGACGTGGCCGATGGCGGCAGCACCGGCATCGACAATGACACGCTCGACCTGAGCGGCTCGGGCCCGCTACGCGTGGCCGAGGAAACCGCCGATCCCGACGGCAACTCCACCTCCGGGCGCATCGAGTTCGTCGATGGCGGCGGCGCGGTCACCGGCGAGATGACCTTTGCCGAGATCGAGACCCTGATCCTGCCCGACAGCGGCGGCGCGCCCGTGACCACCCCGGACACGGCCACCACCGACGAGGATACCGCCGTCGATATCCCGGTTCTCGCCAATGACAGCGATCCCGATGGCGACCCGCTCACCGTGGGCACCGCCACCGCCACCAACGGCACGGTGACGATCAACCCCGACAACACGCTCACCTACACGCCGAACCCCGATTTCAACGGCACCGACACCATCACCTACACCGCCGATGACGGCACCGGCAACACCACGCCGGGCTCGGTGACGGTGACGGTCACCCCGGTAAATGACGCGCCGGTGGCGGGCGATGACAGCGCCTCGACCGATGCCGATACCGCGGTGACGGTCGATGTGCTGGCCAATGACAGCGATGTGGATGGCGACCCGCTCAGCGTGACCGCTGCCACCCCCGGTGCCAACGGCACCACCACGGTTAACGCAGACGGCACGATCACCTACACGCCCGATGCGGGCTTTACCGGCACCGACACGTTCGACTACACGGTCGAGGACGGCAATGGCGGCACCACAACGGGCACCGTTACAGTGGGCGTCGGCGGCGTGGCCCCGCGCGACGGTATCGTGGACGGCACCGCCGGTGCCGATCTCATCGACACTGCCTATGCAGGCGATCCCGACGGTGATTTCGTCGATGCGGGCGATGCGATCCTGCCCGGTGCCGCGCCCGATGATGACAGCATCCGCGCGGGCGATGGCGACGATACAGTTCTGGCAGGCCTGGGCGATGACGAGGTCGAGGGCGGCCGCGGCAGCGACAGCATCGAGGGCGGTGCCGGCAACGACACGATCGATTCAGGTGTGCCCGTGGCCGATGGCCCGCTGCCCGATCTGGGCTTTCCGCCCAACGTGCCCGCCGATCCGATCCCCGGTGACGATCTCGATTTCGTCGATGGCGGCGCGGGCGATGATGTCATCTCGACCGGCGACGACGCCGACACCATCCTTGGCGGCGCGGGCAATGACAGCATCGACGCCGGTATTGACGCCGACAGCGTAGAGGGCGGCGACGGTGCGGATACGATCATCGGTTCCGAAGGCTCGGACACGATCAGTGCGGGCGCAGGCGATGACCTTGTCTTTGGCGGGCTTGACCCGGCCTTCCCGGATGCGCTCAACATCCCCGATGCCACCGATCCGGTGCTCGACAATGGCGATGATCTCCTCACCGGCGGTGCGGGCAACGATACGATCTTTGGCCAGGATGATAATGACACCATTTCCGGCGGCACCGGCGATGATTTTGTCGACGGAGGCATCGACAACGACTCGCTCGAAGGCAATTTCGGCAACGATACCGTCCTTGGCGGCGATGGCGACGATACCATTCGGGGTCTGTTTGACAATGACAGCCTTGAAGGCGGCGCCGGGGCCGATGTCATCAACGGCGGCGACGGGGCGGATATCGTCTCGGGCGGCGATGGCGATGACGAATTGCGCGGCAATAACGGCAATGACACCCTGTCGGGTGCCGCCGGGGCCGATTTCATGGCCGGTGGCAATGATCGCGACGAATTCCTTGCAGTAACTGCGGGCGATGAAATCGACGGCGGCTCGGGCGACAGCACTGCCGACGGGGTCGAGGACGATATCGACACGCTCGACCTGCGCGGCCTTGGCCGGTTCGACATCGTCGGAGAGACGGTGGACGCGGATGGCGATTCGACCTCTGGCACGGTCAACTTCCTTGCCGCTGATGATACCGTCACCGGTGCACTGACCTTTACCGAGATCGAGAACCTGATCCCCTGCTTCACCCCCGGCACGCGTATCGCGACGCCGCGCGGCGAAGTGCTGGTAGAGGATCTGCGCGAGGGCGACCGCGTCATCACCCGCGACAACGGCTTGCAGGAGGTGCGCTGGGTCGGCACGCGCGCGCTTGGCTCTGCCGATCTGATGGCATCGCCGCATCTGCGCCCGGTGCGCATCAGCGCAGGGGCGCTTGGCCATGGCCTGCCCGAGCGCGACATGATCGTGAGCCCGCAACACCGCGTGCTGCTCACCTCCGAGCGCGCCGCGCTTTATTTCGGCGAGCGCGAGGTTCTGGCGGCGGCCAAGCACCTGACCGGCATGGAGGGCATCAGCGAGTTGCGCGCCACCAACGGGGCAACCTATATTCACTTCATGTGCGACCGCCACGAGGTGGTGCTGTCGGACGGGGCCTGGACCGAAAGCTTTCAGCCCGGCGAGCAGGTTCTCGATGGGATGGGCGACGCCTCGCGCGAGGAGATATTTACCCTCTTCCCGGAACTGCGCGACACGACGGGGATCGAGGCCTATCACGCCGCGCGCCGCTCGCTCAAACGCCACGAGGCGCGGCTTTTGGTGGAGTAACCGCCAACCGGCCTGCCCCGGCCCGCGGGGATGCGCCGCACCGGCTCAAAATCGAAACAATCCCGGCCACTCGCCGGGATTGTTTCCGTTTGCGCGGGCAATCCACGCAAACCACCCCGCCCGGCTCAGGCTTGATCGACGACAGGCCCTGTGTCACAGTTTTGCCTTGGCGGTTCCTTGACCAGAACAGGAAGGGCGGCCAGTTCTGGTTCCCGTCGCCCTTGCCGACACTGACCGGGAAACATGAAGACGGGGGAACCATGCGCCGAGTCGTCCTGCCCATCTGCCTCTTCCTCGGGGCCTGCGTTCCGGGCGCCTACCAGTCGAATACCGCCTCGCGCGCGGCCATGCCCGATGACAGCATTCTGCCCCCGATGAAGGGATTTTCCGCGCCAAGCCCGGTGCCGCCGCAACGCGCCAACCGCGACATCCTGCGCGATTTTCTCGATCTTTCCTTCCAGATGGAATCAGGGCGGATGCTGCAACGGTTCTCGCGCTTCGAGGGGCCGATCACCGTGCGCGTTACCGGCCAGGTGCCGATCACCCTGATGGCCGATCTCAACCGGGTGATCCACCGGCTGCGCAGCGAGGCGGGCATCGACATAAGCCGCGTCACCGAGGGCGCAGCGAGTATAACCATCGAGGCGGTGCGCCGCGACGAGATCCGCCGTAACCTGCCCAGTGCTGCCTGTTTCGTGGTGCCCAATATCGACAGCCTGGCCGAGTATCGCCGCGCGCGCGGCACCCGTCTCACCGATTGGACGCGCATCACCCGGCGCGAAAAGATCGCGATTTTCGTGCCAAATGACGCCAGCCCGCAGGAAACGCGCGACTGTCTGCACGAGGAACTGGCGCAGGCGCTGGGGCCGCTCAACGATATGTATCGCCTGTCCGACAGCGTGTTCAACGACGACAATGTGCACGCGGTGCTGACCGGCTTCGACATGCTGATCCTGCGCGCCTATTACGCGCCCGAATTGCGCGCGGGCATGTCGCGCCGCGAGGTTGCCGACCGCCTGCCCGCCATCCTCAGCCGCCTCAACCCCAAGGGCGACGGGATCGCACCACGCTTTGCCGGGACGACGCCGCGCGCGTGGATCGAGGCGATCCAGACCGCGCTTGGCCCCGGCGCGCGCGCGCGCGCGCGCCGCACCGCCGCGCTTGACGCGGTGCGCATCGCGCAGGCCATCGGTTGGACCGATCACCGCCGCGCCTTCAGCCATTTCGCGCTCGGGCGGCTGGCGCAGGCCAGCGACCCCGATTTCGCCCGCGCGCAATTCGCCATCGCCGACCGGTTCTATCAGACGGTGCCCGGCACCGGCCTGCACCGCGCCTATGTCGCGGCGCAGCTTGCCAGCCACGATATCGCGCTCGGGCGCGGCGAAGACGCGCTGGCACGGCTTGGCCCCCATGTCGCCGTGGCCGAACGTTTCGAAAATGCCGCCCTCATCGCCACGCTCAAGATGCTTCAGGCCGAGGCGCTTGACCTTGAAAACCGCGTGGCCGAGGCACAGGCGGTGAGGCTGGACAGTCTCGGCTGGGCGCGCTACGGCTATGGGGCAGATTGGGCGGTGCAGGCCAAGCTGCGCGAAGTGGGCGCGCTCAACCCGCTCAGGGGGCCGAACGGATAAGCGATGATCGTCATTCTTGGTGCGATATTTGGGGCCGCAGGCGGCGGCATCCTCGCCTGGCGGCGCAAGGGAAAACCCGCGGACATGGCGCTTTACGCCTTTGTCTTCGGGCTGCTCTTTGCGATCGCGGGGCTGTTCCTGACCCTGATCCTGCACCGCGCCGCCATGTGAGGCGGCGATGTTCCTGCCCTTCTTCGAAACCCTTCGGGCGGGCGGCGTGCCGGTCTCCTTGCGCGAATACCTGACCTTTCTCGAGGCGGTGCGCGCAGGGCTTGTGACCTATGACATCGAAGCGTTCTACTATCTCGCCCGTAGCGCGATGGTGAAGGACGAGCGCCATATCGACCGCTTCGATCGCGCCTTCGCCCAGAGCTTCAAGGGGCTGGAAAGCATCAGCGCAAGCGAGGTGCTCAACGCCGTGGACCTGCCCGCCGACTGGCTGCAAAAAATGGCCGAAAAGCACCTGACGCCCGAGGAAAAGGCCGAGATCGAGGCGCTTGGCGGGTTCGAGAAATTGATGGAAACGCTCAAGGAGCGGCTGCGCGAGCAGGAGGGCCGCCACCAGGGTGGCTCCAAATGGATCGGCACCGCGGGCACCTCGCCCTTTGGTGCCTATGGCTACAACCCCGAGGGCGTGCGCATCGGCCAGCACGAGAGCCGCCACCGCCGCGCCGTCAAGGTCTGGGACAAGCGCGAATTTCGCAATCTCGACGACAGCGTGGAGCTTGGCACCCGCAACATCAAGGTCGCGCTCAAACGCCTGCGCCGCTGGGCGCGCGACGGCGCGCATGAGGAGCTTGACCTCGACGGCACCATCCGCGCCACCGCCGAGAATGGCTGGCTCGACGTGAAAACCCGGCCTGAGCGGCGCAACGCCGTCAAGGTGCTGCTGTTTCTCGACGTGGGCGGCTCGATGGACCCGCATATCAAGGTGGTGGAAGAGCTTTTCAGCGCCGCGCGGGCCGAATTCAAGCATCTCGAATATTACTATTTCCACAACTGCCTTTACGAGGGCGTCTGGCGCGACAATGCCCGCCGCTGGGATGCGCAGGTACCGACATGGGAGGTGCTCAACACCTATGGCCCTGATTACAAATGCATTTTCGTGGGCGATGCCAGCATGAGCCCCTACGAGATCGCCTATCCCGGCGGCGCGAACGAACATTGGAACGCCGAGGCCGGGCAAGCGTGGCTGGAGCGCGCCCGCGCGCAATGGCCCGGTCACCTGTGGATCAACCCGGTGCCCCGGCGCGAATGGGATTACACCCGCTCCATCGCCATGATCCGCGAGATTTTCGATGATCGCATGGTGCCGATGACCCTCGAAGGGCTGGACCGGGGGATGAAGGCGCTGCTGCGCTGAAATCGCGGCAGGCCAGCTATGGGATCGGCAACGGCGCGCTGCGGCCGCTGTCCTCCAACTCCCACTCTGCCTGCCATCTCCCGGCGCATCGGCTCAGCACCAGGTAATTCCGCTCTGCCACGTAATAGCCGCCCTGCCCCGCGATCCGCTCTATCGTGATCGGATGCCCCGCCAGCGGGGCCTCGCCCAGCCGCGACAACAGGTCGAGCACCCGCGCCCAGAGCCTGGGCGGCGCACGATGCGCGATGCCCGACGCCACCAATTGATGCAGGTAAAGACCGTCGCCCAGATCCATCACCGCCCGCGTAGCAAGGTGAATCTCTCCCGACACGGCAACGATGTCATGGCGGCTTGCGCGTGCCAAGTCGCGCACCAGTTCCAGCATCCGCCGCCATTCGCCGCGATGCGCCCGGCTTTGCCATTGGTCGCGCAGATCATCCTCGTATTTCTGCATTCGCGGCACCAGAACCATCGCCCGCTCCAAAAGCGACAGGCGCGGCCCCAGCAGCGGCACGCTTGACATCAAAAGGCTCTGACCCGTCTGCGTGCGCGCGGCCTCGGCATCCATCATCTGCCAGCCACCCTCGCCCATGATCTGGTGCCGTGTCCGCTCGGACCGCATATCGGGGGCGAGAATACGCAGGTCACCGCGCCGCACCGCCCAGCCCAGATGCGCGCCCTCGGGATCGGCAAAGCGCGCGGGCAGATCGCCATCGCGCGCGGCGTGCTGGAAGATCAGGAAACTCTCGCGCGCCACCTCAAACAGGCATTGCCCCACCGGCGAACATGTGCGCGAACTCGGCAAGGAGCCCCAGCCGTCGCAAATGTCGTGATCGTCCCATTGCATGAGCGAGGGCACCCGCGCCGCCAGCCACGCGAATTGCGGCGCGCGGTAGAGCGCGGCATAGCGCTCGAAGAACCGCGCCCGCAGATGCGCGCGCAAATCTGCCAGCTCGGCGGGGCGCGGCGCGCGTGGGATGCGCTCGGGCCAGCCATCGCTCAGCGGATGGCCCTGTGTCACCTCGTCGGCATAAATCTGGTCGCCACCATGCAGCAGCAACGCGAAGGGTGCGCGCTCATGCTCGGCCTGCAACCGCGCCCACATGGCGTTGCGCTCGGACAGGGCGCGGTCCATATCCCCGGTTTCCTCGCCGTTGCACGACACATAGGCCAGCCGCAGGTCGCCCGAAAAATCGGCGGCAAGCGGGTAGTCCTCGCCGTTCCAGCGATAGCCCGCCCCCGGCGCACAAGCCACGCAGAACCGCGCCCGCCACACGATCCCCGCGCCATAGGCGGCAATCTGCTCGGGGGCGCTCTCGCTGGCATCGGTCCTGACCGGCGGCGGCGTCACCCCCGGCGCGGCGATGAACAGCGCGGCCAGATGCAGGCGCGTCTCGCTCATGTCATCAAGAAGCAGAACCGGGCCTGTTATGTCGTTCTGCATTATCTCAGCATGCCCTTTCCCGGTGACCGTCAGCGCATGACTGCGCGCGATTTTGCCCAAGGTCCAACCGAAGCCGCAGCGCAACCCGCGCAGGCAGGGTGCAGGGGCCCGCATAGCCCGGCATCATGGCAGCACCGACAGCCACAGCCACGCCGTGCCCACCGTCAGCCCCGTGGCAATCAGCACGCTCGACGCCGCCACGCGCCGGGCCTGGCCATACATGTTGGCAAAGATATAGGCGTTGACGCCGGGGGCCATTGCCGCCGTCACCACCGCCGCGCGCAGGCCCTCCACCGGCAGGCCAAGCCCGCGCCCCAGCCCGTAGGTGATCAAGGGATGCGCCACCAGCGACACCGCGCAGACATAGAGGATCACGCGCATATCGCCCTCGGGGCGGTATTGCACCAGCACGCCGCCGAGGCCAAAGAGCGCCGCCGGCAGCGCCGCGCGTACCATCAGGTCGAGCGCGTCATTGACCGGGCCGGGGATCGGCAGCCCTGACAGGTTGACGGCAAACCCCGCCGCGATGCCCATGATGAGCGTGTTGGAAAACATCGCCCGCCCGACCTTGGCCGCGACCCGGCCCGCCGATTGGCCGCGCGCGCGCACCACCTCCATCGCGGTGATGCCGATGCCGTAGCAGAACGGCGAATGCACCGCGATGATGGCGAAATTGGCCGACAGCGCACCGATGCCATAGGCCCGCTCCATGATCGGCAGGCCCAGCAGGACCGAGTTCGAGAACAGCCCGCAAAAGCCGATGGCCACCGCGTCCTCCCACGACCTGCCAAAGATCAGCCGTGCGCCGAAAAGGCCCAGCAGGAACCCCGACAGCGCGCCCGCGTAAAAGCTCAGGAGCAGGCGCCAGTCGAAACTCTGCGCCAGATCAAGTCGCGCCAGCGCCGTGAACAGTAGGCAGGGGACGGCGAATTTCTGCGTGAAGGTCATCAGCCCGTCGACACCCGCCGCGCTGAACCAGCCCCGCCAGACCGCAAGATAGCCGAACCCGATCACCAGAAAGACCGGAACGATGACCTCCAGAAGCGCCTGCACCGGCTTAGACCGGGTAGCGGATCACCATCCCGTCATGGGCGGGGGTGATGTGCTCGGGTGTCTCCGCCGCGACGGTCGCGTAATCCATGTCGATATGCATGTTGGTGAGCACCGCGCGGCGCGGGGCCGCGCGCGCGATCCAGTCCAGCGCCAGATCAAGATGGGCGTGGGTGGGGTGCGGCGTGCGCCGCAGCGCGTCGAGCACCCAGCAATCCAGCCCTTCAAGCATGGGCCAGACCGGCGCAGGGATCTCCACCACGTCGGGCAGATAGGCCAGCCCCTCGATGCGAAAGCCAAGCGCGTCAATCGCGCCATGCCCCACCTTGAACGGGGTGAGCGTGATCGGCCCGCCCGCGCCCTCGACGGTAAAGGCTCCGTCGATCGTGTGCATGTCGAGGATCGGCGGATAGGGGCTGTCCTCGGGCTGGGTAAAGACATAGCCGAAGCGGGAATAAAGCGAGTTTTGCGTGTCGCCATCGGCCCAGACGGGAAGGCGCGTGCGCATGTTGAAGACGATCATCCGCAGATCGTCGATGCCGTGGACATGATCGGCGTGCGCATGGGTATAGGCCACCGCATCGAGCGTGCCGATCCCCGCATCAAGAAGCTGCGCGCGCAGGTCGGGGGTGCTGTCGATCAGCACGCGGGTGATGCCGTCTTCGGTCTCGCGCTCCACCAGCATGGAACAGCGCCGCCGCGTGTTGCGCGGGTTGTCGGGGTCGCACGCGCCCCAATGCCCGCCAAGGCGCGGCACCCCGCCCGACGATCCACAGCCAAGGATGGTAAAGCGCAACTCGCCCATCACAGAACCGCCTTGGTGAACAACCGCTCGAAATTGGCCTCCGTCTGCGCGGCGAATTCCGCGAAGTCCATGCCGAAAACCTCGGCCCCCTTCTGCGCGGTGTAGAGCGTATAGCCCGGCTCGTTGCGCCGCCCGCGATGGGGAGGCGGCGCCAGATAGGGCGCGTCGGTCTCCACCAGGATGCGTTCCACCGGGGCGCTTGCGAAAATATCGCGCAGGTCTTGGCTGCGCGGGAATGTCGCGATCCCCGACATCGAGAGATAAAACCCCAGATCAAGCGCCGCCCGCGCCAACCCCGCACCGGACGAGAAGCAATGCAGCACGCAAGTATAGGCCCCGCCGCGATATTCCTCGGTCAGGATGCGCGCCATGTCCTCGTCGGCATCGCGTGCGTGGATGATGAGCGGCAGGCCGGTCTCGCGCGCCGCCGCGATATGGATGCGCAGGCTTTGCTGCTGCACCTCGGCGCTTTCGGCGGTGTAGTGGTAATCAAGGCCGGTCTCGCCGATACCCACGAATTTCGGATGCGCGGCAAGCGCCACCAGGTCGTCAACCGTCACCATCGGCTCCTCCGCCGCGCTCATCGGGTGGGTGCCTGCGGCGTAGAAGACGTTTGAATAGCTCTCGGCAATCGCGCGCACCTGCGGCTCCTGCCGCAGCCGCGTGCAGATCGTCACCATGCGGTGCACCCCCGCCGCGCGCGCGCGGTCGATGACCGCGTCACGCTCGCCGTCGAAATCGGGGAAATCCAGGTGGCAATGGCTGTCGGTTATGCGGATATCGGTGCTCATGCGTCCCCCGCGCGGGCCGGGTCAGCCCCCGGCGGTCTGCTTCATCCTGAGCACGGTATCTAGGACAAGCGCGGCAGGGTCAAGATTGACCGCCAGCCCGTGACGCGCCCGCGCGCCCACCTCCTCGGCGGTTTGCGCCCAGGCGCGCGCGCGCCCCGCATCAGGGGCCAGCCGCGCCAGCAGGGCGGCCTCGCCTTGGGTGGCCTCGGTCGCGGGGGGGGCACCGGTGGCCCCGGTCCGCGCGAGGCGGGCGAGAAACAGATCGAACAGAGAGAACAGGAGTTCGCGCCGCGCCTCGGCCCCGCGCTGCGCCACGCTGTCGGCAAGACGCAGCGCGCGCGCGCGGTCAAGCCGGGGCAGGCTGTCCATCAGCGCCGCGATCTCGGCATATAGCGCCACGCCATCCAGCGTCACAAGCCGCACCGCCGCGCCCACCGATCCCGCGGCCAGCTCGGAAAGCGCCGCCGTGGCCGCCGGGTCATCGCCGGGGCCGATCCCCGCCGCCGCCAGCGCGCGGGCCATGTCCTGCGGCCCCAAGGGTGCCAGCCGCAGCATCCGGCAGCGCGAGCGGATCGTCGGCAACAGGCTTGACGGCTGATGCGCGACCAGGAGCATCACCGTGCGCGCGGGCGGCTCTTCGAGCATCTTAAGGAGCGCGTTGGCGGCCTGCGTGTTCAATTCATCGGCGGCATCGACGATCACCACCCGCCGCCCGCCATCGGCGGCGGATAGGGCAAAGAAATTGCCCATCTTGCGCACCTCGGCCACGCGAATCTCCTGCGCCAGCCGGTCGCCCTTGTCGTTGGGGCCGCGCCGCAGCAGGAACAGCCCCGGCTCCGACAGCGCCCGCATCCGCCGCGCCACGGGGTGCTCGGGGTCCACCTCGAGGCTGGCAGGCGGGGGCGGCGCGCCGAAAAGGCCATCCTCCTGCGCCCCGCCCCGCGCCAGCAGGAACCGCGCGATGCGCCAGGCCAGCGTGGCCTTGCCCACCCCGCGCGGCCCGGTCAGCATCCAGGCGTGGTGCAAACGCCCCGAGGCATGGGCGTCGAGAAACGCGGCCTCTGCCGCCTCCTGCCCGAACAGCCGCGCGGTCTCGCGCGGGTGCGGCGCGCCCTCGGCGCGGTCCGGCTCTGGCAGGGTATCGCCGCTCATGCCAGCCGCGCGGCGACCACGCGCGCCACCTCCGCCGCCACCACCTCCGGCGCACGCGCCCCGTCGATCACGACGACGCGCCCGGCGGCTTCCTGCGCCAGCGCGAGAAACCCGGCGCGCAACCGCTCCTGCAAGCCCAGCCCGAAGGCTTCGAACCGCGCCTCGCCATCGCCCCGCGCTTCGGCACGCGCCAGCCCGGTCGCAGGGTCGATGTCGATGAGCAGCGTCAGGTCCGGCTCCTGCCCGATGACCAGCCGGTGCAACGCGTCCACCAGCGGGCGCAGATCGGCGCGGCCCACGCCTTGATAGACCCGCGTGCTATCGGCGAAACGGTCGCAGATCACCACCGCGCCCCGCGCCAGCGCGGGCGCGATCACCCGCTCCAGATGGTCGCGCCGCGCGGCAGTGAAAAGCAGCACTTCGGTCTCGGGCGACCAGCGATCCCCCGCACCCGTGAGCAGCAGATTGCGAATCTCCTCGGCCCCCGCGCTGCCGCCCGGCTCGCGCGTCAGCACCACCTCGCGGCCCGCCTCGCGCAGCCGTTCGGCCAGAAGACGCGCCTGCGTGGACTTGCCCGAACCGTCGATGCCCTCGAAACTGATGAAGAGGCCCTGCCCGCTCAAGAGGCCCCCTCGGGGCCCTCGCGCAACCGCTCCAGCACCTGCCCCGCCACCATGCGCAGCCGCGTCATGAACCCGCCCGGTGCCACCGCCTCGGTCGCCACCAGCGGCACCCGCGTCTCGGGCAGGCCCTCGGGCGCAAGCACCAGCTCGGCCAGCGCATCGCCCTTGGCCACCGGCGCGCGCACCGGCCCGGTATAGACCACCTGCGCCGCCAGGCTCTCGCTGGCCAGCACCGGCAAGAGCGTCTCCACATCGGCGGCCGGCGCAAGCCCGACCTCGCCCGCCTCGCCCATCCAGACCGGCGCACGCGCCACCACCTCACCCGCGCGCAGCACCGTCTTGCGCGCGAAATGCCGGAACGCCCAGTTCACGATCGCCTCGGATTCGCGGGCGCGCGCGGCGGCGCTGTCAAGCCCGGTGATGGCAAAGATCACCCGCCGCTCGCCCTGCACCGCCGATCCGACAAGCCCGTAGCCCGCCGCCTGCGTATGCCCGGTCTTGAGCCCGTCGGCCCCGATCCCGAGGCCGAGAAGCGGGTTGCGGTTGTGGACATTGGCAGGCGCGCGCCCGTCAAAGCGAAACTCGCGCTCGGCAAACATCGGGTAGAACGCGGGAAAATCCTCGATGATGTGCCGCGCCAGAAGGCCGAGGTCGCGCATCGACATCACATGCCCCTCGGCGGGCCAGCCGTTGGAATTCTTGAACACCGAATTGGTCATGCCCAGGGCCTGCGCGCGTTGCGTCATGTAGCGGGCAAAGCCCGCCTCGGTGCCGTCGGGGCTGAGCGCCTCGGCGATCACGGCGCAGGCGTCATTGCCCGACAGGACGATGATCCCGCGCAACAGATCCTCGACGCGCACCCGGTCGGTGGTGTCGAGAAACATGGTCGAGCCGCCATAGCTCATCGCGTGCTGCGATACCGGCAGCCGCTCGTCGAGCGACAGGCGGCCATCGCGGACCGCCTCGAAGGCCACGTAGAGCGTCATCAGCTTGGACATCGACGCAGGCGGCAAGGGCGTGTCGGCATTCTTGCTCAAGAGCACCGTGCCTGTGGTCGCATCCACCACATAGGCCCCGCGCGCGCTCGTCTCAAAGGCCAGAGCCGGGACCGCGAGGCCAAGCGCGACAAGCGCCGCCAGACAGCCCTTCATGAATGTCATCACCGCATCCCCCCGTTCAGTTCGTCACCGGATAGGCATCGGCAAATCCGATCCCCTTAATCTTTTTCAGCACGGCGGCGCGATCAGAGGCAGAGGCCGCAGGCCCCACCACCACCCGCCAGAAACGTTTGCCCTGCGAGTTCTGATCGAACACCGTGGGCACCATGCCCGCCTGCCGCAGCGCGGTGGCGGTGTTGCGGGCGTTTTGCTCGACGCTGAATATGCCCACCTGCACGTAGGGCTTGGCAAGCGACGCGGCGGCGCGCTCTGGCCTTGGCGCGGGCGCGGCGGTCTCTGTGGCTTTTGCGGCGTTCGCGGTCTCTGCCGCTTCCGCCGCCTCAATGGCAGCAGCGGCGGTGCCGGTCACCGGGTCAAGATCGCTGGCCTCGACCTCGGGCGCGGACGCGATATCCTGCGGTGCCGCATCCTCGGCTGTCGCGGCCTCCTCGGCCGGGGCCTCCTCGCGGCGCAGCGCGGTCACGTTGAGCTGTTGCGGCGATCCGGCGATCAGCCCCAGCGCCGAGGCCGCATCCGACGAGACCTGAAAGGCCGGTCCCGGCACCTCGCGCTGACGCCGGAACAAGGCACCGATTACAAATTTTCCATCGGCGGTGTTGCGGATGATGACGCGCTCGGGCTCTGTCACGTCCGGATGCGCCACCCAGACGCCGCCGAGCGAAGGCCGCCCGTCCCACAGCCCCATGTCGGTTGCCTGAAACACCTCGGGGGCCTCGACATCGCGCTCCACCAGCCGCGTCGCGCGCGGGCCGTCCCCCGCCGCCGCGCCTACCCCGCCCGCCTGCGGCTGGAGCAGGGTGAATTTGCCGCTCTCGTCGCATCCCGCCACCAGCAGCACCCCCGCCACCAGCACCAGGCCGCGAACCGCGTTTCCGCCTCGTGTCACTCGTCCCATGCCATGCCTCTCGCCTGTGCGCCGCGCGGGCTTGTCGTTACCCGCCTTGTTGCGGCGCAGTCTAGCCTGTCCCGCGCGGCGTGAAAAGCGCCCAGCCCGGCCCTGCGCGGATTTCCACGACGCGGCACGCCATCGCGCAACAACACTTCCAGAATCGCGCGCACGCCGCTAAGGCACGTCATCGCTCGCCCGTCCGCGCGGTCGCGGCGATGCGGAAGGGTGGCAGAGTGGTCGATTGCACCGGTCTTGAAAACCGGCGATGTGAGAGCATCCGTGGGTTCGAATCCCACCCCTTCCGCCACTTAAAGCATATAGCTTACTGTTTATTATTAATTTTAGAGTAATTGAATTTTAGTTCCCACCAAAAATACCACCAAATGGACTGCCTCTTGATGCCTTGTCGCTCCGCCGCGTGCATCGATGTGCCGACCAGCCGTATGTCAGTGTGGAGATCACTGTCCGTTACAGAAATTGACATAAAGTTCACGATTCAGCGCATACTGACGTTTTTAAGCTCTTTCTCGGCTCTTCCGAGGACGGATTGCTATACGTTAGATGGTTGAGCTAAAAGCGTCTTTTGATGCTCTGGGTCAACACGTTTGGACAACACTCGTGGAGGATGGCTCATGACTATCCACAGCAACAATCTCTACCTTTCCGTCGACCAGGTCGCCCAGCGCTTCAACGTGTCCAAGGACTCGATCTGGCGCTGGAAGCGGAACGGCGAGTTCCCCAAGCCCTTCAAGCTGGGCGGTGCCACCCGCTGGCGCCTCTCGGATATCGAGGACTGGGAAAGCCGGCTCACCTGCGGCTTCGTAACCGATCTCGATGTCGGGGCGCTGATGGCCCACTGACGGCCAGCAACAGCTACTCCACCAGACCCTGATGGCCCCGATGCCGGGGCATCAGCCATATCAGCGGCGTGATCTTGATCTCGCCGAACCATCCCGTCATGCAAATTCGAGGTAACGCCATGACAAATCACAGCACCTTCTCCCCGCACGACACCGCACACGAGAACATCGTCACCTTTCCGCATACTGGCAACGCTCGCGGGCATGTTGCATCTGCCATGATCGACGGTCATGGGTCCGACGGTATTCCCGAACGCTTCACCCTTTGCGATGACGGTATCTATGAGTTGCGCTCCGGAGATGAAGAAAACCTGGTGCCGGTGAAGATATGCTCGCCCGTCGTCGTGATGGGACGGTGCCGGACTGCGGCCGGCCATGGCTGGGGCCGCGTGGTCTCCGTGCAGGATCCCGAAGGGACTTGGCATGAGCTGGTCTACGAAGGGCGGCAGCTTTCGCAGTCGCCGAACGTCGCCCTCGCCCCGCTCTTCGACCTCGGCCTTGAGCTGGCACCGGCACGCAAGGCGGCGGAAAGCGTGATGCTGTTGCTGCGCTCGTGGCAGCTCGAGGCAGTCTATCTTCGCTGCCACCGGGTCGGCTGGGCCAGTGACGCGCATGACGCCTTCGTCCTCGGCAACGGCCGCGTGATCGGACATGCCCTTGTGACGACGGACAGCGTCCCGGACGACATGAAGGCGGCGACCAACACGCGCGGCACGCTCGACGCGTGGAAAAACGAGGTCGCGGCACGGTGCGTCGGCAATCCGCTGATGATGCTGGCGGTCTCTCACGCGTTCAGTGGACCGCTTCTGTCCATTCTCGGCCAGACCGGTGGAGGGTTTCACCTGCGCGGCGAGTCATCGCGCGGCAAGTCGACGATCCAGTATGTCGCCTCATCCGTCTGGGGCGCGCCGAGCCTGCTGCAGAGCTGGAACGGCACGCTCAGCGGCCTCGAGGGCGTAGCGGCCGCGTGCAACGACACGCTGCTGAATCTCGAGGAGCTGCATAATGCCGATCCCAGGACTGTCGGAGAGACCGTCTACATGCTGGGCAACGGCAAGGGTCGGAACAGGGCAAAGGCGAATGGGAAGCCGCAATCGGCGCAGCAGTGGCGTGTGTCTATCCTGTCGAGCGGAGAGGTCACGCTCGAAGAGCACATGGCGAAGGCAGGCCGCGAGTTCCGCGCTGGTCAGGCGGTGCGCCTGATCAATATGGAGGCCGACTGCCGGATGCACGGCGCCTTTGATGATCTGCGGGGTGCGCATGATGGCAGCACTTTTGCCGAACAGCTCAATCAGGCGAGCCTCGAGAATTACGGCCATGCCGGTCCGCTCTTTGTCGAGCATGTGATGGGAAACCGCGAAAAGAAAAAGAAGTGGCAGGAGTTCATTGATGACCTCTGCCGCAGCGTGGCAAAGCGCGCAGATCTGTCGCAGAGTAATGGACAGGCGCATCGTGTCCTCAAGCGCTTCGCCATTGCGGCACTCGCCGGGGAGTTGGCCACGAAGGCGGACCTGACCGGTTGGCCGGCAGGTGGTGCGAAAGCGGCGGCGTGGGAGATGTTTCGGGATTGGTTCGATGCCGAGGAGGGCGTGACGACCTCGGAGATCGACACGGCCGTGCAGCGCACGCGGGATTACATTGCAAAGCACCCCGAGCGCTTTCAGATGATCGGGACCGAGGACAATCCCCCGGTCGATGGATGGCGGGACGATCACTGGGTCTACATCCGGACGGAGTGCTGGCAGAAGATTCACGCTCCGAATAATCCGAGTGAAGTGGCTCGGCTGCACGCGGATGGCGGATTCCTGAAGACTCAGAAGAGCGGTGGTTTCCAGGTGCGGATGGGACGGCAGATCGAAGACCGCCCGTGGACCTATGCCGTCAACGCCGCGAAGCTCCGCGAGATAGGTGAGCCTGAGCGATGAGCTAACTCGGGCATTCGACAGCAGGAGGGGCGATAACCCCTCCAGCTAACCTGACCATTTGGACCAGCCGGACCAATCGGGCCAGAGAAATGACGCCTTTTCAGGGCGGTCCAAGTGGTCCGGCATACGCGTTTCCCAGGTGTCAGTAAGATGCAAGTTCGAAGAACAATCTGAAGCGATCGGTCAGCCGCGAAGTCCAGCACTGGACTGACTGCGCTCAGAGATCGCATCGAGACAAGCGGCCAGCACGACCTCGGGATGAGACTTGTGAAGCTCGTGGCCCGCGTCCGCGATCCGGAGCGCCGAAATCGAGGGAGAAGAAACTTTGGTTTCGATCAGGTCGATCTGTCGGAACGTCCCGTATTCATCGCCGCCACCCTGCACGAGCTGAACCGGGCAGAAAATGCTGGGCAAGAGTGGAGTGATATCCCACTCAGCCATGTCTTGGGAAAGCCACAGCGCGCGCCAGGCATTGTAGGCAACGCCGATATCAGCGTGTCGCTGTGCCAGTGCCCGCTCGAAGTCATGGTTGGATCCCGGTTTGGGCAAGGCACGGATGCCCTGCCGCGTGCGCGCCTCAACGATGACATGAGGCGCAAGCGCAGTGATCGAGCGGACGCGATCGGGGTGCATTGCGGCTGCGATCAGGGCGATGCTGCCACCATCGCTGTGACCGATCAGGTCGGCTGAACCGAGTCCAAGCGCATCCATGACTGCGGGCAGCACGATCGTTGCCTCGCGCGTGAGGTAATCAATGGGCTTCGCAGGGGACATCGGTGGCGATCTTCCGCAACCGGGTCGCGAGTATAGAACAAGCCGGTGCTCAGGCAGATGCCGCTCGAGTCTTTCGGCGAGGTTCACAAGCGATAGCCGCGTGCCGAACCCGTGGTGAAGGAAAACGACGGCCGGGCCGTTTGGCGCGCCCATCTCGGTGCAATCGATAGCGCCTGCTTCGGTCAAGAGCAGGTCGCTCATACTGAGAGCTGACCTATCAGCAAATTGCGGTCCTCTGCATCCTCGGGGTCGCCCTCGAGCACGACCCGACCGCGTTCAATGGCAACGAAGCGATCGCACACGGACAGGGCCTCATGGATGTTCTGCTCGACCAGAAGAACGGCTTTGCCGTCGTCGCGCATCTGCCTGATGATCGCAAAGATTTCCGCCACAATCATCGGGGCGAGGCCCTCGGACGGTTCGTCGATCAGCACGACATCCGGGTCTGCGACCATGATCCGTGCCATCGCCAGCATCTGCTGCTCGCCGCCCGATAGCGTGGTTGCGGATTGCCGTGCGCGTTCGGCCAGCCGCGGGAAGCGTTCGAGGACCGGGTCAAGAGGATCGCGCGGTCTTGGTCCACGCAGACCTAACATGCCCAGTTCGAGGTTTTCCTGCACACTGAGGCCGGGAAAGATTCGCCGGTCCTCGGGCACGAAGGCAACGCCCACACGGTTAATGGCATCGGGCTCCCGCCCGCCGATCTCTCGGCCATTGAGCCTGATCGCACCGGATGAAGGAGCGAGCCAGCCCGCGATGGTCTTGAGCAAAGTGGTCTTGCCGACACCGTTGCGACCGAACACGCCCATGACCTCTCCGGGCTGGACCGACAGGCTGATACCTTGGATGACATGGCTCAAGCCGTAGTGGCTATGGATGTCCTGAATTTCCAGCATGTCTTATCCCTGTCCAAAATACGCTGCCTGAACCGCCGGGTCGGCGCGCACCTGAGTGGGTGACCCCTCGGCCAGTTTCTGGCCCTGGTGCATCACCACGACATGATCGGATATCTCCATGACCACCCCGATATCGTGCTCGATCAGAAGGATCGAGACATCCTTTGCCAGTTCACGGACCATCCGCGCGGTGTCCTTGGTGTCCGAATGGCTCATGCCCTGTGTCGGTTCGTCGAGCATCAGGACGCGCGGCTCAGAGGCCAGACACATGGCGATTTCAAGTCGCCTTTGTTCGCCGTGGCTGAGCGTGCCAACCTGTTCATTGGCCTTGGCCCCTAGTTCGAACCGGTCGATCAACTCCGCCACCTTTCGCGCCGCGCGATCGGTTCTTCTTGGCGGCCAAAGCATGTGACGCACTGGTTCCAGCCGCTGTGCCGCAAGGCGCAGGTTCTCTCGCACTGTCATTTCGAAAAAGAGGTTGGTGATCTGGAACGAGCGAGCCAGCCCTACGTGCTGCAATTTGGCGGGAGATCGGCCGGTCACGTCCCTCCCATCCATCACAACCCGGCCATATCCGGGTTTCAACGCCCCCGAGATCAGGTTGAAGAGCGTCGTCTTTCCCGCGCCGTTCGGGCCGATCACGGTCGTGATATTGTTTGCCTTTGCAGCAAGGTCCACGTTCGATACCGCCTTCAGTCCTCCAAAGGAAATACCGAGTCCTTCGGTTTGCAGAATATCAGTCATAGCATGCTCCTGAAGGGGGCTTCGTCTTCTGCACTGTCCGAGCCCGTCCGTGGCGCTAGCATGCGCTCGACAAGCGGCTTGAACAGACCGACAATGCCCTTTGGAAGAAACAGGATGGCCCCTATGAAGATCAGCCCAATCGCGATCAGATGATGTTCGGTCATGCTTCCCATCACCGATTTCAGCATGGTCAGCAGCACCGCACCGTAGAGCGCGCCAGCCAAGGTCCCGGCACCTCCGACGATCACCATGATCAGCGCATTGCCCGACATGGAGAAAAACATCAGCTCCGGCGAGACGAACCCCCTAAGCATCGGGTAGAGTGCGCCGCTGACGCCGGCGATGATCGCGGCAAGAACATAGGCCACCATGCGCGGCCACCATGTCGAGTAGCCAAGAAACGGCACACGCTTTTCGTTTGCCTTGAGAGCGATGATCACCCTGCCGAACGGCGTGGTGAGCATGTAGGCGGCAACGAAATATAGGATGGCGATGATGCTTAGCGTCAGCAGGAAGAATCCGAGTGCATTGTCGGCGGACAATGTGACGAAGCCCAGCGGAATTTCCAGGATCGGTATTCCGATGAGCCCATCCGAAGCGCCAAGCTCGCGGGTGTTGTAAACGACCTTTGCCACGACCTGCGCCATTCCGAAGGTGATGAGCGCAAAGTAGACACCACGCACGCGGTTGGCGATCAGCCCGCCCACGATCCCGGCAATCAGGCTAACCCCAGCTGCGACGCCAAGGGCAAGCCAGAAGGACGGCACGTCACGCAGCACGAGCGCGGCGGTATAGGCACCCACACCGAAATAGAGCGCCTGACCTAGCGACAGAAGCCCGCCGAATCCCAGAAGAATATCCACCGACAGGGCCAGCCCTGCCAGAATCAGCGCCTCGGTCGCCAGCCGAAGGTAGAACACGTCGCCCGATGCCGCCGCCAGCACGCCGAAGATAAGCGCCGCGAGCGCCAGAATGCCCGAGAAGACGTGGTTCGCGCGCATGGATATGTCGAGACGGTCAAGCATGTCCGATCCTCCCGAAGAGCCCCTGCGGCCGCAGCATCAGCACGGCGACCATGACACCGAAGACGATCGGCTCGGACCAGACGGGCGACACGATCAGGCTGGAAATCGCCTGCACCTGCGTCAGCACGATACCGGCAATCACTGCACCCCAGATCGAACCCATGCCGCCGACGATCACCACGGTGAAGGCGATCAGTATGAAATCGCGCCCCATTGTGGGAAACACGGAATAGACAGGGGCCAGCAGCACCCCGGCCAGACCGGCCAGGGCAACGCCGAATGCAAAGGCCCCTGAATAGACCCAGCTGACCCGCACGCCAAGGCTAGCGGCCATGTCGCGGTCGAACGATGCCGCGCGGACCATCGCACCCAGCCGCGTGCGATAGACGACAAAGGCGACGACCAGTATCACTGCGATCCCGATCGCGATCAGGAACAAACGGTAGGTGGGAATGAACACGCCCAGAAACTCGGTCGCTCCGGGCAGCGGGTTTTCGGGCCGATGCGTGTTCGGCCCGAAGATGATCTTGAGCACGTCCTCCAGGATGAGCGCCAGACCGTAGGTCAGCAGCAGTGTCGAAACGTGCCGGTCCGCCCCGTCGTAGACGCGGCGCACCAGATAGCGTTCAGCGACGACCCCCAGCGGGATCATGAGCACCGGAACCAGCGCGACCAGCACCCAGTAATTCACGCCGAACGCGCTCAAGGCCAGCGCACCGAATGCCCCGATGGCATAGAATTCGCCGTGGCTCATGTTGATGACGTCGAGCAGGCCAAAGATGATCGTCAGGCCCAGCGCCACGAGGATCACGGAGATCCCGAGCGCCAGACCGTTGAGCATCTGCGGTGCCAGAACGAATTGGATGAATTCGATCATTTGGGATCTCCGTTCTCCATGACCGCCTAGAAGCGGTCACAGACATCCTCGCCAATGGCGTCCTCGCCGGCGATGCGATCGGCGATGGTGAACGCGCCATCCTTGACCTCCACGACATAGACCGGCTGTATTGCCTGGTGGTCGCCCGCGCGGATTGTCTTGACACCCTGCGGCGTCTCCCAGCTCAGACCTTCGAGCGCTGTGCGCACCGCATCGGTATTCGTGGACCCCGCAGCCTCGACCGCCTTCTTGTAGGCGAAGAGCAAACCGTAGCTGTCGGCGCCATAAAGGTCGGGATCGACCCCGTTGCGCTCGTTGAACGCCTCAACAAAGGCCTTGTTCTCGGGCGTGTCGATCTCGGTGGAATATCCCACACCGGTGATGAACCCCTCGGCCGCATCACCAATGGCCCCGATATTCTGACTGGTAACCGTGCCTGAGGCACCGAGAACGGTCAGCCCGTCCAGCAGGCCGAAGTCCTTTAGCTGGGTGAACAGGCGCACCGTGTCATTGCCTGCCACCGAGGTGTAGAGAACATCGGGGCGCGCGGCGCGGATGCCGCCGAAATACTGGCTGTAGTCCTTGGCATCCAATGGCGCGAACACCTCGTCGGTGCTTTCAGCCCCGACACTTTCGGCATTCTTCCGGAAGGCGGCGACGGTCGAGCGGCCCATCTCGTAATCCGGCCCGAGATAAAAGACCCTGGTGCCTGGACGCTCGCGCTTCAGCCAGACGGCAAGGGCGGCGGATTGCTGCCCGGCCCGGGCATTGACCCGAAACACGTTGGGCGAACATCCCGAACCCGTGATGGCATCCGAAAACGAAACGGTGGTCGCGATCAGCTTGCCCGCTCGTTCGGCAACCTGTCCGACGGCCAGTGTGGCCCCCGAATTGACCGTGCCGGTCAGAAAATCCACATCCGAAGCGGTCATGAGCTTCTCGGCCTTCTGCACGGCGACCGCCGGATTGGCCTCGCTGTCCTCGTAGACCAACTCGATCTGCCGACCGTCGATGCCACCGGCGGCATTGATCTCCTCCGCAGCCATGTCGAGGCCCCAGCTGACCTGCTGGCCGATACCTGCATAGGTGCCCGAGATCGGCGTGACCACTCCGATACGGATCGGTCCCTCCTGGGCCAATGCGGCGGTTCCCGCCAGCGCTGCGACGGCGACTCCGGCAAACAGTTTCTTAACAGACATCATGTTTTCCTCCCTTTTCAAGATGTCACTCAGCGCCCGGAGAATTCCGGCTTGCGCTTTTCGTGGAAGGCATTGACGCCTTCGGCGAAATCGTCTGACTGGCGAAGTCGGCTGTATGCGTGGCCTTCAAGCTCGATGCCGATGGCCACCGTTGCATTCTCGCTGTCATTGATCAGTTTCTTCGCGGTTCGCTGCGCCAGCGGTGAAAAGCCGCGCAGCTCGTCCACAAGGCGTGCTGTGGCCGCGGCAAGCTCGCTGTCCTCGACGACCTCGGTGGCAATACCCCAGTCATAGGCTTGCTGCCCGGTGATCCGGCGCGAGCGCATGACTACATCCTTGGTGCGCGCGATTCCGATGATCGCCTGCAGGCGCGCCGACCCGCCGGAGCCGGGGATTTGTCCCAGCTTCTGTTCGGGAAGCGCGTAGCGGCAGGACTGGGTCGCGATGCGGAAATCGCAGGCGAGCGAAATCTCGAATCCCACCCCGAAGGTATAGCCCTGGTTCGCGGCGATCACCGGCTTCGACGCCCGCCAGGGGGCCGCGACGTTGTCGGCCAGATGACTGACATGCTCCGGCGACGCCTGGAGAAACCCCTTGATGTATCCACCAGAGGAAAAATGCTCGCCTTCGGCGCGCAACACGATCACCCGCACGCGGTCATCGTGGTCGAGCGCCTCAAAGGCAGCGCGAATCTGGTCGCGCTGCCCCATGTTGATGACGTTCATCGGCGGGCGGTCGAGGATGATGTCGCCGCGCTCCGCCGCAGGGTCTGTCTCAACACGGAATCCGTCGAGGGTGTCCAACCGGGGGTCAGGAATGGGGTGGGTCATTGCGTCTCCTTTTCGCCCGTTACCGGGCGGTCTGCTTCGAAATGGATTGCTCTGGCGCATAGTCGCCAGAGACGAGATGCCGCCTGAGCAGCTTGCCCACGGGGGATTTCGGAAGTTCGGCGACGAAAACGAACTGCCGCGGGCGTTTGAAACTGGCGAGATCCGAAGCGCGGCAAAAGCGGTCGAGCGCCTCTGCCGTGACATCGCCACGACGCTTGACGAAGGCCGTGACAATCTTGCCCCACCGCTCATCCGGCAGGCCGACCACGGCACATTCGACAACGCCCTCGTGCATCGACAGGCAGCTCTCGACCTCAACCGGTGAGACGTTCTCTCCTCCGGTGATGATCATGTCGTCGACGCGTCCGGTGACGAACAGATCGCCATCGGCGTCGAAACGTCCGCTATCGCCGGTGAAATACCAACCGTCGATCAACGACTTGGCATCCGCCTCTGGGCGGCGCCAATAACCCTCGAAGGCCTCGTCGCCTGCAAGCGTGGCGATGATTTCTCCTTCAACGCCAGCCGCAACGACGCGCTCTGGATCGCCGCCTCCCATCTCGACGATGCGCAGGTCCTGGTTCAGGCCAGCCTTGCCTGCCGAGCCAGGTTTGGCCGCGGCATTCTGGTCGATCGAAAACGTATAGACCTCCGACGACCCGTAATGGTTGACCAACAGGTCCGGCCGGAACGCCGCTCCGACCCGCTTCAGCAGACCGTCGGTCATCGACGCACCAGCGAATCCCAGACGTCTGACATGGCTCAGATCGGTGCCCGGAAAATCCGGGTGATCGAGCAGGTCGTGATACAACGTCGGCACGAGGTAAAGCGACCCGATCCGTTCCTTCTCGATAAGGCGCAGCGCCCATGCGGAATCGAAGCGTGGCAGGCAGATAAACGCGCCGTCCAGCAGGTGCATCGCGAGAAGCGAGCGCACGCCCATCGTGTGATAGAGCGGCATGACCCCGAGCGTGACGTCGCCCCGCGGCATCAGGTTCTGGGCCACATGGGCAACGGCCGCCGCGCGCTCTGCCCGGTGGCGGCGCGGCACGCCCTTGGGCCTCGCGGTGGTCCCCGAGGTGTAAAGCATGATCGACCAATCCTCCGGACCGGCCATCGCAGGCGTGTCCGGGGCGCTTCCCATCGCGACCTCTTCGACGCATACAGCGCCGTCGAGATCACAGCCGTAGACCCAGCGCGGCAAATTCATCGCCCGTGCGGAAGTGGCAATGGCGTCGCGGCTCGCGCCATCACAGACCACCAGGCTTGCCTCGCTGTTCTCGAGGAAAAAGTCGATCTCTTCGGCCGTTGCGCGCCAGTTAACCGGAACGACCGTCACACCCGCAAGCTGACACGCCCAGTGGAGCCAGACTGCCGCACGGTTGTTCTGAAGCGCGGTAAGGATCCGGTCACCGTGCCGGATCCCGGCGTCTTCCAGACCGGCCACCAGCGCCGATACGCACCGGTAGAGCTGCGCATAGCTCAGCCGTGTGTCGCCATCCACCAGCGACAGCGCATCCGGCGCGCGCGAAACGGTGGCAAGCAGTGATCTTCCAAGATCAAGCATTCTGCGTCTCCTTCCTGAGGGCTCGTGCCGCCTCGACAGCGGCGTCGAGTATCTGGTGATACCCGGTGCATCGGCACAGATGCCCTGAAAGCACTTCGCGAATACGCCCCGCGTCCGCCTCGGGTTCGGCCTGCAACAGCGTGTCGAGCGACATCAGAATTCCCGCAGTGCAGAACCCGCATTGCAACGCGTGATGTCTGCGAAACGCTGCTTGAAGGACCGAGAGCCGCCCTGGCTCGGGTGCCAGACCTTCAACCGTGGTGATGTCTGAACCCTCCACCTGCACCGCGAGCGTCATGCAGGCGCGTGCCATCATGCCGTCGATCCGGATCGTGCAGGCCCCGCAGACGCCATGTTCACAGCCCACATGGGTGCCCGTCCGGCCGAGGACATGCCGTAGGAAATCGCTTAACAGCATGCGCGGCTCGGCCGGCCCCTCGACCGACTCGCCATTGAGACGAAAGCGAACCATGTGGTTTTCATCGGCACTCAGTCGGCGCATGAGCGGGCCTCCCTGATGGTGGTCTCTCCAAGGCGACGCACCAGATCACGGCGGTATCGTGCCGAGGCGTGCATGTCGTCGCGCGTATCGAGCGACCAAGCGAAGGCATTCAACGCCTCGGCCACATCGGCCGGGGCGAGGTTCTCCCAATCGGCAACGACCGGCGTGTCGTTCACCCCACCGACGGCGAGGCGCGTTAAGGAACCCCGCACCACGGTGGCGCAGGACACGATCGCGAAATCACCCTTGCGCCGCCCGACCTCGCGAAAGGCGGTGCCGGTGCCGGGAGGGGTCAGGGGCACGTCCACCGCCTCGATCAGTTCGTCATCGGACTTTTCCGTCACCATCATGCCCAGAAAGAACTCGCGCGCGGGCACGGTCCGGCGCTTGCGACGGCTTTTCAGATGAACCCGCCCGTCCAGCGCGACCAGAACCAGAGGCAATTCCGCAGAAGGGTCGGCATGGGCTACCGACCCGCAGACCGTGCCACGCATCCTTGTCTGGATATGGCCGATCCACGGCGCAGCCTGCGCCAGCAGCGGCACCTCGTGCGCGAGGCTGGCACGGGTGGAGAGTGCCTCCTGCCGCACCAGAGCCGAGATGCGGAGGCGGTCCCTGGCAACCTCGGGACTCCGCGGCCCCGTCGCGTGCAGGATATCGACAACCACGGCGGGTTGCGCGAGCCGCATGTTCATCATCGCCATCAGCGATTGGCCGCCCGCAAGCACGCGCGCGTCATCGCCGCTCTGCGCCAGAATGTCTGCCGCTTCGTCCAGCGTGTCGACGCGGACGTAATCGAACCGGGCCGGCTTCATCGCGCCCCCCCGAACAGCGCTTTCAGGCGCGCCCTGAATCCGTTTGCAGCCGACGCGCCGCCAGCCTTGCGCCCAAGCGCCGCAAAGAACTGCCCGATCACGATGCGCGCCGCGCCGTCCAGCAGGCGCCCGCCCACCGACGCGACCTTGCCGCCGAGCGACGCCTCGTAGGAATACGTGATCTTCGTTGCGCCGTCGCCTTGGGCCGTCAGCGTGACATATCCTGTGCCCTCGCCGGAGCCGAGCGCGCCATTGGCCTTGCCCGACAGGGTCGCGCCATGCGGCGGGTCGAGATCGGAGAGAGCGACCTCGACGCGGTAACGCCCCTTGACCGGCCCGACCCCCAACGTGACATCGGCCAGAAACCGTTTCGGTGACAACTTGCGAACATCATGCGCGCCGGGGATGACCGCCGCCAGCTGATCCGCATCCATCAGGATATCCCAGATCGCCTGCGGCGGTGCCGCCACCCTTGCCTCGCCCTCACCGGTCAGGCCCCGGCCCTCTGCTTTGGGTCTGGTGACCACGTCTTCCGGCGCGGCTGGCTCATCCCCGAGATGCGCGGAAAGGCGCGCGGGTGTCAGCGGCAGCACCAGGTCGGTCCAGCCGCTGAGCGGTGCCAGCGCATCGCCAACGGCATTCGCGATGCAAACGGGCGTAGACATGCAATTTCCCTCGCCCACACCCTTGGCCCCAAGAGGCGTCAGCGGCGAGGGCGTGCAGATGTGCAGGACGTCGAGCTCTGGAATCTCATGAACCGTCGGCACCGGGTAATCGGCAAAGGTCCCGGCGAGAAACGCCCCTGCCTCGTCATAGGCATATTCCTCGTAGAGCGCGGCTCCGAGCCCGTGGACAAATGCCCCCCGGATCTGTCCCTCGACCATGCCGGGATGCAGGATCGTCCCGCAATCGTGCGTCGTCACATAGCGATCGATGCGCGCCTCACCGGAAAGCGGGTCGATCTCCACCCCGCAAAAGTCAAATATGAAGGCATGGCACAGCGAGGAATTGATCCCGTCCGCCTCGGTCGGCGCGGTTAGTTCCGGCGCCGTCCAGATGGCGGTTTCCCGCACCGGGTTGCCGATCCCTTCGGGCAGCGTGGCAGGTGCCCAATGCGCGGCAGAGGCGACCCTCGCAAACGCCAGCCCGGCCTCGGGGTTGCCCGCCGCAAACACGCGGCCCCCATCGAAGCGGATATCCTCGGGCCGCGCATTGATCCGTGCGGCGGCGATCCGGGCGAGCCGGTCGCGCAACCGGTCCGCCGCGATCTTGACCGCGCCCGCCGAGGCACCGGCAAATCGGCTGGCATAGTTCCCGGCCGCGATGGACCAGGCGTCGCGCGCGGTGTCCATCGCCGCGAGCACACGCACCTGGGCGGGCTCAAGGCCGAAGACATCCGCCACCACCTTGGCCGCAACCGTCCGATGGCCTTGCCCCTGCGGCACGGAGTCAAGCTGAACCGTGACGCTGCCCACCGGGTCGATGGCAATGGTTGCCGCACTTTGCGCGCCGTTCTTCGGCCCCGCCTTGGCACGTTCCTGCGGCGTCAGGGCGGTGGACAAATAGCCCATGTTCGACACCGATGGCTCCACCGCCGCCGCAAGCCCGATGCCGTAGAGGCGCCCCTCGGCACGGGCGGCGGCGCGGGCTTCAAGAAGTGCATCATATCCACCCTGCGCAAGCGCGGTCTCCAACGCTAATTGGTAATTGCCAGAATCATAGGTGGCGCCGCTGGCGGTCCGGTATGGAAAGGCGTCGGCGGCGATAAGGTTGCGCCGGATTACCTCGACCGGATCGAGTGACAATTCCTGCGCGATCCGCGCCATCAATCGCTCCAACGCAAAGTAGACCTGGGGGCCTCCAAAACCGCGGTTCAGACCGGTCGGCGTCTTGTTGGTCATCACTATGCGGTTGCGCACCGACAGGTTGGCGATGTCATAGGCCCCGCACAGGTTACCGTGCATCCGGTAGAGCGTCGCCGGTTCCGGCGCTCGGAGATAGGCACCCACATCCTCGACCTGATCCCAGTTGAGGGCCGTGACGCGCCCCTCGCCAGTCACCGCCGCGCGAAGGGTGGTCACCCTGTTGGTGGCCGAGACGCTGGCCGACAGATGCTCCAGCCTGTCCTCGACCCATTTCACTGGCCGGCCGGCCAGCCGCGCACATGCAGCCATAAGGACCATATAGGGAAACACCCCCTGCTTTACGCCGAAGCTGCCGCCCGAATCCTCAGGCGTGCGCAGGCGCAGTCGGTTGCCCGGCACGTTCAGCGCGCGCGCAATCACTGGGTGGATCGAGAATGGCCCCTGGAAATTCGCCAGCACGTCAAAGGCCTCGCCATGCGGATCCCATTCGGCCACCAAGCCGTAGGTCTCAATCGGCGTGCACGAATTGCGTGGATAGCGGATCGTGATGTCGACTGTCCGTTCCGCCGTATCAAAGGTGCTTTCCGGATCGCCATAGCGAAAGGAACGGTCCGCCCCTAGATTCCCGGAAAGCCCGGCGTGAAGCTGTGGCGCATCAGCATTCAGGGCGGCCAATGGATCAAGCACCGGCTCCAACCTGTCGTATTCCACAACGATCCGGTCCAGCGCGTCCTCGGCAAGATATCGGTTGTCGGCCAGCACCACCGCCACCGGCTCTCCGGAGTAGCGCACCTTGTCGCGCGCTATTGGCCAGCACTCTATCGGGATTTTCACCCCAACCATGAGCGGCGCGGCGATGCTGGCATAATCGTCTCCGGTAATAATGGCACGCACACCGGGCATCGCGCGCGCAACGGATGTGTCGACCGACCGGAGGCTGGCATGGGCATGCGGGCTGCGCAGGATGGCCGCGTGCACGCACATCGTCGGCACCGGCAGATCATCAATGAACCGCCCGCAACCGGTCAGGAGAGCCGCATCCTCGACCCGTTCTGCCCCGACCGCCGCGATGTCTGCGCTCTCGCTGGCCATAAAGGCCTCTCCTCTCCTGGCAATTCATGCCCCTCGGAGAAGAGGTTACGTAGGCTTCGCATCGAAAACGATTTCCTAGGGTCGCGTAATTTACCCTCGAGTCTCAAATTCGCAGGATATCCGAGACGTCCCCGATCCTGGAGATCGCGCGAAAACTCGACGGAGTGACTCCAGAATGATCCCGGAAGAAGCGGGTGAAATGCGCCTGCGTGCTGAAACCGAGCCGGTCGGACAGCGCACCGAAGCTCACATCGCTGTCAACCGTCGCACTGACCGCCTGCTCCAACCGCACGACATTGAGAAACACCCTCGGGGAAACCCCTGTGGATTTCTCGAATACGCGAAAGAAATTGGCGCGGCTCATCCCCGTTTCGGCCGCAAGCCTGTCAATGCTGTCCACCCCGCCGGGGTCTTTCCGGATCGTCGAAATTGCCTTGCCGACACGCCAGTCGATCCCGTTCGTCCGCGCTGCACTGCGCAGGCCTGCGCCGACGTTTCGCCAATCCGTGAACCGCTCGATCACGGTGATCATGAGGTCCTCGAGCATGTTCTCATGCTCATCTACAGCAGTAGGCGCATGCACCATGCTCGCCGCCAGTTCCATCGTCATGCGGCGGATCCGCAGCGTGTTTTCCCCGACGATACGGCCAAAGAAACCGCCGCCTCCGCTCGCCGCCCAATTTGACCGCATCTCCGCTAGCCAGATCGGTTCGATATACAGCGCGAGGATGATGGTCCGTGGCCGCAATGGGTCGTGCACATAGGCATGCGGCGTCCAGGCGTTGATCAAAACGGCTGTCTCATCCGTCAAGGGCGCTACGCGGTCGCCCACTAGAAATGAGGTGTCCGCGCCATCGACCTTCAGGAGCACATGACAATGCGGATGCGCATGGCGCACGAGCGACCTGTCCATGTCGAGAAGGGCGACCCGCCCGAATTCTCCATTTCTGATCCTGAGAGCATCTGACATGGGAAGATCCTAACCGGTATTGCCCGGAGCGTCATGTTGATTTGAGCCTGCACGGTTGGCAGCGGCGTTTAAGCGGAAAGTTTGCAGAACATGACGCCTTCGATGATCTTGGACAACTGGTTGTTTGCCCCCTGCACATCCATGCGGGAACGACGATCGGCCTCCCTCCGCTCAAAGGATCATTTGGAGCTGCCGGACCACTCAGGCCAGAGAAACGACGCGTTTTCACGATGGTCCAAGTTGTCCATGCGGTCCAAAATTTTCAATTTGCCTAACAATCTGCGCGATTCCAGTGGTCCAGCCGGTCCGACCGGTCCACGCTGCCAGGACTGCATTGTGCATTGTGATTTTACACCCGACGCTGGCTGCACCTCGCCAGAGCTGCCCGTTGCGCGCGCCGTCCTGCCCGGGAAATGGTGCCGCTAGATTAATTTCACCCCCCGCCCGTTCCCCGTCAGGCCGTTGCTATGAATAAAGCAAGCAGCTGATGCGCTGTGAAACAACTGACTGAAAAGGTGAAGAAAATGCCGAAGAAGCCCTATGCCGATACCCGGCTCGCGAAATACATCGAGAAGCGCGTGATGGAGCTCAAGCCCCGGAAGTCGCAGATCGAGATCGCCGTCGAGGCCGGGTTCGTCAGCGTCAACATGCTCTCGATGCTGAAGAACGGCTCAAGCAAGCTGCCGCTCGATCGCGTGCCCAGCCTGGCGCGCGCCCTCGAGTGCGATCCGGCCTACCTGTTGCGCCTGACGCTCGAGCAGATCCAAGGCGATACCGCTGCGCACGCGCTCGTCGAGATCATGGGCACGCCGGTGACCGGCAACGAGCTTGGCTGGCTGCAGGAGATCCGCGAGGCCTCGGATCACAGCGATCCGCGCATGACCAACCGCGGTCGCGCGGCGATCCGGGGTAGTGCCCCACCGGATGGTGTAAGAGGCCGCGCGCGGAGCCATTTGGTGTAGCGCAGCGCGCGGCCGGGTCTGGCGGCCACCGCGCTTCTTCGTAGTCTGAGGTTGTTCAAAGACCGATGACAACGAAGGAGAGCACGATGACCGAGACCATGATCGACCTTCCGAGCGTGATCGCCAAGAGCGATGATGCCGATTTTCTGCGCGATTTGATCCAAGACGCCGCGCAACGGCTGATGGACATCGAGGTGGCCGCCGTGTGCGGTGCCGCGCACGGCGAGCGCAGCCCGGATCGGGAGAACCAGCGTAACGGCTATCGGCCGCGCCAGTGGGATACCCGGGCAGGCACCATCGGCCTGAACATCCCGAAACTGCGCAAGGGCAGTTATTTCCCGACTTTCCTGGAGCCGCGACGGACTGCCGAGAAGGCGCTGATGGCGGTGATACAGGAAGCCTACATCCACGGTGTCTCCACCCGCGCCGTCGATGATCTGGTGCGCGCCATGGGGCTTACGGGGACCTCGAAGAGCCAGGTGTCGCGGCTCTGCGAGGAGATCGACGAGCGGGTGCAGGCATTCCTGAACCGGCCTCTCGAAGGCGATTGGCCCTTCCTCTGGCTCGATGCCACCTACGTGAAGCTGCGCGAGGGCGGGCGGATCGTCTCGATGGCGGTGATAGTGGCTGTGGCGGTCAACACAGACGGGCGGCGCGAGATCCTGGGGATCACCGTCCTGCCCTCGGAGGCCGAGACGTTCTGGGCCGAGTTTCTGCGCTCTTTGACCCGGCGCGGGTTGCGGGGCGTGCAACTGGTGATCAGCGACGCCCATGAGGGCCTGAAGGCCGCCGCGCGTAAGGTCCTTGGCGCAGGATGGCAACGCTGCAGGGTTCACTTCCAGCGCAACCTTCTGGCCCGCGTAGGCAAGACCCACAAGCCCGTGGTCAGCGCGGTGGTGAAGACCGTCTTCGCCGAGAAGGACCGCGATCAGGCACATGCCCGTTGGCGCGAGGTCGCCGACAGCCTGCGCGAGCGGTTCCGGGATGTCGCCGAGCTGATGGATGACGCGGAGCATGACGTGCTGGCCTACATGGCCTTCGACGAAAGTCTGCGCTCGAAGTTGCACAGCACCAACCCGCTGGAGCGCGTCAACAAGGAGATCAAGCGGCGGACCAACGTGGTCGGGATCTTCCCGAACCGCGAGGCCGTTATCCGCCTCGTCGGGGCGCTCATGCTGGAGCAGAACGATGAGTGGGCCGTCTCCCGCCGTTACATGCCGATGGAAAAGCTGACCGTCATATGCAACGATGACGGTGAGACGGCGATGATCGCCGCTCAGTGAACGAGCAACACAGGCTATGAAGAAGCAGGTGGACGCCAGTTCCTACACCACTTCCCGGGGCACTACCCGATCCGGGCGATCTTCGGGAAGTAGAGGCATGAGCGCCCCCAGCAGCACGTCCGCCGCGGCAGTGCATCCCTGCATGCACCGCCCTGGCTTCGGACCCGAAGAGCTGACCGACAACGAGGTCGCGTGGATGGAGTTCCTGCGGATGATCAGCAATGGCCGCGATCCGCGCCCGACGCTTCGTCGCGTCCAGCTGCTCAGGCGCGTGTGCAGGAAGTTCTGACATCATCGCGCGCGGCCCGTGACGCCGACGGGCCGCGCGTGACGTTATGCGAGATACGTTTCCCCCTTACCTGCATCGATGTAGGGCTGCATGTCGAACCAGGCGGTTCTGCATCGCGATACCAATCCCCGTCCCCCGGCCCCACCGCCGGGTGGTGACCTCATTAGGCGAGCGCCTATGGCTTGTCATAAAGAAGCGCTGAGAGCGGCGATGAGTCGCAGCTTGCGTCGCGGTGCCCCCCCACAAGCCTGAAGCGCCCTTATCAAATTCTGTGAGCCTCTCAGCCACTCTCACAGGGCATCATCTCACGATTGGAGCGCATGACATCGACAAGCCCCGGCGAACGAGCGTCGATGCACAATCAGCAACCCCTCGCATGATCCGCGTGCCAGCCCTTGAACCAGGGCGTCATGAAGACGGGCATAATTAGCTCTTTGCTGCGCTTTTTTGTCGGATAATCTGACCTGCGACGGACGGCAGGGCCAGTGATCGAGCACGCGTGGTGTTCAATAAGCGCTGACTTTAGGCATATCACGCCACTCGGCTCGGCATTCGGCCCGTTGCGCGGCCTTAATGACTGGGGCACCCTCCTTAACTACACCGTCTTATACTCCCCCTCTCCTCCTTCCCTGTCACAACAGCACACCACTGGACAGAGCCAGACTGATGATCTCAGTAGGGAGAGGCCTCAGACCCGGTCAACGCCGTTGCCGAACCCGCTCCCCTCAGGCTGTCGGCTTCAGGCCGCGCCGCCTCCCCCCTCAGCTAGAGCATGTCGCGTTCATTCGCATTCACGCGCCCTGCTCTAACCTATTGATTTCGCATGTTCGAGAAGCTCAAAACCGGTTCCCGTTTTTGAGCAACATGCTCTAGCCCCAGGAAAAGCTGCGCCACCGGCGCGTCAACTCATCTTGCGCCTTGCCGACGACCTCGTTCATCTCCGGCCACGCTTTCAGCCCCAGGCCTTCCCGGTCATTGGTCGGTGTCGCAGTCCGGACCGACGTATGTTGCGCGGCCCTATCTTCGAATGCGCGTGCCCGGTGCCTGAGTTCGACCCCATACACACCACGCGTGTTCTTCTGTGCCTGTGCGTCATCCAGAAGATGTTGCCACAGATCTATCGTGGCCAGCCTAAACGACAGGAATGGTTTCGTCAGCCGTCTGAACGAGACCTTCCGCAGATCATCGATGGTTTCGAGACCGCGCGCTTTCAGAGTATCACTTCCGGATAGCGTGACCTCCACACGGGCGCGGCGCTCACGTTCGGGCAGCACGATCTTCGTCTCTTTCTCGCGGTTCCGTTTGTCCGCAATCTTGTGCTGAACGGTGACATGACTCGACGCACGCTTGCCACCTTTCGCGAGGGTGGAATTGAGATGCAGGTGCTCGCCTGGCTGATCGGTGAGAATGCACTGCCGTATATCCTCTATCTCGATCCTACAATCGGGTATCCTTCTCAAGGACGATCCGTGAGAGAACAGGAAACGCACCTTTCTGCCTTCAGCGCCTTTGTCCGGAGCGTCGAAAATCTGCCGTGCATCGACATGGCGCATATTTTCGATCTCGGTATCCATAAAGCAAGAATGCGGGGTCCAGTGATGGCGTTGCAACAGCCCCACCATCCGTTCGCGTCGCAGGATCGACTCTTCCGGATCCTCGGTTGCAGGATGGAAGTCGACCGCCACCTCGATCATGTGAATCGTGACATCGCCACTGATATCTGGACCATTGCGGATCGACGTCAGGATCTCAGCCAGCATCTCCGCTGCGGGTTCTTGTATCAGGATCCCGAAGTGATACCCGGTGCTCTTGCCGAGCTCGGGGACCGGCAGTGGCTTGCCCCAGGTATCTTCCTTTTTGGGCTTCGTCAGATCCCTGACCATGACGGTTGTGCCGGTCTGCCTCTCGATCTCCTTGCTGAGCGGTTTCTCATCTCTCTTGTGCACCGTGCTGAGCAAAATCACGATTCGATCGACCAGGGCCGTGACTCTGTAGTTACTGCGAATGGTGATGTCCGGTTCCAGCACAAGCTTTCCGGCCAGATCGGAACGCACATTTCCGCCCTGTGACGCCGGGGACGAGGGCACGCACCGATATTGGAGAACAGCCTCGTCCACGACACGTCCGGCTGCCCCCCGATATTCCGATCTCTTTTCCGGAGATGAATAGCGCAGGGAAATCGCGAACGGTGCTGGAGTGGCGGGAATTGGTGCGGGCTGAGCGTGTTGCGGCACAGGCTGCGCATCCTGTGCGCCCCCCTTGCCGGAAATCGCATCGAGCACAGCCTGTATCTCGGGCGATTTCCCGACCCTCTTACCACCACGGATCAGCTTGCCCGACTTCAGATATCGAAGGTAATCGGATAACAGACGCCGCATTGATCTAAGGCGAGAATCGAAGTCTTCTGGCCTCCTCTCAACGCCGAAGACCTCTGGCCAGCGATTTGACAGATCTTGTTTGCTGACACCCGGCTTGCTGATCTTCAATTGAGAAGTCTTCTTCATTGATGAGTCACACGCAACCGCGTCATTGCCTGTTTTTGCCTGATGCAAACGGGCACGTTCGCGCCACGCAAGCTCGATGAGGCACGCCGCAACGCATTTCGTAATCTCGTAATAATCCGGCTGTTTGCCCGGAGTCTTCTTCGCCCCGGATCGACTGTCCAGAAGCAACCAGCGACCGAACAGAACCAGTTCAGCCTCCGGCCTCGCCACTCCATTCTCGCCTCGGACGGCTCTCTCAAGGCTCTTTGAAACGGTTCTGGCCTCGCTGTGACGTCGGGCGTGGACCAGCGTGTTGAGGCGCAGGATAAAGCTCTCCTCATCTTGTGCGGTGGCAATGTTGCCATTTTCGAACAGCTCAGACCTGACCGCCAAGTCTCGAGCCGTCAGGTCCCGAATCGTTTGCGCGCTTGTGTGTTCCGCTGATGCCACTATCCCCTCCTGCAACCGGGCACCTTGTGACAGCATCGAGGTGGTGCGTCCCCTCAGCCGATTTGGGTAACGCCATGGTCGACAGGGTCAACCGTCTGTTTGGCAAGAGTGCGCTGGCGACCCGCTTCAGTGCATCCGGCGCAATACCGGCAATGATCGGAATGACAATCCTATCCGCGCCACCAAGTGCACGCGCCGCTTTTCACCATGACGGAGGCAAGATCACGACCGTCGGGAAAGCGACAGAAGCCGATCCACCGATCATAACTCTTCCGACCGGTGAGGCGACAGGACAGCGTCTTGCCCGATACGAGCGCCCGCATCCGGCGATCAGCCCGCGTTCCGGCGAGCGTGCCGGTTTCCGCGCAATCGAGATTGGCGAAGCGGATAGGACGGCCGGCGACCGCGATCGTGTCGCCGTCCCGCACATGTGTCACGCGCCCGACCACGTTGCCAGAAGTCGACACTGGAACCGATGGCGCCCTGTTCAACGCATTTCCGCTCAATGCATTTCCGCCACGCAACGCCCTGGGTGTGACGGTCCTTTCAGCGCGGTCCACGAAACCAGCCCGGTCGAGGACATGTGGAGCGACCTGGGCGCCGGCCAGCAGCACGACCACGAGAAAGAACAGGGCCAGGACGACGATCTTCGACGCAGATCGACGTGCGCGCCGCCGCTTCATCTTTCGCCACTGTCTCTGGGCCGGGGTCGGTCGTGCCAGCTGTCTCATTATTCAGAGACCAAACACAGGATAGTGGCGATTCTTGGGGCGGCGTTCGACATCTCGTCACGAGAAACCGACCGCGTTTGCCGCGCTCGGTTTGGCTGGCGGGGTCAGGAATGGCTCGCTTTATATCGATACACAGCCCGCCGGATCCCGGCACGCATACGAAGTCCTAGGGAAATCGAGAGTGAGCCATGGGGATGCCCTTTGGTGCCATCACAACCCCGGATTGAAAGCTCCCATATCACCGGACTTAAAGTGCAGTCTCGTCAAACTCTGATTGTGCTGTGCGCCGGTGAGACTGTTTACATACCCGTATCCAAACCCTTCCATATGTAAACATTCACCCTTCAAAAACCCTTACATATGTAAACATTTGAGGCAAATAATACCCCAAGATACCCTTACATCAGCGGATTTTGCAGATGGCAGATGCTTACATATGGAAGGGTCGGTTTGAGTAAAATCAGTTACTTAGCTTCGCGAAACTGGCCGAAAACGGCGTTTTTACCTGTAACGTTGCCCCAGCAGAGGAAGGCACCGACTCGGAGAAGACGCTCAGACGCTCACCTGGTGCGCTTGAGCAGCCCAGATGAACACCGACAGCCGAAAGAACGCGGACAGTATCAGGTGACGCGCACAGCCAGGCACAGAGACATGCCCAGCACATACCGAAGATAGACAGACGCCGAGCCGAGAAACAAATGACAAGGAGAGTGAGGAACAAGGCCACCGTGGAGGTGTCCGTGCCGGAGACCGCAGCGACGATCAAGAGAAGTGTGACAGAGGCCCATGTCAAGAGAAGTGTGACAGAGGCCCATGTGGAGAAGGACGGCTAAGAGAGGATCGGGTTCGCGCCCATCCATCCGAGAGTGTCCGATCTTCTGTGTAACTGGGATTTGGTCCATGCTTCCTGGGAGGAGTAAAAACTATGACCATTTCCAAGGAACTACTGGACGAGTTGCTGAAGGGCTGCGAGCGGCCGGAGGATTTGCTTGGCGATGCCGGGCTGATGAAAGAGCTGAAGATCAAGCTGATGGAGCGGATGCTGGGGGCCGAGTTGACGGCGCATCTGGGCTATGAAGAGGGCAAGGACGCGCCCGTGGGACAGGCCAACCGTCGCAACGGGACGTCCTCCAAGCGGCTGAAGGGGCAGGACGGCGAGGTGCCGATCGCCGTGCCGCGCGATCGGGACGGTAGTTTCGAGCCCGAGCTGGTGAAGAAGGGCCAGACCCGGATCGATGGAATCGACGACAAGATCATCGGTCTTTACGCCGCCGGTCTGACGGTGCGTGACATCCGCGCCCATCTTGAGGATGTCTACGGGCTGCAGGTCTCGCCCGACCTGATCAGCCGGGGTGAGGCGGATCAGAAAACGATCCGGGGGATCGTTTTCCCGCCGAACGATGCTGTGCTGGATGAGGTCCGCGACTGGCAATCCCGAGCGCTGGACCGGATGCATCCGATCGTGATCTTCGACGCGCTCCGGGTCAAAATCCGCGACGCCGACAGCCGGATGGTCAAAAACAAGGCAGTTTACGTCGCTTTGGGCGTCACGCGCGATGGTGTGCGCGAGGTTTTAGGGCTGTGGGTCGCCGATAACGAAGGGGCCAAATTCTGGCTGTCGGTGATGAATGAGCTGAAGAACCGTGGGGTTCAGGACGTGCTGATCGCGGTCGTCGACGGGCTCAAAGGGGCTCCGCCCGTTCTTGCCTCAAACTGTCCCCGGACAGTTTGCCGCTTCGCGGACCGGCGCGAACTCCCCGAGGCCATCACCGCCGCCTTCCCGGAGGCCACCGTCCAGACATGCGTTCGCCATTGTCTCTCGGACCAATGGCGTTCCAATGGCTCACTGCATCTGGTGCGCCATTCGCTGAACTTCTGCGCCTGGAAGGATCGCAAGGCTGTGGCCGCCGATCTGCGCCTGATTTACGGTGCCCCGACCGCCGATCAGGCCGCCGCCGAACTGGACGCCTTTGAAGAGAAATGGGCCGGAAAATACGCCTCGATCGCCCCGGCCTGGCGCAGGGCCTGGGCCGAGGTGATCCCGTTCTTCGCCTTCGATCCGTTCTGCGCTACGATTGATCCCCCGGATCAATCGCTTAACGCTTGAACTCCGCAAGATCATCTACACGACGAATGCCATAGAAAGTCTGAACAGGGTCATTCGCAAGTCGATCAAGACGCGCGGCTCCTTCCCGACCGAGGAGGCCGCGACCAAGCTGATCTATCTGGCGATCCGAAACTTCGAGAAGGGCGGCAGGAATGTCCGGGAATGGTTTGCGGCCCGCAACCAATTCGCTATCATGTTCGACGAACGCTTCAACGCGTGACCGTATCTGAAACCCGCATGGGCCAGCCCAGATACACAGAGTTCATGACACTCCCCGGCAGCATGCTCAGGAAACATGCGCACCGTCTAGGCGACATGTCCGGACCATACCACGGAGCCCTGCATGATGGCGGGCCGTTCACGCGTTCGGCCTTGTTACACGTCGGCAGCAGCGGGATCGCCGTCCGCTGTGTTTGCGTAATGGCGTTCTACCTCGGCAGCGAGATCAGCCATTCGCATATTGAGCCCATGACTGAGGGCGAGCATGGCAGTCAGCGACGGTTGTCGGCGGGCGGTCTCCAGAAGAGACACGAACCGCGCCGACACGTCCGCGCGAGCTGCCAGTTCTTCCTGGCTCAAACCACTGCGTGCGCGCTGTTCCGCGAGCGTCGTCGCAAACGCCACCACCAGTCGCTCGTTCCGTCTCTCCATGCGGACAGCAATTTCGCAAGGCCGCGCACCTCGCCACGAACAGTTGTTCTAGTTGAGCCGGTTTGATACGAGAAACGGACGTGGCGTGCCGAACGATCGACGACCGTGGGAGCATATCAGAAGTGATCATCTCGGATTGAAGCGTGCGTTTGCTCCACCAGAGATGAGTTATGCCGCATGGGTAAGAGGGAGAAACGGCTTGCCGTCGCGAAAGGAATCTGAACACGCGTAAGGACATCCATGAGCTATTCAACCTCGACCATCGGCCACCTTCTTGCCGACGTTAACCACCGGTATTTCCTCCCAGCCATTCAGCGCCCCTATGTCTGGACAGCAGACCAGGTCGTCATGCTGATCGACTCGCTGATGAAGGGATATCCGATCAGCTCGTTCATGTTCTGGGCCGTCGAAGAAGACCTGAAGAAAGAGCTGCGCATCTACAATTTCATCGAGCACTGGCAACCTGGAAAGCAGAACCCTGTCGCGTCCACCGATGGTCGAAATATCATTCTCGTGCTGGACGGGCAGCAACGCCTGACGTCGCTCCAGATCGCGCTGAGGGGCAGCTTCGCAGAGAAGGCGAAATACAAGAGGCACTCCAACCCCGATGCATGGACCGAGAAGACACTTTACCTCGACCTCCTCACCGACGCGGAGGAACCCGGCGAGGAGGAGGACATCGACCTCGGCATCAGCTACGGTTTGCGGTTCCACGCGCACACGCCCCGCAACGACTATCGGCATCACTGGTTCCGCCTTGGCGATATCCTGAACTATGCATCCGAGGAACAGCTGTATGCCCTGATCTCGAGGACGCTCGCCGAACTCCATCAAGGCGTCACCCCGTTTCAGCGCGATCTCGTGGCGTCGACCTTGCGACGGTTGCACGAGGTGATCTGGATCGAGGAGAATATCAATTACTACACCGAGACGGCCGGATCCGTCGATCGCGTGCTCGACATCTTCGTGCGGGCCAATGATGGCGGTGTGAAACTGTCGAAATCCGATCTAATGATGTCCATGATCACGTCGAAATGGCATGAGGGGTCGGCGCGCGACGAGGTCTTCGGGTTCGTGGATCATATCAACAAATCCCTCGGCGTCCCGAATGCGATCAACAAGGACTTCGTTCTGAAATCATGCCTCGTTCTTTGCGGGTTCGATGTGAAATACAACGTCTCGAACTTCACCACCGAAGCAATCCGGACGATCGAACGCAACTGGGCTGCGATCAAGGATGCGATCGAGCGGACGTTCCGCTTTCTCAATAGCCTTGGAATTTCGAAAGAGAACCTGTCGTCACTGAACGCGGTGCTGCCGATCACCTGGTATCTTTTCCACCTGCCCGGTGTCACATTGCGGGGATCGTCCGAGTTCGACCGACAGAACGCTCGCGCCGTTCAGCGGTGGCTTCTCAACAGCCTGCTGATGGGCGTCTTCGCAGGAACCTCGGACCGGACGATCGCCAGGGCGCGAGATACCCTGATCGCCGCTCAGGGCATGGGGCGGGATTTCCCGGAAGAGCAGCTTTATGACGCGTTGGCACTTGGCGGCCGCCAGACGCGACTTGACGAGCGTGCTATCGAGGAGTTGCTGGAGCTGAAATACAGGAAGACGAAAACGTTCCTAGCTCTTTCGCTTCTCTACGATGACATCGACTGGGGTGGAACGACTTACCATGTCGATCACATCATTCCTCAAGATCATGCGAACCGCCGGGTTCTGATGGCCAGAAACCTCCCGGAGCATCGGATACAGGAAATCATCGGAGCCGTGGACCGGCTCGCCAATCTGCAGCTTCTCCCGGCTCAGGAGAACATGGAGAAAGGAGCAATCTCGTTCGACGCCTGGATCACGGGACGAAGTGATGCCTACAGGGATCGGCATTTGATCTCCTACAAGCCCGACCTCTGGACGGCGGCGCAACTCCCCGAGTTCGTGCAGGACCGGGCGCGCCTCATTCGGCAAAGGCTGTCGTCGAAAGTGGGTCGGGAAACAGTCGAATGACGCGCGACGAGCTACGGCAGGCATGCATCGAACGGCTGGATGAGCGCGCCATGGAGCATCCCAGCGGCCATCAAGGAAAACTCGCGGCGCGATACTTGCTGCACACACCGAGCGCAGACGCGGTCGAGTTGATGTTTGAGAAAGGACCGCGATCGGCCCTCAATTTATGGGTCGCCGAACGCTTCGTGGATAACCTTGTTGCCGAAGGGTCACTGGAGTATCGCCATGCCCCGTCCTCCGTGTTGTTTGCCACCAAGGGCGCGAATGGCAAGCGTCGATACGGACGCCATTCGGCACTGAAGGTTATGAACCAACTCTCTCATGCCGATCTTGTCTGTTTTCGGATCAAGAAGCTGGCTGATCTGGACCGGACCCTCGACCATCTGAGCAATTATGGTGCGAGGTGAGACGCACGACACTAGCGGCGCGAAAGGTGCAGGTTCGTGCACCATCTCTGCGGCGGATAGGAGCAGCTTGCCTCGCTTGGTCTGGATTCGCCACGCCGAGCGATCGAAGAACTGGCCTGCTGCCGCTTTCGTGCCGGTCGTCTGCCGTGAGTTGCGTTTCTATCCGCGCGCCCGTGAGGGGGCGACCGCTTGACACGCTCGTGTGCGGGATCGGGATACGGTTTCTATCCGCGCCCCCGTGAGGGGGCGACCCGTGCAGATATTCGGGCATGACCGATACAAGGCGGTTTCTATCCGCGCCCCCGTGAGGGGGCGACCATCACGCGCCAGCCGCCGGGCGCAGGAGGAGGCCGTTTCTATCCGCGCCCCCGTGAGGGGGCGACGCGTGCCGTGGGTGCAACAACGACGTAGGGCATATGTTTCTATCCGCGCCCCCGTGAGGGGGCGACGCGGCCCCGCGCAGCCGCATGGGCAGAAAAACCAGTTTCTATCCGCGCCCCCGTGAGGGGGCGACGTAGCCACGACCTGCGTGGCGAGATCGTAGCGCATGTTTCTATCCGCGCCCCCGTGAGGGGGCGACCGGGGTGCTTGTCGTTGCCGCTGGTGTCCCTCCAGTTTCTATTCGCGCCCCCGTGAGGGGGCGACATGACTCTTTGCCGGAGCCTTCTCTCCTGCCGCAGTTTCTATCCGCGCCCCCGTGAGGGGGCGACTCTTGGCTCAGGCCCGGATGACGCGCGGACATGGGTTTCTATCCGCGCCCCCGTGAGGGGGCGACCCCCGGCGTCGGCTGATATGTGGCGACCGGGAAGTTTCTATCCGCGCCCCCGTGAGGGGGCGACCCGGTGCCGTCGGGCTGCGGAGCGCTCATCACATCGTTTCTATCCGCGCCCCCGTGAGGGGGCGACCCCTACTGAGTAGTTTCCAGAGAACCTAAAGAGCGTTTCTATCCGCGCCCCCGTGAGGGGGCGACGGGGCAGCATGGCTTGGTTGGCGTTTTTGGAAAGGTTTCTATCCGCGCCCCCGTGAGGGGGCGACCACCGTCACCTCGCATGTCGCATCACGCCAGGGGTTTCTATCCGCGCCCCCGTGAGGGGGCGACTACCGCGCCATCCGACAAGTCAAAGGCCTTGAGCAGTTTCTATCCGCGCCCCCGTGAGGGGGCGACGACGCCCGTTGTGGATGAGAATACGGCCCAAAGTGTTTCTATCCGCGCCCCCGTGAGGGGGCGACCAGCGCCGCGAGATGGAGGCGCGTCAGCAGCAATCGTTTCTATCCGCGCCCCCGTGAGGGGGCGACTGCACGAGCGGGGCGGTGATGCCTTCGTTCGCGACGTTTCTATCCGCGCCCCCGTGAGGGGGCGACATTGACAGGCTCCACGTAGGTGCCGCTGAAATAGTTGTTTCTATCCGCGCCCCCGTGAGGGGGCGACTTCCCGTGTCATGGTCAGTGCCTCCGCACGCTGTGGTTTCTATCCGCGCCCCCGTGAGGGGGCGACTATCGGCGCGCTGTTGATCAAGGCGACAACGAAGGTTTCTATCCGCGCCCCCGTGAGGGGGCGACATCCGGCCAAGAAGCGCACATGCTTCTGGACGCAGTTTCTATCCGCGCCCCCGTGAGGGGGCGACGATTAACGGCTCATCGTTTTCGCGCAGTTGTGCGAGTTTCTATCCGCGCCCCCGTGAGGGGGCGACAATTCGCCCGCCGCTATTACGCAGGCGAAACGCTGGTTTCTATCCGCGCCCCCGTGAGGGGGCGACTTTACAACGACGCTGCGTCACAAGTCGGGTGGCCGTTTCTATCCGCGCCCCCGTGAGGGGGCGACGCGCGGCGCGGTCCTACAAGGACACGTGCGCCAAAGTTTCTATCCGCGCCCCCGTGAGGGGGCGACCCCTAAGACGTAAGGCATTACACCGCAAAGGGAAAACCCCAATCAATTGCGAACCGCGCGCGCCGCGTTGCTTGGCGGGGTCAATGCGACCAGGTGCCATGACAATTTCATCACGATTTCAAAGAGCTTTGCGCTGTGCGAACCCCGGCGGATATCCGTGGGTGCTCCAGGTTCGCACCCGCCGAACTCAGAATATCAGCGGGCCGTCGAAATCGGTGTCCGGTTTTGATCCGTGGTGCTCGACGCGCCGCTTCCAGTTCGCACCCAGCATGTAGAATCGCAGACTGTCCTCGTCTTCCTTGAACTCCGACAAAAGCCGGGATCTCAGCCCAGTCCATTGCGCCGGGTTCACGTCGCACTCGAACACCGAATACTGAACGCGCTGGCCGAAATCCTGACATGCCCGAGCGATCCGCCGCAAGCGCTTGCGGCCCGCTGCCGACTCGGTTTTCACATCATAGGTCACAAGCACCAGCATACCTACCTCCAGATACAGGCGGGATAGCCATCGAGATCGCCGCGCAGATGACCAGCGAGGAGTTGCGCCTGTGTGTGGGGAACAAGGCCAAGCGGCATCTTTTCCGAAAGGAAAGGGTGTGTCACCACAACGCGCTTGCGCTCCTGCCAGGCCGTGAGCACGCGCTTGCGCGCTTCGTCCCGGAGAAAGACCCCGCCCGTCTCTTCGTGCCGGAAATCGCCCGTGGCAAGCTGGCCGCGATTGATCAGCGTCAGGCAGCAGCGATCCGCGAGCGGCGCGCGAAACTCTTCCATCAGGTCTATGGCAAGGCTCATGCGACCGGGTTTGTCGCGGTGCAGGAATCCCATCTGCGGATCGAGCCCGACGGTTTCGAGCGCGGCGCGACAATCGGCTGTCAACAGCACGTAGAGAAAGGACAGAACCGCGTTGACCGGGTCGCGCGGCGGGCGGCGCGTGCGCCCGTGAAAGGACATGGAGCGTGCGCGCAGCAGCTTGTCGAACACCGAGAAATACGCGTTCGCCGCGTCTCCCTCGACCCCCCTCACCGCCTCGAGGTCATCCGAGTCCAGCGCAACGCGCGCGCTGCGGTTCAGGCGCCGCTCCACTCCGCCGAGAGCCCCGTCGGGATCGCCATAATCGCGGATCGCGCGGCGGATCACGCCACGCTGATTGGCGATCTTGGCGGCCACGATCGCCCGCGCGACGTTCACAGGATCGTTGGCGGTTCGCGCATGTTGGGCGCGCCGGAGCAGGACATTGCCGCTTTGCGGCCCCTCGACACGGGCGAGAAAACGGCCGGACCAGCCGAGAAAGGTAATGCTGATGCCGGCTTCGCTGGCGGCGTGCATCAGCTGCGGCGAGATACCAACCTGCCCGAAACAGACGATCGCGCCCAGGAGGTGAAGCGGCGCGCGTCCGCGCTCCGCCCCCTCGATCTCGACCACGACATTCGCGCCGTCCTTGCGCAGCCAGGCCCCCTCGGAGGTGACGTAGAGCGTATTGAGCAACTTCTTCATTGCGGGGCTTCCACCTGATCGAGTGCCCTGGCCAGCCACTCTGCCACGCCGCGACGACGACGGCCCAACCGGGGACGGCAGAGATCGAACAGCGAGCACCGGTCGCAACGCACCTTGTCATAGACCGGTTCGGGCAGCGCTTGCGCCGCGCGGCAGGCACGGATTTCGTCGGCGCAGGCCACGGTAAGATCGCGGAGGTCCGCGTCGATGGCCACCTTTGTGCGACGGCGCGGCGTGCCGTAGAAGAGCGCGCCTTCCTCGATCTTGCAGCCGAACATCTCTTCGAGGCAGAGCGCCTGCGCGCAGAGTTGCACCTCGTCGGCGCGGTGGGTCTTGGGTTTGCCGCGCTTGTATTCGACCGGGTATGGGCGACCGCCGCGCAGTTCGACCACGTCCGCCACGCCGTGCAGCCCGTGCCGGGCGGAATGGATTTCCACACTGCGCAGGATACGGATGCCAGGGCGGCTCTCGGGCTGCCCGGCGTCGCTGCGCTCGTGCAGGACGCGCCCCTCGGCGGTGAAGACATTCTCGGCCCAGACCCGTTCGATATGAATCAACGCATACTGGCGAGGGCAGAACAGCCAGTGTTGCAGGGCCGAAATCGGAATGTCTTCAGAAGGGCTCAATGATCTCAATGCCCCCAGGAAGGTTCTCTTGATCGAGCGTGATTTCGTAGTCGCCAAAAGCACGGGCCGGGGGAAGATTATGAGTGCGCGGATCGCCCACCGGGATCAACTCGTCTCCGCTTCGACGGTGCACCGAAACCCGCTCGAAGAGCTTGTGCGCCTGCGCGTTTCCAAGCGCGCTATCGTGGCGGAAGGCAATCAGGCGGCGGACCGACATCTCGCCGCGCGCGGCGGAACGGTCGAGGTCGAGCATATCGCGCAGCGCGGTCCAGAGCGTTTCCAGGTCCGCCTCCGAGAAGCCGGTCTTTTCCGCGAGCTTGGCATTGATAAAGCCATGCGCGCGGTAGAGCCCGTAGGGAACGATATGCTTGCGGCCCATCGTGCGTTCCTTGTCGCGGTCCTTTTCGTTGGTGACCGAGGATCGGGTAATCGAGATTTCCAGCGGCAGGACGGGTTCCTCTGACCGAGCGAAGGTGATCTGCACCGGGCCGCGCACCTGACCGCAATTGACGCCGGTGGTCATGACAGCTCCGAAGGTCCGAATGTCGAAAAAGTTTGCGCACATCCAGTCGGTCAGCTTGCGTGCCTCGGCCTCGTCCCGAGGCAGATGGGAATAGTCGTTCTTTTTGGTTGGTTCCGCGCCGGTCTGCTGCCAAGCCTCTTGGTGCCGGTCGTTCAAAACGGCACGTTCGCTCATGTAGATGCGGTGTCCGGCATCGCCGCCATGAGACGCCTCGACATAGTTCCTGATCTTGCGCTTGAGCGCCACGTCAGACACTAGCCCCTGGTTGGTTTCGGGGTCCATGCGCGGCAGGTTCCCGGCATCCGGATCGCCATTTGGATTGCCGTTCGTCACATCGAAGAACAGGACGAAATCGTAGCGGTTTTGCAGGATGGTCATTGATCTTGCTCCTCGATGGTCAGAACTTCTTCAGCGGCGGACTCTGCCGCCGTCTTGTCGGCCTTTGTCCATCGCTGATGATAATATCCGGCGATGAACCGCCCCTGATCCTCAAGCGGCAGCGAGCGCGGCATATCGGCCTCCAGACCCAGCCAGATCGTGCCCAGCTCTTTCTCGAGCCAATGTCCCAGCCCACCATTTTCCCCTTTCTTGAGAAGCGCCAGATGATGGGTGGCGTTTTTGACCAGAAGCGGAAAGACGCGCGCCGGTGTCGATGAGGCGGCGGCGAAATATCTGTCCTTGATGGTCGCGTTCAGGCCCGGCAGCGCGGCGGACTGGGCGCGTTCGAGCACGGCAAAGAGCCGCCCGAGGCGATAGGCAGGGTTGGTATTGTCAGGGTCGAGGCTCACGGGGATTTCCTCCTCTGTGGTGGGGCGGGTGGTCGCCCGGTAATCATCGGTTTTCAGGTGGCTGTTGATCACTGCCTTGCAGATCGCGGCGCGGCGGCCGCTGATGTCGCCATCAGCGCGGATGCGGGCGATGACCCCAGACAGGAGAGTGCGTGGCAGGCGCTGTCCTGTAAGCACCGCGCGCATGAGCTGGCCGCCCAGAAGCGGCGGAATCGTATCGGCCTTGGCCTTGCCGCCGACGCGGATGGCGGTCTCGTAGAGCAGTGACCAGGCGGCGGGCGCGCCTTTCCAGGGGGCCGGTTCCATCTTGAGCAGGTTCCAAAACCGCGCGACATGGCGGGCGAAATCGCCGAAGGTGCCGGGATGCCAGAACCGCACCGACAGACGCGCGGCATTGGGCGCAAGGCCCAGGATGTAGACCCTGGTCGCGGGGTCGAGGTCCGGCGCGGCGGGGCGTCCGCTTGCCACGTCTTCTATCGCGGCGCGCAAACGCGTGAGTTCGGCCGCTTCATCCGGTGGGTTGAATGCCCCGGCCATGAGGTCTTCGACGGTCCGGGCACCCGAGCCTTCGTCAGCCTCGGCCCAGAACACGACCGTTGTATCGCCGACCCGCAGGTTGCGCCGAGAGTCGCGCGCCAGAAGCGCGTTGAGCGCCGTGCCATAGGCAAAGGCGGCGCGCTCGGAGACGGGGGCGTTGTCGCCCTGCGCCTTACCGAAGGACTCGTAGGCGTCATTGTTGAAGGAAACGAGCGAAGCACCAGAGCTTTGCGCACCCATCACCCCCTTGATCTTGGGATGCAGCCGCTCGATCACCGCCTCATTTCCGGTGACAAGACACAGGCCGCGCTGTGCATCGGATGGAACGGTGACCAACTCCAATGCCGCCGGGCGGTCGTGCAGGAATCCCGGCCCGCTGCCGTCATCGAACTCGAAAACGATGTTCTGGTCGAGCGCGTCGGATGTGAACCCCAATTCAGCGAACATCTCGGGCCGCCAAATCTCCATGAACCGTCGCAACGCAACGAGCCCCGGATCGATAGCCTCGGCCAGAAGTGCCAGATGCGTTTCGGTGAACGCGGCGTGTTCCTGCGCCGTGCGTTTGCCCTGACCCGGGGCAATGCGATTTTTGCCGTTCTCGTCCGTCTCTTCGACGGCGATCACGCCAAAGACATAGGCCGTCTTGTCCCACAGCAGGTTGGGTTTGATACCGGAGGTGCGGCTGCCCGCAGGCACGTTCATGGATACGGGTGTCGGCTTCTTGCCCGCATGGCTGCGCTTGTCGGCCAGCCGGGGCGGTGAGCCGTCCGCGTCAAGCACCAGGGCAAAGGAAATGCGCTCGTTCGAATAGCCGGGGCGCGGGGCTTCGCCGTTGTCTGCCATCCGGTCATATAGCTGCGCCAGCGCGCTCAGGATCGTCATCGCATCAGCCCCCCGGCGCGCGCGGCGGCCACGTCTACCATCCCGTCCACCATTTCCGCGCGGAAGAATTGCGGCGTGCGGTCATTGGCGAAGTCGATGTCGTAGAGCATCCAGCCGAGGTCTTGCCGCCCCGATAGCGGCGAAGGTGGCACCTCGTCGAGCCACTCGAAATCCGCCGCAAATTCGCGCAGGCCAAGGGCCGGCCGGTGAAAGCATTGCCCTTTTTCTGCGCGGCGGCGAAAGGTGTCGTAATGCTTGGCGGGCGTGTCGTCACCCGCCTTGTCGGTCATTTCGAAATGCGCCTCGATCACGTAGGCCACATCGCGCAGCGCCAGGGTGGCGCGCTGCTGGCGGTTGTCGTCCACCGCCATGTGCAGCCCCGACAACTCGCCCGAGGTCATCGCCGTTTTCGCGTTCCGGGCGGAAATCTTGGCCCCCACCTCGTTCTTGCGGATGTTCTCGAACCGGACGGGTTTGAGCACATGGAGACGGTCCACCACCCAGCGGATCGCCGGCTTCCAGTGGACCGCCTCGATAATGCCGCGCGCCGCCGACGGGGTGATCACGTCATAAGAGACGCGCTCGACCTTCATTTCCGGGCGGGTAAAGCAGGCGTAATCGCCCCAGACATGCAGTTTAACGCCGTAGCTCAAGACTTCCTCCCTGAACGGCGGGGCCTAACGACCCCGCCGCGTTCCGTTCCACAATAAGATCCACTCGAGTGTTTCAATCCGCACCTGTTAGCCAAGTGACACTGCCCTTACCTGAACAAGCCGACGAGCAGTAACAGCAGTCGCAAACACGCCTCCACAAGATTGATCCATGATAATGGCTCCTTAGGTGGCTTGATCATGACACGCTCCGACTATGCTGCAAACCTGAGCATACTCTGAAACATCAATTTGTCAACTTCACTCGCGTGGAACTTAAATCAGAACATCATCACTCCCAGCTCCTCCGCATTCTCCGGCGAGAACCCGGCCTCGTCATCATAGAGCCGGGCATTGTCCAGGACCACGAACTGATCTCCGAACTCGTCGGGGCGCACCACATGCGCGGCCCCGACCCGCACCAGCCCGTCACGGATGCGCGGCAAGACCGAAACCGTGTATCGCTGCATCGCGCGCGCGATCGCGCCCGGATACTGGCTGTATTCCAGAAGCCGCCGCGCCCCGGCATCCATGCCATAGGGGCCGGTGCCTATGATCAGCGGCAGCGTGACCTCGTCGATGAGACGGAAATCATCGGCGATATCGGCAAACGGAAAGTCAAAGCGGTTCCCCGTCTCTTTGATCTGCCGGAGGATTCCCCTGCTGTCGAGATCGGCGTCGCGATCCCAGTAGAGCCGCTGGAAATAGGCGCGCACGGCCTCGGGGCTGAGCGGGTCATGCGCATGGGTTTTCAGGATGTCGCGGGCGATATCGGCGTTCAGTCGCAACTCGTGCGGCGGAGAATAGCCATGCTCGGGCTCGAAAATGCGCACCTCGCCCAGCCCCTCCATCATGCCGTTGCGGTTGCAGCGCCCCGCCGCCTGCACGACGGAATCGATCCCCGCCACCGCGCGCCAGACCTGCGGGAAATCGAGATCGACCCCCGCCTCCACGAGTGCGGTTGAAATCACCGGCCCGTCGAAGCCGTCCCTGATGCGCGCGAGCACGTCGCGGCGATGCGTGGCAGTCATGTTGGCGCTCAGGTGAAGGGCGTGTCCCCGGCCCAAAAGATCGTAGAGCGCGCGGGCGTGACGCTTGTTGTTCACGATCACCAATGCCTTTTGTCCAGCCACCCGTGCCGCCAGATCGGCATTGTTCACAGCGCCAACGAATTGTGCCTCCACGCGCTTGAGACGCCGATACAGTTCGGGAGGGTTCGGCGCGATTTCGCGCGTGGCCTCCGCGGGGATGGCCTCAGCGCATCTCAGCCCGTCCTCATCGCGCACCGCCGGTGGCGTGGCCGTGCACAGCACAACCGAGCAACCGTAGCCGCGCACCAGTTCCTTGAGCGCGGCCAGGCAGGGGCGCAGATAGGTGACCGGCAAGGTCTGTGCCTCGTCCAGCACGATAACCGAGCGGGCGATATTGTGCAGCTTGCGGCACTTCTGCGTGCGGTTGGCGAACAGGCTCTCGAAGAATTGCACCGCCGTCGAGACGACGACGGGGCGGTCCCAGTTCTGCGCCGCCAGCTTCATCTGTTCCGCGCGGGTTTCGTCTTCGGAGGCGATCTCGGCATCGAAACCGGAATGATGTTCGAGCACCGCATCGTCATCGTCGAGATACCTGCGGAACTCGTCTGCCGTCTGCTCGATGATCGCCGTGAAGGGCACGACGTAAATCACCCGGCACAGATCGTGGGAAAGCGCATGGTCGAGAGCGAATTTCAGCGAACTCAGGGTCTTGCCGCCGCCCGTGGGGACAGTCAGCGTGAACAGGCCCGGCTCCTTTTCTGCGGCGTCCGCCGCCGCGGCCAGAACCTCGGCACGAAGTCGATTGACGGGCGTCCGCGCCGGGCCGAACCCTTCTAGTCGGCGGTCGAGCGTCGCGCGCAACCGGGGCAGGTCCGCATCGGGCGCGTGGCGCAGGCCCGGCGAATAGAATTTCTCCGTTTCGACGAAATCGGCATCGACAAGGGTAGAAAAGAGCATCCGCGTGAAGAACTGAACCTCGAAGCAGTTGAAAGCGGTGTCAGCATTGAATGTCAGGCCCGACAATGGGGTCGGGGCCGTTCTCAATTCCGGAATGTCCACACCTGGCGGCAGCGGGATGGTCTCGCTCTGGGCAAGCCGCTTGAGAAGTGATGTCGCGGGCCGCGCGTGCGCCTCTGTCGCGCCGTTCGGCAGGCCGGAGTGATGACCGGCGATGCAGAACGCCATGAGCTTTCCAAGGAAAGGAAAATGGCCATGGGCGTAAAGCGCCCCTTCTCCGCTGTGAGTGACCTTTTTCGGTGCCCCCCGAAGCCGTGCCTGAAAATCAGGTTTGACTTTCCCGATATCGTGAAGCCAGCCTGTGACTTCACCTACATCAGCGGCCCCAAGAATTTCCGCCTTACTCCGGGCGGATGCTGCCACATTCGAGAGATGCCGTGAAAGCGGCTCCCAAGCGTCTTCGGATAATTCGGGTAGCGAGTGTGCAAACAAATGGAAAACCCGAGCTTTCAGAACGTTGTTCGGGAAGAGTGCTTCACTCTAGCACGTAATTGCAACCCTTGAGGTAGGCGACTGTTAATTGATTTTTGCGGTCTTGCCTAGAGTGACAGTGCGGCCGCTAAACAACTTTGCCCACTGATCCTTCGTGGTTACTATATGTGGCCCGACGTTAATGATCCGGGTCTAGAGCGAAAAGAAAGTCGGCCCAGTCCTCCATCATCTCGCGCCGTTTCTCGACCATGTCACCGCGCCTGTAGGCCCGCTCGACATCGCTGCCAACGGTGTGTGCCAGCGCCATCTCGGCCATTTCGCGCGGGTAGTTCGTGCGCTCGGCCGCCCAGTCTCTGAACGTCGACCGCAGCCCGTGCGGCACTGCCGGGTTGCGCGACTGAGGGTCAAGAAAGCCTTTGCGCCCTGCCCTCTCCTCGTCCGCCTGCATCCTGCGCATCACGGCCGAGATCGTCATGTCGGACATCTGCCCGCTCTTGGGCGATGGGAAGACATAGGGGCACCCGAGATATCTCGGATGAGACTCAAGGAGACTTGCAGCTACCGAGGGCAACGGCACGCGATGTTCGCGTCCCGCCTTTGTGCGTTCCGCAGGGATGATCCAAAGCTGCTTCGTCAGATCGATCTCGTCCCAAGTCGCGCCGCGTATTTCACCCGACCGCGTCGCCGTGAGTGCGAGGAATTCCAGGGCGCGCGCCGCCATTCCTTCTCGCCTCTGCAGTGCCTTGAACCAGTGGGCGACATCATCCAAGGCGATTGCCGGCTGGCGACGGCCAGACTTCTGGATCTTGCCTCGAGATGGGAGAACCTGTTGAAGGTTGCCCTTCCACCGAGCCGGGTTTTCGCCCTCTCTAAATCCCATGGCCTTTGACCAGTCCAGCACAGCCTCGATCCTTTGCCGCACCCTAGATGCCGTCTCGTTCTTCGTGCTCCAGATTGGACGTAGAACAGCGAGAATATCCTCCATGCTGATCGAGGAGACTGGCTTATCCTTAATCACTGGAAAGGCGTAGGAGACGATCGTCGACTTCCATTGTTTGACATGTTTGGGATTGGAACGCTCAACTTGAACCTTTTCTTCGAAATAGCGCCGGAACGCTCCCTCGAAAGTGGTTTGCTCCCGAACTGCGGCCGCGCGTGCAGCGCGTTCGGCCTTTCGTTCTTCGACCGGGTCACGTCCCGCCCGGATCCGGCGGCGCATCTCTGCTGCCTGTTCCCGAGCCTCTGCGAGGGATACCTCGGGGTAAGGCCCCAAACCGATATGACGTCGCTTGTCCTGCACCGTTGTGCGGAGTATCCATGACCTCGCACCGGCCTCAGTGATGTTCAGGGATAGCCCGGCAACCCCACCAACAGCATGCAGTCCGGGCGCGGACAGGTTCTTGACCTGAATTGCCTTGAGTTCTTGTGCCTGTTTGGGCATTTCTTGCTATCAACCTTCCCACCAACGCGACGCTCTATGAAGTGCATCCACGTGCAATTAGGTTCAACCAGGAATCTACTATTATCCATGTATGACATTGTTTTTGAATTATTATTTTCATCTCACTGAGATAAGTTGCAGCTTATTAACAGCAGACACCCCTTCCGCCAATATAGGCGTAATGGTCCCTTTCCCCGGTGATTTCAGGTGACGCGCACGATCTCGGCAGTGCCGAGTGGGTTGAAGCGCTTCATGAGGGCGATGCGGATATGGATTTCGGCGATCTGACGGCCGGGGTCTCGTGCCGCGATGCGTTCTCCGAAGGCCTTGAGGCACCGCATCTTCGCCTCGATCCGGCTTCGAGCGTGGTATCCGGTCCATCGCTTCCAGAAGGCTCGGCCATAGTAGCGGGTGGCACGCAGGATTTCGTTTCGGGCGATTGCTGCCGGGCAGTCCTCTTTGCAGGGGCGTCCGTTCTTGCGGATCGGGATGACCGCGGTGGCCTCGCGGTCGATGATGGCGGTATGACAGCGGCGCGTGTCATAGGCACCGTCAGCGGTCACGGTGCCGATCTCTTCGCCCTCGGGGATCCGATCGAGCAAATCCGGCAAGACCGGGCTGTCACCGTCGCTGCCGGGCGTGAATTCCACGGCCCGGATGTCCGAGGTGGCTGTGTCCATGGCCAGATGAACCTTGCGCCATTGACGACGGCCCTGAACGCCATGCTTGCGCGCCTGCCACTCGCGGTTGTGTCTCGAATCTGGTGGAAATTCTGCGGCAGCGTTCTCCGGGTGGGTTGATTTGGGCCTGATCAGGCTGCGAGGTCATGGGTCGATTGGCTTGTCGAGGGTTGGCCAGCTCTCTCCATGCGTATCGTTCTTTCTGGAAGTTCTGGCAGGCCTCAACACCCGCCACGATACGCCGCCCTTTCAAACCCCGTCACCCATTTCCGAGCATAGCTGGGACGCATGATCAGCACCTCACATCGCCAAACCGCCACCGCCCTGATCCTTGAGGCCGTCACTGCTGACGCGCGTCGTGCCCCGGCCTGTTCCGAACTGGAGATCAGCGACCGCACTTTGCAGCGCTGGACAAAAGGCGGCCAACTGCGCGCCGATCAGCGCCCCCTCGTGCCACGCCCTGAACCGGCCAACACGCTGAGCGCGGTCGAACGCGCCGCCGTGCTTGAGGTCTGTAATTCAACGGAATTTGCCAGCCTCTCGCCCAGTCAGATCGTGCCAAAACTGGCCGATCAGGGGCGGTATCTGGCGTCAGAATCCAGCTTTTACCGCATGCCTCACGCGCCGAAGGGCAGCAGCATTACCGCGGCCGGGCCAAGCCGCCGGTGCGGCGCAAACCACCCACCAGCTACAAGGCCAGCGCGCCCTGCGAAGTCTGGACCTGGGACATCACGTGGATGCCGGGGCCGACCCTTGGCATGTTCTTTTACCTCCACATGATCGTGGACATCTTCAGCCGCAAGATCGTTGGCTGAGAGGTGCATGAGCGCGAAAGCGCGGACCTGGCCGCCACCCTGATCCGGCAGGCAGTGCTGGGCGAGGGCTGCACCCTGCGCCCGCTGGTCCTGCATGCCGACAACGGCAGTCCGATGAAGGGGGCGACGATGAAAACCACCATGGAGAAACTTGGCATCACCGCCTCCTACAGCCGCCCGCGCGTCAGCAACGACAACCCCTATTCCGAGGCGCTTTTCCGCACCTGTAAATAGCGTCCCGACTGGCCGACCAGGGGCTTTGCCACCAAGGCCGAGGCGCAGGCCTGGGTGAAATCCTTCGCTAACTGGTATAACGGCGTGCATCTGCACAGCGCCATCCGCTTCGTCACTCCCGGCGCGCGCCACGCTGGCCAAGACCGCGCCACACTCGCCAACCGCGCCAGTCTCTATGCAAATGCACAGGCGCAAAACCCAGGGCGCTGGTCAGGCAATACCCGCAACTGGCAACCCGCCGGCCCCGTCTCGCTCAACCCCGAAGCCGAAATCAGCGCCCCTGAAATCAGAGACGCCGCATGAAATCGGCGGACAACTTGTTTGACAAACACCGCACCTCTGCTTGCGCCGATCCGGCGCAGGTGTGCCGTGAGCTTGTCCGTCAGATCAAGTCTGAAGTTTTACACTCTCCTGAGCGTGCTTCGCGCTATGACAGGCGGCTCAGGCCCTTTTGGTGGCCGCGAGGCGCGAGATGGCCTCGCCGCTGATCTCGTGGCGTCCGGCGGCCCATGTCCTGCGGGCCATCGCCGCCACACGGTCCAGAATATCCTGTGCCGGTCGGCGCGTCGGAGCCGGGCGCATCGCGTCCTCGTGGAACAGGTAGAGGCGCGAGGCGAAGGTCTCGAACGGCAGCGAGGCCTCGCCGAAGCGCTCGCCACAACCGTGGGTCGAGACCACCGCCCCGTCGCCGAGGTCCTGGCCTGAATCGTTGTTCGGATTGTAGAAATAAACCCGCATTTCACCCTCGCGGTCGCGGGCCACGCGCAGAATGGTGATGGCGTGCCAGCCGATGAACCGCCCGGCGGCGTCAGTTGCGGCGACGCCTGCGGGTTGGGGGTGGATGACCGGCTCGCCACCGTTATAATCGGGATGATAGGCACCGTGAAAGCGGGCGATGAAATCCTCGATCGCGGCCAGCGCCCCGGTGGGCACATCGACCGCCACGGCGCAGGACCGGCCCACCCACCAGCCATGAAATTCCGGGTTGATCCAGATATGCGGGTCGTCATTGCGGTCGGAGCAAAGTCGGCCCATCTCCGCATAGATGCGGTCGAGATGCGGCACCAGCACCACCGAGACCGGATCGGCATCGAGCGGCGCGCCGCTGGCCAGACCCGCGGGCAGAGCGCCGGAATTGATCGCCTGCCCCTCGAAATGCATCATAACCGTGTCGATGCGCGCGGCCTGCGTCACCAGATGCAACAGGTAATCGGGATCGTTCTGCCCCCACATCGCGATGGCGCGGGCCGATTGGCAGGTCGGGTTTGCCCCTTGCCCAACGCCCAGAGGCTGGCCCAGAACCTGGATACAGCCCGCAAGCAGCAGATCGGCGGGCGGGGCCGCGTGCAATCCAGCCATCGACAGGCGTTCGGCCACTGCGGGGCACGGCTCCAGCGTCAGCAGGCGCCGCAGCGCAGGCGCGATCGGGGCGTAATGCAGAATCCCGCGATCGAGCATGAGCGACATGCCGTAAAGCGCCTGCGCGGTTTCGGGCCGCACCGCGCGGCGGATCACCTCGATCACAAGGCCGCGATGGTGCTGAAGACAGTCGCGCCCGGTGGTGCCAAGGCCAAGCGTATCGGCGATCATGCCGTCATGTTCGGTATCCAGCACCCATGTCAGAAACGCGGCGTGATAATCCGACACCAGCCCGGTATCGTGCATGGCGCGCGCCAGCCCCTGCGCCTCGTGGCGCAGGTCGGTCTCATCCATGACGGCCAGGCGCGTGCGATAGGTATCGAGTCCCGGATCGCCGAGGCAGGCCGATGTCGGGCCGAAAAGCGCCGACACCAGCCGGTCGGCGCCCAGACGCCGGTCGCCGATCTCGCTCCCGCGTTCGCTGAGGGTGATGGCGATCTGCGCGATCATGTCCTTGACATGGGCGACCTGAATGGGCCGTTGACGCAGGATGCGCCATATTTCATCGACCAACTCGCCCAGCACGTCCTGAAACCCGACATGTTCGGCCAGGTATTGAAACAGCGCGTCTATCGTCGCCTGCCGTGCGCCTGCTGCGCGCGCAGCCTCATCCGTCGCGCCAAAGAAACGCCGCATGTTGAGCGCAAGCACCTGCGTCAGGAACCGCCGCGCGGCGGCGGCGTGGATGCCGGGATGGTCGGTCTCGCCCTTGGCCACCGCGAGCAGACGCAGCAGGCTGACGGCCTCGACGGTCACCGAGGCCTGCGCACCGTGCTCCAGCGTTCCCGAGACAAGCCCCGGCAGCAGGTTGGCGGGTGCATCCCAGTCGGACCCGGCAAAAAGCCCCGCCGCATCCATCCGCGGGGCAAGCGCGTGCAGACGCTCCAGCCCGCCGGGCACAGCGAGCAACCGCCCCGCCACATCAAGCACCTGCGCCTGAAAGCGCGGCTTGGCAAAGGGGCGGGCCTGCTCGAGGTTTTCCAGCGGCCTTTGAAGCGTGGCGACAAGGCGCGTGGCCTCGTCGCCGTGATGCTGTTCGCTCATCCGAATTTCCCGCCAACCGGATCATACATAAAAATCAAGCTCTTCCTGTGCCTTGAGCAGATCGCGCAAACGGTGCGGATTCTCGCCGAAAAAGTATACCAACCCCCAATGAGTACCGAAAGCGGTGCGCTTTGTCACCTTCTGCTCCATCGGTTGGGCCAGTTCGTGGAATTCGAAATAGGTATCGTTGGCGGTCTCTTCGGGGATTTCCAACCGCTCGACCACGCGCCTGCGCGGATAGGCCCCGAAACACCCGGCATGGCCCTTGGCGTCCTCCACCGGGGTCGGGAAGAACGCGTCAAGCTCTTCCTGCGTTGTCTTGGGGTCAAAGGCCAGCACGATGCCCTGATAGCCGTTGAAGCCATAGGCCCGTTCGATCAGTTCCAGCGCGTTGAACCCCGGCGGGCGATAGGCGACCTCGCCGAAATACATCGTGCCGTCGCTGGTGACGAAATATTCCGGGTGGATGAAGCCGAAATCAATATCGAACGCCTTGATAAGCTTGTTGATCTCTTCCTCGATGCGCGGTCGCCAGGATTCAAGCTCTGGCGTCGCGGGCACGAAGACCGAATAGCCCAGCGTCACATATTCCGAGATGTTGAGGAACTGGATCTTGCCATCCTTGATCCACGCCTCTACCGCGAATTCCCAACCGTCCAGATGGCTTTCAAGCAGGGCCGGAAACTCGTCATTCGAGATGGAATCCACATCTTCGACCGTGCGGATGGTGCGATGGCCAAGGCACCCGGCCTTATCAAACGCCTTGAAGTGGATCGGGTCGGTCGGGTCACCATCGAGCTTAAGCAGGGTCTGGTTCACCCGCTTGAGAAAGCGCACCACATCGGCGTGATTGTCGGCCTCCTCGAAAATGCCCACGCGGATACCGGCCAGTTGAGCGCGCCGCTTCATCAGCGACTTGTCGCGGAACAGCATGGATTGCCCCAACAGGCGCGGATTGTCGAGCAGCACCGAGTTGATCGCCCCGGCCCATTCCACGGTTTCCTCGTAAAGCGGGATCGCGACGTCGCAGCCCTCGTCCTTGAGGATCTGCGCAATCTCGTGCGAGCGTTCGTTCAGCCGGTAGAAATCCCAGGGGATGAAGGGAATATCGTTGGCCTGCGCATATTCCTCGGCCCAAGGGGGGGCGACGATCACGTAGCGGCGGTCAAAACGGTCGATAGCGTCTATGGCGTTGAGCGACCAGCCGAGGATCGCCACATAGCCTTTCTCTGGATTTTTTTCGGTCATGGTTGCCTTTCGTATCGTTGCGAGCGTCCAGACGTGGCCGCATGAGGTATCCGAGATACATAGCATATCTAAATAAAAAATCAAAGGACCGGCCTCACGACGACGGAAAGTGACGTGGAGGCCGACTATGGCACACCTTAAAATATATACCTTAAAGGCTACTGACGTGGAATCTGGTTGCCAAAATAAATATTGGATTACGCCTTCAGTAATTCGAATTACTAAGTTTCTGCGGCTTGTTATTGCCGCTTTCAATACGGTTCAAAATAAATTTTAGTTCTGTGAGGAAATCAGCATCGCGCGAGGGACCGTCATGCAAACCGGCCAGATGATCGATCAGTTGCTTGTCCACCTGGATGCGCGCGTGGATGCGTTTGCGATTTGCGAGGTGGCTGATCGCTGGCGGCTCGGGCTTGGACCGATGAAAATGCCGATGTTTCATTACGTGCTGGAGGGAGAGGGCCAAATCGACGGGGTGACAACGCCGCTTGCGCCCGGCGCGCTTGTGATCATCCCTGCGGCGCAGCGCCACGAATTGCAGGCACCGGGCTACAACCCGCGTCATCAAGAGGCGATGTCCGAATTCCGGGTGCTGCCCGAGGGGTTGCTGCGCATCACCGCGGGCGACACCCCGGTCTTGCGCACCGCCTGCGCCACCATTGCCGGGCGGTATCTGCATCAGGCCGATCTTTTTTCCGGCCTGACGGAACCGATGGTGTTCCGGTTTCCCGACACCGCCCGCGTGCCTGCGATTTTCGAAGAACTGGTCGACGAGTTGCGCACCCCCCGCTTTGGCACCCGCGCCCTTGCCTCGGCGCTGTTGAAACAGGCCTTCGTGCTGCTGATCCGGGCACAGTTGCAAGACGGGGGCGCGGATTTTTCGTGGATCCTGTCGCTCCGCGACCCGCGGATCGCCCGCGCCGTCGGGGCGATGATCGACGCGGGCGACGAGCGCCTCTCCACGGACGCGCTCGCCGATCTGGCAGGCATGAGCCGCGCCGCGTTTCAGCGCCGGTTTCAGGATGTGATGGGCGTCACAGTGGCCGATTTCGATGTCCGTCTGCGTCTGCATCGTGCGGCCTTGCTGCTGGTCGAGACCGATTTGCCCGTGGGTGCCATCGCAAGCGCAATCGGCTATTCCAGCCGTAGCCATTTTTCGCGCGCCTTTCGCAAGGCGCTTGGCGTGGACCCGTCACGCTTTCGCCGCGATCAGGCCTCGGGGGAAATCCTGTCCTCGGTCAAGGACTTCATCTCGGCGCTGCTGCACCCGCCAAAGGCGAAAAGCGCACCGGAATGAGCCGACATCGCACGCGCGCCCATGTCAGAACCACGCAAAGGGCTGCGCAGGTTGGCCTTGTCATGAAAGGACCGATTGTCATGAATGTTGCGGACGCGTTGCTTCGGATACTCAAGGAACACGGGGTGGAGCGTATTTTCGGTATCCCCGGCGACGCCATCAATGACGTGACCGATGCGATCCGCCGTCAGGATGATATCGCCTTCATCAACGTGCGCCACGAAGAGGCCGGGGCCTTTGCCGCCTCGGCCACGGCAAAGCTGACCGGCAATCTCGCGGTCTGCGTGGGCACCGCCGGGCCGGGCGCGATCCACCTGCTCAACGGGCTTTACGACGCCAAGCTGGATCACGCGCCGGTTCTGGCGATCACCGGACAGGTGGCGCGCGGCTTTATCGGCACGCAGGCGCATCAGGAGGTCGATCTCAAGGCGCTGTTTTCCGATGTGGCGGTCTATAGTGAGACGGTGACAACCCCCGATCAGGCGCCCGAGATCCTGATTCGCGCCTGCCATGCGGCGATTGCGCATCGCGGTGTGGCGCATGTCTCGATCCCCACCGATGTGGCCGGGGAAGCTTGCGATTTCGACGGCTGCCGCCCGCTTGGCCCGGCGCGCCCCGGTCGTGTGACGCCCACGCAGGACGATTGCAAGGCCGCAGCCGGGATGATCGACGCGGCGGAAAAGGTGGTCATCCTTGCCGGTATCGGCTGTGCGGGGGCGCACGATGACCTGCTGGCCTTTGCCGAGGCCGCAAAAGCCCCCATCGTGCGCAGCCTGCGGGCGAAGGACGTGATCGACGACGATCACCCGCTTTGTATCGGTGGGTTGGGCCTTTTGGGGGGCAAGCCTGCAGTGCAGGCGATGGATGATTGCGATCTGCTGGTGATGGCGGGCACGGATTTCCCCTATCTCGATTTCTACCCCGCCTCGGCCAAGGTCATCCAGATCGATATAGAGAGCACCCATATCGGGCGGCGTGTACCGGTCGATCTCGGGCTTGTCGGGGATGCGGGCGGTATTCTTGCGGCGCTGGGTGATGCCATCGCACCGGGGCGCGACGATCAATTCCTGACGCGGATGCAGGCCGGGATGCAGACATGGCGCGACGCGCAGGACAAGCTGGAAACAGACAGTAGCACGCCGATTGCGCCGCCCATGCTGATGCGCGCCATTTCCGATGCAGCCCCGGACGACACGATATTTCTGGCCGATACCGGCACATCGACGGCCTGGACCGCGCGGCACCTGCGGGTGCGCGGGGACCAGCGCTATACCCTGTCGGGGGGGCTTGCGACCATGGCATTTGCCTGTCCCGGTGCCCTCGGCGCGCAACTGGCCTATCCCGACCGGCGCGTGATCGCGATCTGCGGCGACGGGGCGTTTGCCATGCTGATGGGGGATTTCGTGACGGCGGTGAAATATCGGCTGCCGATTGTCACCGTGGTTCTCAACAACGCCAAGCTGGGTTTCATCCAGCTGGAGCTGGAGGCCAAGGGCCTGCCCGATTGGGGCACCAACCTGACCAACCCGGATTTCGCCGCGATTGCCGCCGCCTGCGGCGGTTGGGGGCGGCAGGTGACGGACCCCGCCGACCTGCGCCCCGCACTTGACGAGGCCTTCGCGCAGGAGGGTCCGGCGCTCCTGGATGTCATGGTCGATCCCGATGCGCTGATCATGCCGCCGAAAATCACCCTTGGCATGGCGGCCCGGTTCGGCATGTCACGCCTGCGCGAGGCGTTAGGAACCTGAAAGCCGCAGCTTGGATTATCCATTACAGTTTTGCCACCACTCTCATGCAAGCAAAGGAGGCTGAGATGACCCCACTTACCGCCGGAATAGCCGCAGGGCTGATCGCGACGGCCGTTCTGTCACTTCTGATGATCGTCAAGGGGATGATGGGCGTCATGCCCGGTCTCAATGTGATCGCGATGCTGGCGGCGACCATGGGCACGGGGACGACGATGGGATGGGTCGCGCATTTCGTGATCGGCATCGGGTATGGCGTCGTGTTCAGCCGGTTTTCACAGGGCGGCGACATGACGAAAGCCGCCCTCAAGGGTATCGTCCTCGGCATCGTCGGCTGGACCGCGATGATGATCCTGCTCATGCCGATGATGGGCAAAGGGCTTTTCGGGGTCGAAATAGCATCCGATCTGCTGATCGTTCCTCTTGCCACGCTGATGCTGCACGTGATTTTCGGCGCGGTGCTCGGCGCAAGTCATAACGCACTTATCAAAGATCGCGTGCAGGCGTGACGCGGACCCGACAGATCGGAGACACCCCATGACCCTCAACACGGTTCAAAAACGGCTCTGCGAGGCGCACGAGATGGATTTCTCGCACATCACGGCGCTTATCCTCAATTGCACGCTCAAGCCATCGGGTCAGCCATCGCATACCGATGCACTGCTACAGGTGCCGCGCGCGATCATGCAGGCCAATGGCATCGCCGTCGAGATGCTGCGCCCGGTCGATTTCGACCTGCCGCCCGGTGTCTACCCGGATATGCGCGAGCATGGGTTCAAAACAGACGATTGGCCGGACCTGTGCGCCAAGGTCATGGCCGCCGATATCCTCATCATCGGCACGCCGATCTGGCTGGGCGAGGAAAGCTCGGTCTGCCGTCGCCTGATCGAACGGCTTTATGCCGAATCCGGCAAGCTGAACGACAAGGATCAATCCATCTATTACGGTCGCGTCGGCGGTTGCATCGTCACCGGAAATGAGGACGGGGTGAAACATTGCGCGATGAGCGTGCTCTACGCGCTGCAACATCTGGGTTATCTGATCCCGCCGCAGGCCGATGCGGGCTGGATCGGTGAGGCCGGGCCGGGGCCCTCTTATGCCGATGACGGATCAAACGGGCCGCAGAACGATTTCACCCAGCGCAACGCCACCTTCATGACCTGGAACCTGATGCATATGGCGCGCATCCTCGCTGATTGGGGCGGCATCCCCGCGCATGGCAACCAGCGCAGCGCCTGGGAGGATGGCTGCCGCTTCGACCATCCCAACCCGGAATACCGCTGATTCTGTGCCTGATCGCGGATAAGGAAAGGCAAGCCGCATGGAAAACGTGCCTCTTGCGCTGTTCGTGCGATCCGCATGGGTTGGCGGCGTCGATCCTTCAATCTTGGCGAGGATCGACGAGGCGCTTGCGCCCTCTATATCCTGTGGCACAGAGCGACGGCAGAAAGGCGACACGAGATGACCCGCACCGCACACACCCCCGCACCTGCCCCCGACGAGATAACCACCCTCTTCGACGAGGTCCGCACGCAGACCGAGCAGTTGGCCGCGCCGCTCACCCCCGAGGATGCGATGCTGCAATCCATGGAAGAGGCCAGCCCGCCGAAATGGCATCTGGCGCATACCACGTGGTTTTTCGAGGAGTTCATTCTCAAGCCGCATTCCCCCGGCTACCGGAGCCCGGATGAGCGGTTCGCCTTCCTGTTCAATTCCTACTACGTGCAGGCCGGGCCGCGCCACGCACGCGACAAGCGCGGGCTGATCTCGCGCCCGGCGCTGCGCGAGGTGATGGCCTATCGCGACCATGTGACCGAGGCGGTGTCCGATCTTCTGGGCGCAAACCGCAGCGACCGCGACGATCTTGCCGCGCTGGTGGATCTGGGCTGTCATCACGAGATGCAGCATCAGGAATTGCTGCTGACGGATTTGCTTCACGGGCTGTCGCACAATCCGCTTCTGGTCGCCTATCGCGCGCCGGAGCCGGTGCCGACCGTGGCGGATGAGCCAGCAACGTTCCTCCCCCACGAGGGTGGGCTGGTCGAGATTGGACGTGACGGTGCGGGCTTTGCCTATGATTGCGAGGGGCCGCGCCACCAGAGCTATCTTGCGCCCTATGCGCTCGCCGATCGCCCGGTCACCAACCGCGACTGGATCGCCTTCATCGAGGATGGCGGCTATCGGGCGCAGCCCCTCTGGCTCAACGATGGTTGGGCGACCTGCCGCGCGCAGGGCTGGGATGCCCCGCTCTACTGGTGGCAACAGGATGGGGAATGGTGGAGCTACGGCTTGCGCGGCGCACAGCCCGTGAACCTCGACGCGCCGATCTGCCATGTCAGCTATTACGAGGCTGACGCCTATGCCCGCTGGGCCGGTGCGCGTCTGCCGACCGAGGCCGAATGGGAGGCGGCGGCGCGCCTGCCGATCGAGGGCAATTTCCTTGAGACCGGCGCATTGCGGCCGCTGCCCGGTGGGGGCATGTGGGGCAATGTCTGGGAATGGACACAAAGCCCCTTCACCCCCTATCCTGGTTTCCGTGCGCCCGAGGGTGCGCTTGGCGAATATAACGGCAAGTTTATGGTCAACCAGATGGTGCTGCGCGGCGGCTCTTGCGTAACACCGATGCGCCAGATGCGCCGGAGCTACCGCAATTTCTTTTACCCCCACCACCGCTGGCAAATGATGGGCCTGCGGCTGGCCAAAGACGTCTGATCCGAGAACCAACTCAAAACGGAGAGAGGTGGTCGCGGAAATTCGGACCCGTTGTTAAGGTGGATCGCCTGACGGGAGAGACGATCCGAAATGACGAAGAGAAAAATGCATACGCCTGCGTTCAAGGCGAAGGTGGCGCTGGAAGCGATCCGTGAAGAGATGACGCTGTCGGAGCTGTCGAAGAAATACAGCGTGCATCCGAACCAGATCAGCATTTGATCCGGGGGATCAAATGCCTGCCGAACGCGGCGACCCGGAACATGACCACGGCCTTCACCCGGCGGGGCGCTGATCCCGGGAAGGGGAACGAGGCGGAGATCGAGAAGCTGCATTCGAAGATCGGGCAGTTGGTGGTGGAACGGGATTTTTTAGCGAATGCCTCGCATCAACTGCTCGGGACGCGAGGCAAAAAATGGTGAGCCAGGATCATGACCTGAGCCAGCGGCGGCAATGCACACTGCTGCAATTGTCGCGCTCGACGCTGTATTACCGGCCAAAGGGCGAAAGCGTCGAGAGTAAGGCGGATCAGAAAACGATCCGGGGGATCGTTTTCCGCCGAACGCGTTTCATGGAGATCATCGACAATCAGTTCCTGGAGACCCCGTGGTATGGGTCCCGCCAGATGGCGCGGCACATGGAGCGGCAGGGGCACAAGTGCGGCCGTCGTCACGCTGAAAAGCGTGCCTCTGGCACGACGTGTGCGTCGGTTGATGCGTCTGATGCGCGTTCGTCGGGAAAACAGCGCCCCACGCTGTTTTCTTGCCCTCCTCACTCCGGATGGAGCGCGGGTTCTTGTATCTGGTGGCCATCATGGATTGGTATAGCCTACCGTAACGTCCACTGCCGGAGTTACCACTTAACCCGGATAATTCACGAGAAGGCGGCGGAGGTGTCGTAACCATCTGAAATGATGTATGTTTTTGGTGCTGCCGCCAAACCTGCAGCTTTTGAGAGGACGATCTCCGCCATGGCCCAATCTACGCGTTCCAGGCCCCGCCTGTCACCCCTGAATGGCAGGCCGATCCTGCTTGGATTTGACGGCGCAGACATGAGCTTCGACGCAGGGCTGACGCTGCTGCGCGAGATCGAGCGCAAGGCGGGCCGGGCGGAGCGGCTTGCAGATTGCCTGTGCGATCCGCGCGATCCGGCAAAAGTTCAGCATAGCCTGTGCGACATCATCCGTTTCCGGATCATGATGATCGGAGCCGGGTATGAAGACGGCAATGACGCGAACGCCTTGCGGCACGATCCCAGCTTCAGGATTGCCCTGGAGCGCGGCCCGGAAACCGGGGCGGCATTATCTTCGCAGCCGACGATTTCGCGCATGGAAAACCTGCCCGATGCTCGCGCGCTGATCCACATGGGTCGCGAGATGGTCCGGTTCCACTGTCAGTCCTTTGCGCGCGCTCCAGGCCGGATCGTGCTCGATATAGATGATACCTTTGATGCGGTGCATGGCCACCAGCAACTGCGCCTGTTCAATGCGTTCTACGACGCGTTCGGCGTCCAGCCGATCGTCGTGTTCGACGGTGAAGGCCGGCTCGTGGGGACACTGTTGCGCCCAGCCCGCCGCGCCCCAAGGGGGCCGAGAGCGCGGTCCATATCCGCCGGTTGATCCGGCAGATCGCCAAACATTGGCCCGAGACGGAAATCCTGCTCCGGGCGGACAGCCATTACTGCACCCCGGAGGTTCTGGACCTGTGTGACAGGCTCGGGCTGCGCTAGGTCTTGTCGCGAAGGTGGTGGAAATTTGAAGGTGGCGCAATCTCCGGGTGAACGAAACCCACCCAACCGGCGGCTGGCACCGCCAGAGGAGATCACGCCATGAACCAAGATACACAGACCAGCGCGCTTTCGCTACTCGCTTGCGAGGAAGGTTTCGATCCGATTGAGGACCGGCTGCGCGCCAATATCCGCGGCACCATCGAGGCGGTTTTCAACGAGGAACTGGACAGCTTTCTTGGCCGTCTGCGCTATGGCCGAGGAGCCGGTGCGGTGAAGGGCTATCGTCACGGTCACCGGGATCGCCAGATCACCGGAACATTCGGGAGCGAGACGATCAGCGTGCCGCGCGTCCGGGTCGAGGACGAGGCTGGCCGCGTCCGCGAATGGCGCTCAAAAGCGTTGCCGCGCTATCAGCGGCTGACCCGGACGGCCGAAGCGCTGATCGCGTCGGTCTA
>NZ_JBEPPX010000019.1:0-68068 GCF_040547535.1 Roseovarius sp. MBR-78
GATCTTGCGCTGCAAGTCGACGCGGCGCAAGCCGCACCACCCCGTCCACCGACGGGTCGGGGCCCGCGCGCACCATCTGCGCCAGCTCGGCCCTCTGCTCAACGCTCAACAGCGGCACCGGCCCGGCCGAGCGGCGGTCCGACAGCCCCTCCAGCCCTTCGGCGTTGTAGCGGTGAACCCGGTCACGAAGCGTCTGCCGCTCCATCCCGCAGGTCTCGGCGGCGGTCCTGCGGTCCACCCCTTCCACCACCAGCGCGAGCGTCAGCATCCGCCGCGCCGCTTTCGCATCCGCCGTCTTCGCCGCCGCCGCCCGAAGATCGTGCGCCGACATGTCCGTCCGTGTGATCGCCACTGCCATCGAAACCTCCATCATTTGCTGACAGTGAATCACGGCAAAGGCCTCAAGGGAATCCCCCGGGAGTCACCAGTAAAGGCCGTTGGTATGAGGCCCTGCGCGCATCAAAACGCTTCGGCCGGACGATCTGTCGACGATGGAACGGGTATCACCGCCGAAGCCGCGTCGAAACCAGGATGCATTGCATGAAACTGCTGGGTCAGCGCCTCATGGCGCGGGACTTCGATCGTCAGGTTGCCGAGTTCCAGGTCCGTGTTGTCGTTCTCAACGGCTTCACCGCACTCGGCATACCCGTCACCGAAGCCGTGGGATGAGCCCGTCCGGGGAAAGGGGAACCTCGGCTATCAGATGATTTGTGCAACAGAACCCAATCACACCGCCGGCAAAACCCGCGACCTCTGTTCTCCCAACCCCGCGATGCCGAGCGTCACCACCTCGCCGCCCCTCAGATAACGCGGCGGGGTTTGGCCCATGCCGACGCCCGGCGGCGTGCCGGTCGAGATGACATCGCCCGGCTGCAGGCTCATGAACCGGCTGCAATAGGACACAAGATGCGGGATCTTGAAAATGAGCGTGGCGGTGGATCCGGTCTGCATCCGTTCGTCATCCACATCGAGCCACATATCGAGCGCGTCGATATCGGCGATCTCGTCAAGCGTCACCAGCCACGGCCCGGTCGGACCGAAGGTGTCGCAGCCCTTGCCCTTGTCCCATGTGCCTGCGCGCTCGATCTGGAATTCGCGTTCCGACACATCGTTGATCACGCAGAGCCCGGCGACATGGGCCATGGCATCCGCCTCGTCGATATAGGCCCCCGGCTCGCCGATGACGACGCCAAGCTCCACCTCCCAATCGGTCTTGACCGAGCCGCGGGGGATCTGGATCGGATCGTTCGGCCCGACAATGGCAGAGGTCCATTTGTTGAAGATGATCGGCTCTGCCGGGATCGGCATGCCGGCCTCGGCGGCGTGATCGGCATAGTTGAGACCGATGCAGACGAATTTGCCAATACCGCCCACGCAAGGCCCAAGCCGCAGATCCTGCTGCGGGAGGCCATCCACCAAGGGCAGCGCGTCAACATCGAGTGCCTGCAAGGCGCGCAGCCCGTCGGGCCGCAGCGTTGGCCCGGCGATGTCGGGCACGATGCCCGAGAGGTCACGCACGCGCCCGGATGTATCGAGCAGGCCGGGTTTTTCGGCACCGGATGGGCCGTAACGGAGAAGTTTCATGGGAGGTCCTTACCTTTGCGGAATGGGTGGTTTTGAGCGGTGCCTGTCACGCCGCTTGACCCGGGGTTAGGCCGGAAATCGCCTGGATCAGGTTGTCCTCGGTGACCTCGTCAGAGGTAAACGTCCGCATGATCCGGCCCGAATACATCGCCACGATGCGATCCGAGACATGCAGCACCTCGGGCATTTCCGAGCTGATGACGATCACCGCATAGCCCTGCGCCGCCAGCGCGCGGATCAGGTTGTGGATCTCGGATTTGCTGCCCACGTCGATGCCGCGCGTCGGCTCGTCCACGATCAGCACGCTGGGATGCATCGAGAGCCACTTGCCGATCACGATCTTTTGCTGGTTACCGCCCGAGAGGTTGCCCGCCGCCTGTTTCCAGCCCGCTGTGCGAATGTCGAGCTTGTCGCGATACTGATCGAAAATCGCGATTTCCGAGCCTTCGGCGATAAACGGCCCGGCCTTGAGGTCGTCGATCTGCGGCAGGGTCATGTTGTCGCGGCAATTCATGCCAAGCACCAGACCTTGCGTCTTGCGGTCCTCGGGCACCAGCGAAATGCCGCGCGCGATGGCGTCAGAGGGGGAGGCGATGCGCACCTCCTCGCCGTTGAGATGGATCGTCCCGGCGGTGGGGTCGCGCAGGCCGAAAAGCGTTTCGGCAATCTCGGTGCGGCCTGCGCCGACAAGGCCGTAGAAGCCCAGCACCTCGCCGCTGCGTAGCTCAAAACTGACATCCTGGAAAAGCTTGCCACAGGACAGCCCGCGCACCTCGAGCGCCACCTCGCCCAGATCGTGGCCATGCTCGGCGCGGCTGAGATCGAGCTTGCGCCCGATCATCATCTGCGTGACGCCCTCCTCGTCGGTCTCGGCGGTATTGACCGTGCCCTGGTACTGGCCGTCGCGCAGCACGCTGATGCGGTCGGTGATCCTGAATATCTCCTCCATCCGGTGCGAGATATAGGCGATGCCCACGCCCTGCGCCTGCAAATCGGCGATCACCTCGAAGAGCACGCTCTTTTCAGCATCGGTGAGCGAGGCCGTGGGCTCGTCAAAGATCACCGCCTTGGCATCGACGGTGAGCGCGCGGGCAATCTCGACCATCTGCTGATTGGCGATCGAGAGGTCGCCGACGCGGGCCTTGGCGTCGAACCCGACCTTGAGTTTTTCGAGGATCGTATTGGTCCGGGCGTAAAGCTTTGCCCAGTCCACCAGACCGAAGCGCTTTTTAGGCAACTCGCCAAGATAGATGTTTTCCGCCACGCTCAGTTCCTCGGCAAGGCTGAGTTCCTGATGGATAAAAACGATGCCCTTTGCCTTGGCGTCGAGCGGGCCTGCCATCACCACCGGTTGCTCATTGACGATGATGCGACCCTCATCGGGCTGATGGATGCCGCCCAACACCTTCATCAAGGTGGATTTCCCGGCACCGTTTTCGCCCATCAGGGCGTGCACTTCGCCCGGCAGGATCGTCAGCGAGACACCGTCGAGCGCGCGCACGCCGGGAAATGTCTTGACGATGTTTTCGAGCCGCAGAACGGGGGTTTGCGTGGTCATATCTTCAACGCCTCCTTGCCCTTGATGTTCAACTGCCGATCCAGCAGCAGCACCGCGATCAGGATGAGGCCGATCACCAGATTGACGGTTGAGGTATCGGCCCCGATATGCGCCAGCCCCTTGCGCAGAAGCTGGATCGCCAGCACGCCGCCGAAGGTGGAGATGATCGAGCCTGCCCCGCCGCTCAGCTTGGTGCCGCCCAGCACGACGGCGGTGATCACCCAAAGCTCGTAGAGCTCACCGTCATTGGGGTTGACCGAGCCGCTCTCGGCATAGAATACCACCGCCGACAGCGCGGCGAGAGCGCCGATGATCATGAAATTGATCATCATATGTGGCCCCACCCGGATGCCCGCATTCACCGCCGCCTCGCGGTTGTCGCCGATGGCATAGGCGTTGCGGCCATGCACGGTGCGGTTCATCAGGAACCAGATCGCGGCAGTGACCAGCAGCAGAAACCACGTCGCCGTGTGCAGCCCCAGAACCTGCGCTTCGGCGAAATCCACCAGCGTCCAGTTGAGGTGGCTGGTGGGCTGCTCGCCATTATACATGAACACCAGCCCGCGATAGCCCAGCATCGCACCCAGCGTGACGATGAAGGCATCGACCCCGGTTTTCCACACGATGAGCCCGTTGATCGCGCCCAGCACGGTCCCGGTGAGCAGCGCCAGCAGGCAGGCCACCGGAATGACCCAATCGCCAAGCCCGCCGAACATGGGCCATGTCATCGCATCGAGCAGAACGACGGCGCTGAGCGCATAGGTGGCACCTACGCTGAGGTCGATATTGCCGTTGACCATGACGATGGTCATGCCCATCGCGATGATGCCGATAGGCGCGGATTGCTTGAACAGAAGCAGCATGTTGCCCGCGTCCATGAAGGCGTTTTCGCTCAGCGACAGGAACTGCCCCGCAACGGTGAAGAAGATCAGCTCCAGCACGATGAAGCCCCAGATCGCGCCGTTTTTCAGATGAGTGCTTAGCTTGCCCGGTGTCATTGCTGTTCTCCTTCTCACGCGATGGGGGACCAGAGGCGGCCGCGCTTGGCCGCGATATCCAGCCAGACGGCGAGGATGATGATGACCCAGGTCACGACATACTGGACGTAGAACGGCAGCCCGACGAGCAGCAGCCCGTTCTGGATGAAGCCGAGGATCAGCACGCCGATCACCGTTTTGAAGATCGTGCCGGACCCGCCCATCAGCGACGCACCACCCAGGATCACGGCTGCGAGCACCTCAAGCTCCAGCCCTTGCCCCACGGTGTTTTGCGAGCCCATAGAGCGGCTGGCCTGCAACAACCCCGCCGTGGCCACGCAGAATGCCGAGACAAGGTAACAGCTAAAGACCACCCGCGCGCGCGGGATACCCGAAAACGTCGCCGCCGTGCTGTTGCCGCCCACGGCATAGATTTTGCGCCCGAAGGGCGTCTTGGCCAGCATTGTGCCAAGACCTGCGGCAAGCAGCGCAAAGATCAGGATCGGCACCGGAACGCCCAGCACCTCGCCCTGGCCAAAGACGCTGAACCATGTGCCCGCCTTGTCGGCGATATCCATGTTCTTGCCGCCCGACCAGGTCAGCGTCAGGCCATGAATGGCCGACAGCATCCCCAGCGTGACAATGAGCGAGTTGAGCTTGAGATACCCCACCAGGAACCCGATGAAGGCCCCAAGCGCGAGCGTCATCGCGAACATCAAGGGGATGGCCAGCGCCGGGCCGATCTTGTCGTGCAGGTCGAGCACGACGATGGTGGAAAACGACATCATCGAACCGACCGAGAGATCAAGATTGCCGCTGACCACCACGAAGGTCACGCCAAGCGCCATGACCCCCAGAATGGCCGAGGAGCGGATCACGCTCATGATGTTATCGGGATTGAGAAACTGCCCGTTGGCCAGCGTAAAGCCGATCATGAACAAGGCAAAGGCCACTAGGATGCCCTGTCGGGCCAGGAAGCCGCCAATCTCCTTTTTCGTGGGTGTCGCCATAATCTCCTCCGTCAGACCCGATCATCCGGCCCCCTGAACGATGCATCACGTGCCAGTGCGATCTGTTGTGCGATCCGCGCGTGGGCGGGCCCAACGGCGCGCGCGTGCCCGTCTCGTGATGGTAGCATGTCTTGCGGAATCGCGCGGGCGCGGCGTGGATACCGCGCCCGGCCAGATCGCAGGCCGGGTTTCAGAACACCGGCTTGGTGAACTCGCCCATGTTGTCCTGGGTGATCTTGGGCGTGTCGAAATAGTTGAGGGCGGGCACGTCCTTGCCGTCGAGCACGTCGATCGCGGTCTGCAACGCCGCCTCGGCGTCATCGACCGGCGACTGGTAGATCGAGCCCCAGTAATCGCCGCGCGCCATCGCCTCGTATCCCACCGCGAAATTGGTGGCCCCGACGAAGATGATACCGTCACGCCCCGCAGCACGGGCGGCATTCAACGCGCCCACGCCCATATTGTCATCGCCTGCGTAAACGCCATCGATGTCGTCATATTTGGTCAGGAACGCCTCCATGACCTTTTGCGCCTTTTCGCGGTTCCAGTCGCCCGGCTGGGTGTCGAGCACGGTCACATTTGGGCAGATCTCGGGCAGGCGATCCTCGAACCCCTTGGCCCGCTCAATCGCGGTGGTATAGCCCGGCTGGCCGGTGATATGCACCACCTGCGCCTCGTCCGCGATGCCCATGTCCTTGAACTTGTCGCACATGATCTCGGCGGCGCTTGCGCCTTGCTGGATATTGTCGGGCCCCGAGAAGGACGCGATGAAGCGCGCGCCCTGTTCGGCGATGTTGGAATTGGTCACGATCACCGGGATGCCGGCCTTCTGGGCCTTGCGCACCGCCGGGATCACCGCCTCGCCATTGGTGGGCCAGATGATGATGGCATCCACCCCCTGCTGGATCAGGTCCTCGATCTGGGCGATCTGGCGGGCCACGTCGCCACCTGCATCGAGAACCACCGCCTCGACGCCATCATCGGCCTCTGCGGCGGCGATGAACGCCTGTTCATAGGTGGTCTGATAGCTGTCAACGCCAACGTTGTTTTGCGTGATGCCGATGCGGTAGTCATCCGCCTGCACGGCACCGGCGAGCGCTGCGCTGGCGACCGACGCGGCAAGAACTCTACGAAGCTTCATCTGGGTCTCCTCCCGGATTGTTCATGTCTCTCGTGATCCCCCCTCCTCCGAAACGGGGAATCATCGTCCGGCGCACCGGACAACTGGCGCTAGGTTGCGCCCCGATGGCCAGCGGGTCATGCAGCAAATATATCCATAGAGGATATTTAATTATCCAAAATGGATATAACGGCGATATTCTGCCCGCATCAACCCGGACACCCTGACAAGGAGCGATGCGATGGCGAAACCAGATCCATCCAGATTGAAGAATTCGGCAGGGGGATCGTCCCGCTGGTCGGCAAAGGAGCCCACGACCGCGATGAATGCAATGGGTGCAAGCGCAGATAAACACATGCACGCACAGTTGGCTGCGGGCGATATGCTGCGCGTTCTGTCCTTTCTGGAGGAATGCGGCGCCGAGCTTGAAACCGCCAGTGAGTTGCATGATCCGGCGCCGGTGTTTCGCATGGCGCTGCATGCGATCAAGGGGCATCTGGAGGCGAAGGTGATGACGCCCACATCGCTCATCGCCGCCAGCAACGTGCCCTATGCCACCGCCAACCGGCGGCTGCGAGAGATGATCGAGGCCGGTCTGATTGACCAGCGCCCGCGCACGAAATCGGGCAAGAGCTTTTCCGTGCATCCCAGCGACAGGTTGCTCGAACAATGGAGCCAGATGTCGGGGCGGGTGCGTCGGCTGGCCGAGACGCATTTCAACACGACTGACCGCCTCGACGAGGCGCGCGACTACTATTTTGGCGGCTCTTACATGAGCGCGCGCCCGATCCCGCCGCTTCAGGTCTTGCCGGAACCGCTGAGACTGGCGGGGGGGATGCGCGTTCTGGTGCATGGCGATCCCACCTTCATGGTGATGGAAAACCTCAAGCGCCAGTTTGAGCAGGCGGTTGGCGTGCCGATCCATCAGCGCGCCTTTTCCATCGACCGGCTGCGCGACGAGGCGCTGCGCAACGCCGAACGCATGACAAGCCGCTATGACATTATCGCGCTCGATCTGCCGTGGATCGGCGAGTTTGTCGAGAAGGGCGTGCTGATGCCGCTTGACGAGGCCATGGACGTGGCCCGCCTCGACCCGGCGGATTTCCACACCGCAGGCTGGAAGGCCGCACATTGGGGCGGGCGGCCCTACGCCGTGCCCGCGCAGACCACGCCCGAATTGCTGTTCTATCGCCGTGATCTTTTTGCCGAGGCCGGGCTGGAGCCGCCCGCGACCACCAATCAGCTGCTCACCGCCGCGCGCCGGATGCACGACCCGCAAAGGGGCCGCTACGGCATCGGCTGGAACGCCGCGCGGGGCACCGCGCTGGGCCATACCGTGCTGATGGCGATGGCGGATTTCGGCCAGCCGGTGCTCGATCTGCCCAAAATGGCGGGCGGCTTTGACACTGACGGGCTGGCCGCGCGCGATTACCGCGTGACCATCGACACCGAGCGCGGGCTGATGGCGGCAGAATTCCTGATGGAACTGCTGCAATATTCGCCCCCCGATATCTTGTCGATGTCGTGGTATGAGCGGGTGCGCCCCTATGCGGCGGGCCGGATCGCGATGGCCTATGGCTATACGCTGCTGGCACCGTATTTCGAGCTTGACCCCTCGTCGCCCGCGCATGGGCAAACCGGCTATCTACCGCATCCGCACGGGCCGGGGGCGGCGAATGTGGCCCCGGTGGGCGGCTATGCGATGGGCATTCCGGCCAATCTTGCGCCCGAGCGGGTCGAGGCGGCGGTCGAGGCGCTGTGTGTTTTCACCAGCGCGCAGGCGCAGAAGCTCTATGTGCAGAACGGCAGCCGCACCAATCCGCGCTACTCGGTCGGGGCCGATGCCGAGGTGCGCCGCGCCTCGCCGATCTTCGAGGCGGTGGACGCCATGTCCTGGCGCGATGAGCTGCAATTCTGGCCGCGCCCGCCGGTGCCGGAAATCACCGGGATCATCCAGATCTGCGGCGAGGAATTCCACGACATGCTGCGCGGTCTGCAAAGCCCCCGCGCCGCCCTGCGCGAGGCCCAGAGCCGCGCCGAGGCGCTGATCGAGCAAGCCCGACCATCATGACATCAAGGAGGAGAGAGACATGGACCCCAACCGCCTGAAGGGCAAGAATATCCTGATCACCGGTGCCGCGCGCGGCATGGGGGCCGCCAATGCCGAGAGCTTTGCCGCGCAAGGGGCCAATGTCTGCCTTGGCGATCTCGATCAGGATGAGGCGCAAAAGGTCGCCGACCGCATCAACGCGGCAGGAAACGGGCAGGCCGTCGCCCTGCGCATGGATGTGACCAGCCGCGAGGATAATGCCCGCGCCGTCGCCGCCACGGTCGAGGCGTTCGGGTCGATCAATGTGGGCCTGTTCAACGCGGGTCTCAACAAGCCCCGGTTCTTCATGGATATCGACGAGGACAACTGGGACCTGATCATGAACGTCAACACCAAGGCGATGTGGCTGGGGATGCAGGAGGTCGCCCGCCAGATGATCGCCCAGGGTCCGATGGAGGGCCATCCCTACAAGCTGATCAACGTGGGCAGCATCGCCTCGCGCAAGCCGCTGGTCGATGTGACGGTCTATTGCACCTCGAAATATGGCTGTCTGGCGCTGACGCATTGCGGGGCCATCGGGCTTGCCGAGCACAATATCACCGTCAACGGCTATGCGCCGGGCGTGGTGGTCACACCGCTATGGGAGCAGCTCGACAAAGACCTTGTCGATATCGGCTTCAAGGAGCGCGAGGGCCAAGCCTATGACGACATCGTGCGCGACGCGCTCCAGATCAAGCGGGTCAGCTATCCCGACGACATCACCGGCACCGCGTCCTTTCTTGCCAGCGATGACAGCGACTACATGACCGGCCAGATGATCCATATCGACGGCGGCTGGTGCATCCAGTGACGCCCTCGGGCGGGGATGCCCCGCCCGGCCACCGCCTTGCCGCAACACCAACAACAGTGGGCACCCCGCCCACGCAATGGAGTATCCCATGACACGCGCCCTGATGCCCAATTTGCTCACCCCGCAGGATCTTGAACCCAACTGGGAATGGCGCGAGCGCCTGCCCGCCTGGGGCCACACCTCCGTGGATTTCGAGCGCCGGATCGACCATGACCGCCTGCGCCGCTATCGCCTCGCCCGGACCCGGCAGGCGTTGCAGGCCTCGGGCGCGGGCACGCTCCTGCTCTTTGACGTGAACAACATCCGCTATGTCAGTGCCACCAAGATCGGCGAATGGGAGCGCGACAAGATGTGCCGCTTCTGTCTGCTCACGGGCGACGATGCGCCCTATGTCTGGGATTTCGGCTCTGCCGCGATGCACCACAAGCTGCATTCGGATTGGCTGGTGCCCGATCATTGCCGTGCCGGTGTCGTGGGCATGCGCGGCACCATCCCGCCGGAATTTGGCCTGATGCGCAAATATGCCAAGGAAATCGCCGGTCTCATCCGCGACGCGGGCATGGCCGACATGCCGGTGGGCGTGGATTATGCCGAAACCGCGATGTTCCACGCGCTTCAGGAGGAAGGGATCAACGTGATCGACGGCCAGCAGATCATGCTGGCGGCGCGCGAGATCAAGAACTGGGACGAGATCCAGCTTCTCACGCAGGCCGCCGCGATGGTCGATGGCGTCTATCACATGATCTACGAGGAACTGAAACCGGGGGTGCGCGAGAACGACATCGTCGCGCTCAGCAACAAGATGCTCTACGAGATGGGCAGCGACGACGTGGAGGCGATCAACGCCATTTCCGGCGAGCGTTGCAACCCGCACCCGCACAACTTCACCGACCGGCTGTTTCGGCCCGGCGATCAGGCGTTTTTCGACATATTGCAGAGCTATCAGGGCTATCGCACCTGCTATTACCGGACCTTCAATATCGGTCGCGCGACGCCGTCGCAGAATGACGCCTATATCAAGGCGCGCGAGTGGATCGACGCCTCGATTGCCATGATCCGGCCCGGCGTGAGCACCGACAAGGTGGCCGAGGTCTGGCCCAAGGCCGAGGAATTCGGCTTTCCGTCAGAGGAGGCGGCGTTCGGCCTGCAATTCGGCCACGGCCTTGGCCTCGCGCTGCATGAACGGCCCATCATCTCGCGCGCCGTGTCGCTCGATCACCCGATGGAGATCAAGACTGGCATGGTATTCGCGCTGGAGACCTACTGCCCCGCGACCGACGGCTATTCCGCCGCGCGGATCGAGGAGGAGGTGGTGGTGACCGAAAAAGGCTGCGAGGTCATCTCGCTTTTCCCCGCCGAAGACCTGCCCATCGCGAACCGGTATTGATCATGGGCAATCCGTTCGATTTGACCGGCCGCAAGGCCCTTGTCACCGGCGGCGCGACCGGCATCGGCGAGGGCATCGCCCTCGGCCTTGCCGCCGCCGGGGCGGATGTGGCGCTGACCTATCGCAGCCATGCGCCCGAAGAGACCCTCGCCCGGATCGAGGCGCTTGGCGTCAAGGGCGCGGCGGTCAAGGTCGATTTCACCGGCATGGACCGCGCCGGGGCCGAGGAGGTCGTGCGCTTTGCCGAGGACGCGCTTGGCGGGCTGGATATCCTCGTCAACAATGCCGGGATCATCCATCGCGAGGACAGCACCGAGCTGGCGCTCGACGATTGGCGGCGCGTGCTGTCGGTCAACCTTGATTCGGTCTGGCTTCTGTCGCAGGCGGCGGGCCGACGCATGGTCGCGCAGGGCTCGGGGCGGATCATCATCGTGTCCTCGGTGCTCGGGGCCCAAGGCGGGCTGCGCGTGCCCGCCTATGCCGCCAGCAAACACGCGGTGCTCGGCCTGACCAAGGCGCTTTGCAACGAATGGGCACCGCACGGCGTCAACGTCAACAGCATCGCGCCCGGCTACACCGCGACCGATAACACGCAGGCGCTGCGCGACGATCCCGACCGCGCGCAGGCGCTCTTGGAACGCATCCCGGCGGGACGCTTCGCCGAGCCATCCGAGATTGCAGGTGCCGCCGTGTTTCTGGCGTCGGACGCCGCCAGCTATTGCCACGGCAGCGTGGTCACCGTCGATGGCGGCTGGCTCGCGCGCTGAGAAAGGAAAACAAATGGAACAGACACTTGCAGGCAAAACCGCCCTCGTCACCGCGGCGGCAAACGGCATCGGGCGCGCCAGTGCCGAGGCGCTGGCCGCGCGCGGCGCGCAGGTCATCGCCACCGATATCGACGGCGCGGGCGTCGCGGCGCTGGCAGAGGCCACGCCCAACATGACCGGCCAGCGGCTTGACGTGATGGATGGAGACGCGGTCAATGCGCTGGTCGCGTCCGTTGCTCCCGTGCACATCCTTCTGAACTGCGCCGGATGGGTGCATGACGGCACCATCCTCGATTGCGACGAGACGGTCTGGGACCGCGCCTTTGATCTGAACGCCAAGTCCATCTTCCGCATCACCAACGCGGTTCTTCCGGGGATGCTAGAGGCCGGGGGCGGCTCGATCATCAATATCGCCTCTATCGTCTCTAGTGAAAAGGGCGCGCCGCGCCGCTTTGCCTATGGCGCGTCCAAGGCCGCCATCATCGGCATGACCAAATCCATCGCAGCGGATTTCGTCAAGCAGGGCATCCGCTGCAACGCGATCTGCCCCGGCACGGTGCAAAGCCCCTCGCTCAACGACCGGCTGGAAGCGACCGGCGATTTCGACAAGGCCCTTGCCGCCTTCAAGGAGCGCCAGCCGATGGGGCGCTTGGGCCAGCCCGAGGAAATCGCGGAAATAGTGTGTTATCTGGCCGGGGACATGTCGGCGTTTACCACCGGGCAGGCCTTTGCCATAGATGGCGGGTGGTCGATCTGATGGGGTTGGACCGTGCCGCCTCGATCGACGATCTACGCCTGCGCGCCAAGGCGCGAATCCCGCGCTTTGCCTTTGATCTGGTCGATGGCGGGGCGGAGAACGAGCGTAACCTGCGCCGCAATGTCGAAGCGTTCGGGGAAGTGGAACTGACACCGCGCTATATGGTGGATGTGTCCGAGATCGACACGCAGGCGACGCTCTTTGGCCAATCCTATGACGCGCCGTTCGGTATGGCCCCCATCGGGATGCTCAACGCCTTTTGGCCGGGGGCGGACCTGACGCTGGCGCGGCTCTGCAAGCGGCGCAACATCCCCTATGTGGCAAGCTCTGCCGCCTCCACCCCGCTCGAGGCGCTGGCAGAGGCCGCCGACGGCAACGGCTGGTTTCAGCTTTATGTCTCAAGCGATGCGGAGGTGACCGAAGGCCTGATCGCGCGCGCCGAGGCGGCGGGCTATACCACGCTGATGGTCACCGCCGATGTGCCCGCAGCGGGCAAGCGCGACCGCGATATCCGCAACCAGTTGGCCGTGCCGTTTCGGTTCACGCCCGAAGTGCTGCTGCAATGCATGGCCAATCCACGTTGGGCCCTCACCAGTTTGCGCCACGGCACGCCGAACGTGGCCAATTACGCGGATCTGTTGCAAAGCGCCACCTCCTACGCGGATGTGCAAAAGACGCTGATCACACCCGCCTTCACATGGGACGGGCTGGAACGCCTGCGCGCGCGTTGGAAAGGCAAACTGTTGGTCAAGGGTATCCTGCACCCCGAGGACGCGGTCAAATGCGCCGATCTGGGCTGTGACGGTATCGTGGTCTCCAATCACGGGGGGCGGCAGGTGGCCTTTGGCCCCCCCACGATCGAAGCGCTCCCCGCAATCGTGGAAGATGTGGCCGGGCGCATGACGATCATTCTAGACAGCGGCATTCGTCGCGGCGCGGATGTCTTGCGGGCCAAGGCGCGCGGTGCGGATTTCGTTCTTGCAGGCCGGGCATTTGCCTATGGCGTCGGTGCCGGTGGCGAGGCCGGGGCTGCGCGCGCGTTTGAGATCCTGCATCTCGAATTGGTCCGCGCCTTGGGCCAACTCGGCGTGCCGTCCTTCAAAGATGTCGGATCATCGGCGCTCAGACTGGCCTTGTAGAGCCTGTTCATGCGCTGATCCGTCGGCTGGTGGCAGAGGGCTATACCGTTTTCTGCATTTCCTGGCGTAAACGCGGTGAGGCGTATCGGGCTTGTCAGAGAGGACTACCGCAAACTAAAGCGTTTCGGCGAAACCGTGAATCGGGGGATTCCCACGATGGTTGATTTCTGATTCATCCTGTTTGGGAGGATGGATCATGTCAGCACCTTTGCCGAATGCGCTTCGGGCGCGGTTTCAGCGGTCTATCGAGGATGGTTTGAGCGGTCGCGCAGCGGCCTTGCGGCTGCGGCTTTCGCCCGCCACGGCGCGAGATGGGCGCGGGCTATCCGAACGCGGGGTCATGCTGATCCCGCCGCTCAGGGCCGCCCTCGCGGGCGAGGCAAACGGGCACCGTATCAGGCCTTTTTCGAAGAGTTGGTGGCTTAGGGTGGCTCTGTTGCACAAATCGGCTGATGGCCGAGCTCCCCCTTTCCCCGGACACCCTTATCCCACGGGCTCGGTCACGGGTCTGCCGAGCGCGGTGAAGCCGTTCATGACGGCGACACGGATCTGAAGCTCGGCGACCTGGCGGTCGGGTTCTCGCGCCATGAGGCGTTGGCTCAACAGCTTCATGCAGTGCATCTTGGTTTCGGCGCGACTTCGGCGGTGGTAGCCGCTCCATTTCCGCCAGAGCGCCCGGCCGAGGTATTTCGATGCCCTAAGCGCTTCGTTTCGCGCGATCGCGCCTGCGGTGTCAGGCTTCAATGGTCCGGCATTCTTGCGTGGCGGGATGACGGCCGCGGCGCCCCGGTCGGCGATGGCGTCGTGACACTTGCGCGTATCGTTGGCCCCGTCTGCGGTGACGTTGCCGATCTCTTGATCGGGCGGGATCTGGCCGAGCAACTCCGGCAGCATGGGCGCATCGCCGATATCGCTGCTGGTGAACTCCACCGCCCGGATTTCCAGTGTTTTTTCGTCGATCCCGAGGTGAACCTTGCGCCAGGTGAGCCATTGATGCGCCATTGGTTCGAGCACAATGGCGAACGCGTTTGGGGCCACCATGCTTGCGGGCATTCCATTCCCCTTCACCCTCGACCTTGATCCCGGTGCTGTCGATCAGAAGGTGCAGCGGACCCTCCGAACCCCGATACGGGATGTTTACGGCGAGGGTCTTCTGGCGGCGTGAAAGGGTGCTGAAATCCGGCACCGACCAGCCCAGCCCACTCACCTGCAGAAGGCTTTCGACAAAGCCTGTCGTCTGCCGGAGTGCCATGCCGAACAGCACCTTCACCGTCAGGCAGATATGGATCGCAGCGTCGCTCTAGGTGGGCTGCCTGCCACGCTTGCCGGTCGGCAAGGGCTCCCATGTCATCTCGGGATCAAACCAGATCGTGAGCGAGCCTCGGCGCTTCAGCGCTGCGTTGTAGGCCCGCCAGTTCTTGATCTTATAGGTCGGGGGTGTCGGTCTGCTCATGCCATCTAGCTATCACGCTGGATTCACAACGTGAATCCCCCAAAGGCTTTGTGCAACAGAGCCGCTCGATATGGTCGCGTGAAATGAAGCAAAAGGTCTCCGGTGAAACCGGGGCGATCCATCCACCATAGCTGAGGCTTCGGGCGACCTTAATTCGCCACGCATATCTTGAGCGTCGGCCCCAGCAAAGGAGCATAGCGGCAAAGCACCCCCAAAGGAGATCACACTGTTGATTGCCAGTGAGAAATGACCCGGCATTGTCACCGAGATTTGACCCAGCCAGTTGTTATGTTCTCTGCATTATGGTGTCGTCAATATTTCCTCCTCCCTCCATTTCTTTTCCGCTGTTTCTGAGCTGGCCTTGAAGCGGTTATTTCCGGCCTCGAGGATGTGCCAGCGACGGGTGAGACGATCGAGAAGCGTGGTGGTCATTTTGGGTTGGCCGCAAAAGCGGCCAAAAATCAAGGTGCTCGCATGTCGACGGGGAGGATTTCGTCAGGCATATTCTGATAACAGACGGGTCGCAGAAACCGCCGGATCGACAAGGTGCCGACCGATGTCGCGCCATAATTGGTAGAGGCAGGGTAAGGGCCACCGTGGACCATACTGTCGCAGACTTCGACACCTGTCGGGAATCCGTTGACCAGCAACCGCCCTGCCTTGCGTTCCAGAATCGGGACCAACACGCCTGCGGCGTCAGTGTCGCCCGCGTCCATATGAATCGTGCAGGTAAGCTGACCGGCCAAAGATCGCGCGATTTGCGCCATTTCATCTTGATCTTTGACGCGCACCACCAAGCCTAACGGCCCGAAAACTTCTTCTCCAAGCGCGTGGTTGGCCAGCCAGTTTTCGCCCGTCGTTTCATAGAGATAAGGCGTTGCATTGCGCAGATCGCAAGTCGAGGTAAGTATTTCCTGCACGCCAGCGGTGCCTGCCACGCGGTCGCGCCCCTGGCGATACGCTTTGGCCATGCCATCGGTCAGCATGGTTTGCGGGCCGATTTCGGCCAATGCCGCCTTTGCTGCATCCACGAAAGCATCCGCATCCGGCCCGTTGATCACGACCGCAATGCCGGGATTGGTGCAGAACTGGCCCGCCCCCATCGTCAGCGACCCAGCCCAACCGGTGCCAAGCGCCGCACCGCGCGCCGCGATGGCCGCTGCCATCAGGAACATAGGGTTGACGGATCCAAGCTCACCAAAGAACGGGATCGGGTTCGGGCGCGCGGCGCAAAGGTCAAACAGCGCCCTTCCACCCCAAAGCGATCCGGTAAAGCCGACGGCATTTATCAGCGGATGCTGAACCAAGGCCTGACCCACGGCGCGGGTGCCGCCCTGAATGTTGGAGAAGACGCCGGGGTGAATGCCGCATTTCGCGATCGCGGCGTGGATTGCCTCTGAAACGATCTCGCCTGTTCCGGGATGGGCCGAATGGCCTTTGACCACCACCGGGCAGCCAGCGGCCAGCGCTGCCGCCGTATCCCCCCCGGCGGTCGAGAAGGCCAGTGGAAAGTTCGACGCGCCAAACACGGCGACCGGGCCGATGGGCCGTTGCACCATTTTCAGATCAGGCCGCGGAAGGGGCGCGCGATCCGGCAAGGCGGCATCGTGGCGACGATCCAGATAATCACCCTTCAGGATATGTTCCGCAAACAGCCGCAGCTGGCCGACCGTGCGCCCGCGCTCACCCTGAAGCCGCGCCTCGGGCAGGCCGGATTCGCGACTGCCGATTTCGGTGATGGCCTCGGCGCGGGCCTCAATTTCGTCCGCGATGGTGTTCAGGAACGTGGCACGGTCTGCGCGGCTGGAATAGCCATAGGACCAAAACGCATCTTCTGCCGCTTGGCAGGCGCGGTCGACATGCGCAGGCGTGCCGACCGCGAAATCATGCGCGGGGCCGCTGGCCGGTTCATTGCGGAATGTGCTGTCGCCAGAGACCCATTCGCCAGCGATAAGATGTTTGCCATGCGGCGTGAATGTGAGTGTGTCGGGCATGTTCAGTCCTTTTCTGCTCAGCGGCCTGTCTTGGCACGCCAGCTTTCATATTTTTTCAGGTTTTCGTCTTGGGTGCCGGGGTAAAGCCCGATGATACCCGCACCGTTCAGCACCTCTTCCATCACGAAATCTTCGTAGCTTTCCATGCCTGTGCATTCGTCGGCAATTTCTTCGGCAAGGTGGGCGGGAATGACCATGACACCATCCGCATCGCCGACCAGAACGTCGCCGGGAAAGACCGGGGCATCGCCGCAGGAAATTGGCACGTTGAGGTCCAGCGCCTCGTGTAATGTCAGGTTGGTCGGCGCAGAGGAACAGGCGCAATAGGCCGGCATGTCCAGCTTGCCGATGCCTTGCACGTCACGAAACCCGGCATCTGACACGACACCGGCGCAGCCACGTACCGCAAGCCGTGTCACCAGGATCGACCCGGCAGAGGCCGCGCGCGCATCCTTGCGCCCGTCCATGACCAGGACCCAGCCTTCGGGACAGGTTTCCACGGCCACACGTTGGGGATGATCGGCATTGCGAAACACCGTGATCGGGTTGCGATCCTCGCGCGCCACGATATAGCGCAAGGTGAAGGCTTGCCCGACCATATTGGCCTTGTCGTCGTTGCCGCAACGGGTGACGCCTTGGATGAACTGGCTGCGCAATCCACGCTTGTAAAGCGCGGTGGCAATTGAGGCGGTCGAGATCGCCTTGTATTTTGCGCGCGTGGTGTCTGAGAGGATGTAGTCGGTCATCATGTGGGCCTTTCAGATAAGTTGGTTATCAAGCAGGAATGTCGTCAGACGCTGTTGTTGGCTTTGCGTCAGCGGCCAAGCAGAGGGCGGGCGCGCCGGGCCGCACTCATGGCCCTGCGCCAGAAGCGCGGCCTTCACGCCGGTCACATTGGTGCCGTTAAGCTCTTCGGCGCGAATATCCTCAAAGGCGCGCATTCCGGCGATAAGCTGGTTGGCCGTGCTGTAATCACCTGCAGCAAGTGCCGCGTGAATGGCGACAGAGCGCTGCGGCCAGATATTGATAAGCCCAGATGTGAAACCGCGCGCACCAACGGCATAAAGAGCAGGGGCCCAGACCTCTGCCAGCCCGGCGACCCATGTGATGGCCGGATCACACGCAGCAATAGCATCGGCGAGCCGCATCGGGTTCGGCGTGGCCCATTTCACACCCTTTACACCGGGCAGCGCGCAGAGGTCCGAAATCGCGTTGGTGCCGATTGCATCATTGCGCAGATACAGCATGGCAGGCAGGCCGCCGCTTGCGTCGATCACGTTGCGCACGTAATCCACCGTGCCGCGCGGGCTGACAAACGGGTCAGGCGGTTGATGGATCATTAACGCAGACGCGCCAGCCTCGGCCGATGCCCGCGCCAGTGTGCAGGCATCCGGCAAGGCGCGGCCAACCCCGGCCAAAAGCGGCGCACGTCCAGCCACCATGGCGGCAACCTCCTGCACCATGGTGCAGGCTTCGTTGGTGGTGAGGGCATAGAACTCTCCGGTGTTGCCATTGACAACCGGCATATGCACGCCCGCGGCAAGCGCGCGGTCCAGAATGGGGGCAAGTTTCGCGGGTGCGATAGCGCCTGTGTCGTCATATGGCGTGACCAGAATGCCGGAAATCCCGGCAAGAGCGGCGTCAAGATCATGGCTCATCAGAAAATCTCCGGTTCGCCCGCGGCGGGGCCATGCGCACGCGTCAGGTAATCAAAATCACAGCCGGTATCAGCCTGTCCGACATGTTTCGAAAACATCCAGCCCCAGCCGCGCTGAAAACGCGGCTCCGGCGCGACCCAGGCGGCGCGACGCGCCTCCAGCTCGGCCTCGTCGACAAGCATGTCAAGCCGACGGTTGGGCAAGTCCATACGCACGATATCGCCGGTTTTCAACAACGCAAGCGGGCCACCGACAAAGCTTTCAGGGGCCACATGCAGCACGCATGCCCCATAGGATGTGCCCGACATGCGCGCGTCAGAGATGCGCAACATGTCGCGGTGCCCCTGCCTCAACAGCGCTTTCGGCATGGGCAACATGCCCCATTCGGGAAAGCCCGGCCCGCCCTGCGGCCCGGCATTGCGCAAAACCAGCACATGATCTGGCGTTACATCCAGGGTGTCATCGTCGACCGCTGCTTTCATTTCGGGATAGCTGTCAAACACCAGCGCGGGACCCTCGTGAACGTGGTATTTCGGATCGCATGCCGCAGGCTTGATGATGGCACCCGACGGGCAGAGATTGCCGCGTAACACCGCGAGCGAACCTTCCTTGTAAACGGGGTTCGACAGGGGGCGGATAACGTCGTCATTATAGACGTCTGCCGTGACGATATTGTCGCCCACAGTCTTGCCATTGACGGTCATGCAAGACAGGTCCAGCCGGTCGGAAATCTGTTTCATCATCGCCAGCAGGCCGCCGGCATAATAGAAATCTTCCATCAGATAGGCTTGGCCAGAGGGGCGGATATTGGCCAACAACGGTGTGGTGCGTCCCAATGCGTCAAGGTCGTCCAGCGTCAGATCAACGCCCGCCCGGCGCGCCATCGCCACAAGATGCACGACCGCGTTGGTGGAACAGCCGGTTGCCATGGCCACGATCGCAGCGTTGCGCACCGAAGCCTCTGTCACGATCAGGTCTGGCGTCAGATCTTGCCAGACCATATCGACAATCCGGCGCCCGCAGGCGCTTGCCATGCGGCTGTGATTGGCGTCGACCGCCGGGATGGAAGACGCTCCGGGCAGGGTAAGCCCAAGACTGTCCGCAATCGCCGTCATGGTTGAAGCGGTGCCCATTGTCATGCACACGCCATGGCTGCGGGCAATGCCGCCCTGCACGCCAAGCCATTCCTCGTCAGAGATATTTCCGGCGCGGCGCTCGTCCCAATATTTCCAGGCATCAGAGCCGGACCCAAGTATCTTGCCTGCGTAATTGCCACGCAGCATTGGGCCAGCAGGAAGGTATACGAAAGGCACCCCCGCGCTGAGCGCGCCCATGATCAAGGCGGGCGTGGTCTTGTCGCAGCCGCCCATCAGGATCACACCGTCAAACGGATGAGAGCGAATGACCTCTTCGGTCTCCATCGCAAGCATGTTGCGATAGAGCATCGACGACGGTTTGGTGAATTGCTCATCAACGGACAAGACCGGCATTTCTATCGGAAAGCCGCCCGCCTGCAAAACGCCGCGTTTCACTTCCTTCGCGCGCTCGGGGAAGTGGCCGTGGCATGAATTGATCTCAGACCAGGTGTTGAGAATGCCGATGATCGGCTTGTTGCGAAAGTCCTCTTCCGCATAGCCCAACTGCATCATGCGCGACCGGTGCCCAAAGCTGCGCAGATCGTCCGGGGCAAACCAGCGTGCGCTGCGAAGCTCCGCAGGGGATTTTGTGGCTTTATCGGTCATTCGATTTCTCCATCCTTGTTCGCATATGTTTGCGCATACATATCGTGACGTCAATCAAAATCTCTGACTTATATCCAAAAATTGGGCATTATAGAATTTTTGTTGACAGGCGTTAGGCATTTGTGATCAGAGCATGTATGCGTAAACATATCGCAACTCGAATCGCGCGTTTGGGGTCAAGGGATCGACGCAAAGCGTAAATGACCGGTCGCAGTCGCGGCCCTTCTGGGAGGAATATCATGACACTGTCTCGTAGGAATTTTCTTGCAACCACTGCCGCCGGGGCCGCTGCACTTGCCATGCCAGCCATCGCGCGCGCGCAATTGCCGCGCAATGTTCGCATGGTGATCGGCTCCACCTCTACCGGGGGGGATACCTATCAGAACTCATCCATCGTCGCCGATGCCTTGGCTGAGCAGCTTGGCATCAATATTCGCGTGGATCCTGTCGGCACCAACGAGGCCCTGATTGCCACGAACCGCGACAGCCGTGGCACCACGATCATGCTGCACCATGACCAGATTTACCTGTCGCACCTTTATGGTGTGCCCGGCATTGACGACCCGTTCGCGAATTTCAACATCGGATCGACAGTTGCCATCAATCCGGGCAACGCGTTCCTGTCGAAAAAAGGGTCGGCGCTCAACTCGATGAAAGCGATCTTTGATGCCGCCGCCGCTGGCGAGCGTGTGCGCGTGGCCATCCAGCCCGGTGGTGTATCCGAGATCGGTTTCACGGCGATGAAAAACGCAGCGCGTGTGATGAATCCGGGGTCTGAGGCGAATCTCGTCGCCGTCAACACCGGGTCGCAGGCTGACAAGAACCAATCCATGTGGGATGGTCTGTCCGATGTCATCAACGGATCGGTGCAAGCCAACGAGCAGTTCACCCAACTGCCCGCTGATGACCGCACCGCAATGGAATTCGTGTGGATTACCGCACGCGATGAAACATTGGCTCAGGCGCCAGAGGCCGGCTATGGCACCACCAATCGCGACGCGCTGATGCAATTTGCAAGCCCGAAAACAAGCGTGACGTTGGACGGCGCGCAGGATTGGGAATTCGACAAGGAATTCTTCCTGCTTTACAACAAGGAAATGGATCAGGGCCTTGCCAACGAGATCGACGCCGCTTTGGCCGCGATCTATGCTGCGGGCAACATCCAGCAAACCCAGACCAGCCGGTTCTTCATTCCGAACTATCTGGAGCAGGGTGCAGCAGCCGACCACCTGATGAACAAGCGCGCTACTGTTGCCAAGATGATCGAGCAACTGAAAGGTTAATCGTTCAATCAACACAGCCGACACAGGATTTGTCGGCTGTGTTCTTGTCACAAATGCCCTTGGGGAGGATGGCATGGACGGCTTTACTCAGGTTACGATAGATTTTCAGACGTCGCATCTGATCTTCCCGACTGTGGTCGGGGGGATACTTGCCTTGCTGGGTCTGACAATCGCAGTGACGCGCTGGCAATCCCTTGTCGGTGCGGGCCCATATTGGGGGCGCATCCTGCTCGACTTGGACAAGGTCCGGTTTTTGGGCGCCCTTGCGCTGACCGTGGTGTATTTTTCGGCCATGGTGCCGGTCGGAGATATCTGGCCAAACACCGGGATCGGATTTCTAAGCTGTTCCATCCCTTTCCTTGCGCTTTCGGGTCTGCTGTTCATGCATGAGCGCCGCAGATCATCGTTGCTTATCCTGATGGCCGTCTCGATCGCCGCCCCGACATTTGTTTGGTGGCTGTTCGGGCAGGTTTTTTTCCTGACACTTCCCTAGATAGCTGGTGCCCGAAATGGAAATTCTTGCTCTGATCACCCCCTTGTTTGTCACGCTTGTCGTCGCGGGCACCATTCTTGGCATAATATTCGGCGCCATTCCCGGCCTGACGGCGACAATGGCCGTGGCTGTCTGCCTGCCGTTGACCTTCCCGCTGGGGCTGGAAAACAGTCTTGCGCTATTGCTGGGGCTTTATGTGGGGGGCATTTCCGGCGGGTTGGTGCCTGCGGTCCTGCTGGGTATTCCGGGCACGCCATCCTCCATCACCACAACGCTAGACGGCTATCCCATGGCGCGGCGCGGTGAGGGGGAAAAGGCGTTACGGATCGGGATTGTCTCCTCTTTGGTGGGCGGGCTGGTGTCGCTGACCGCGCTTTATTTTCTGACACCATTCCTTGCCGCTTTCGCGATTCAGTTTTCCTATGTCGAAAAATTCCTTGTCATCCTGTTCGCCTTGACCGTGATGGGGGCCTTGTCGCGCGATATGCTGCTGGGCATTTTTTCAGGGTTTCTGGGGATATTCATCAGCCTGATCGGCGTTTACAGCGTCGATAAGGGCGGCAACGGTCAAATCCGGCTGGTGCCAGAAGATTTTCAAAGCCTGTTCTATAGCGGTTTTTCGTTGTTACCGGTGCTGATTGGTCTGTTCGGGCTGGCCGCTGTTCTTGAAGAAGCTGCAATCGGCGTGCCGCGCGGCCAGTCGATGGAAGATCTGAAAAAGTCCAAAAGCCGGTTCGATTGGTCGATCTTCAAAGGACAAGGTGTGAATTTGTTGCGCTCCGGGTCGATTGGCACCTTTGTAGGTATTTTGCCGGGTGTCGGCGGCTCTGCCGCATCCATTCTGTCCTATACCGCCGCCAAGACCACCTCGGGGGACCCCGACAGCTTTGGCAAGGGGAATCCGACCGGTGTCATCGCGTCCGAGGCCGGCAATAACGGGCTGACCGGGGGCGCGCTGGTGCCGCTTTTGTCGCTGGGTATACCCGGCGATTCCACGACCGCGCTTCTGATCGGGGCGTTCGCGCTGCAGGGCATTCAGGTCGGGCCGCTTTTCATTGCGCAGAATGGTGACACATGGAACGCGATGATTATTGCTATGCTGCTTGCGAATGTGGCCATGTTCATTGTCATGTTCTTTGCAATCCGCTGGTTCGCCCTTGCGGTGACGATCCCTAAACACCTGCTATACCCGGTCATCCTGATGATGTGTGTCATCGGGGCCTACACCATCAACTACGGGATCATGTTTGATGTCTGGACACTGCTGATCTTCGGGATATTTGGCTGGCTGGCGACCAAGTTGAGACTTGAAATAGCCCCCTTCATCATCGGCTTCATCCTTGGCCCTTCGGCAGAGCTTTACTTTGTCAAAAGCCTTGAGTCCTTTGGAGATGTCTCGATCTTTTTCACGAAAAGCTGGATTGCTGCGGTCTTGTGGGTCCTGATCGCGGGGTCTGTCGCGGTATCGGTGATGATGTCGCGCAAACGCAAAGACCCACTTGCAGTTTCAAGGTGATTTGGCGGACAGTGGGGGCATGAACAAATCCGCCCAACAACGACCAAACAGCGGCCGTCCCCAACGCGCGTCACGTGGTGTGACCATGGCAGAGGTTGGCCGCATCGCGGGGGTCACTCAGGTCACGGTGTCGCGTGCGCTGTCAGACCCGTCGAAAGTGTCCGCTGAAACGCTTGCCCGTATCCACCGTGCGATAGAGGCGACCGGCTTTGTGCCAAATGCGCTGGCGGGGTCGCTGGCGTCTCAGAAAAGCATGCTGGTGTCGGCCATCGTGCCGTCGATGACGAATATCATCTACACGTCCGTCATCAAGGAATTCGCAAGCGCGATGCGTGATAGCGGCTATGAGGTGCTTTTGTCCGAATGCGGCTTTGCCCCGCAAGATGAAGAAGCCATGATCGCGCGCCATTTGTCGCGCCGCCCCGATGCGATCTTGCTGACCGGTATCAACCACACGTCCCAGGCGCGCCGCATGCTGTTGGCAGCCGGTGTGCCAGTGCTGGAAATCTGGGATCTCACGCCCAGTCCGATAGACATCTGTGTTGGGTTCTCTCATCAGGATGCGGGGCGCGCCGTGGCAGAGTTCTGCATCGATGCAGGATATAAAGCGCCAGCCTGCGTGACCGCCAGCGACGAGCGTGCGCTGCGCCGTCACACAGTTTTTGCGGCGGCTGTTGAAAGCAGGCTCAAGGTGAATGTGCCGGTGATCACGTTGCAAGAACAGGCAAGCATTGCCGGGGGGCGCGCCGGTTTGCGGGACTTGTTGGATCAGCCAAGCAGCAAGCCAGACCTTGTTTTTTGTAGCTCTGACCTGCTGGCGCAGGGCGTTCAACTGGAAGCACAGGTTCGTGGTTTGACTGTTCCCCAAGATCTGGCAGTCATCGGCTTCGGGGACCAGGATTTTGCCAAAGACCTTGTGCCGCCGTTAACCTCTGTTCAGGTGGACCGGGCAGAGATGGGCAAAAGGGCTGCGCAAGAATTGCTCTTGCGGTTTGGGCAAAGGGACATGCAAAGCCATGCCGTGGATGTCGGCTTCAAGATCGTGCGCCGGCAATCCGCCTGATCTTGCACCTGCCTGAGGCCCCAGCGGGACAACGCAGAATGGCATGCTGCAAGATCGACCACGCTTCGAAAAAATGATATCCGCGCTGGCAAGAGGTGGTTCCGGGAATCTGAACAGCCGGGATAGGTGGATTTTCCGCGCAACAGCGGCATGATGCTGCAAGTGAGGAGAAGACCATGGCAAGACGACCGCGCCGGAATCATAGCCCGGCATTCAAGGCGAAAGTGGCGGTAGCCGCGATCAAGGGCGAGAAGACCTTGATCGAGTTCGCTCAGGGTTTCGACGTTCATCCGAACGAGATCAAGCAATGGCGTGACCAGTTGCTTGAGGGTGCGACGGGGGTGTTAGGCGAAGCTACGAAGTCAAAGCCGGAACCGGTGATCGACGTGAAGACCCTGCATGCGAAGATCGGAGATCTGACGCTGGAGAATGATTTTTTGTCCGGCGCGCTTGGGCCGAGGCGGGTCTGTTGGCGAGCGCAAAAAGATGATCAATCCCACCGCCAAGCTGAGCGTCAGCCGACAGGCCCGCGTGTTGGGGATCAGCCGGGGCAGCGTCTACTACAAGCCCCGTCCGGCGTCGGATGCCGATCTGAAGCTGATGCACCGGATCGACACGCTGCACATGGACTTCCCGTTTGCGGGCAGCCGGATGCTGCAGGGGCTGCTGGTCCAGGAAAGCTTCAAGGTGGGTCGTTTGCATGTCGCAACGCTGATGAAACGCATGGGGATAGAGGCGCTTTATCGCAAGCCGAATACCTCGAAGCCAGCGCCAGGGCACAAGATCTACCCGTATCTGCTGCGCAAGCTGCCGATCACCCGGCCCAATCAGGTCTGGGCGATGGACATCACGTTCGTCGGGAAAACAGTGCCCCACACTGTTTTCTTATCCTCCCCACTCCCGATGGCGCGCGGGTTCATCTATCCGGCCGCCGTGCTGGACTGGTTCACACGCCGCGTCCTCGCATGGCGGGTATCGATCACGCTGGAGGCCGACGTCTGCATCGAAGCGGTGGAGGAGGCGCTGGCACGTCATGGCTCGCCCGAGATCTTCAACACGGATCAGGGAGGCCAGTTCACCTCGACCGAGTTCATCAAAGTGATGGCCGCTCGCGAGATCAAGATCAGCATGGATGGCAAAGGCGCATGGCGCGACAACGTCTTCGTCGAGCGCCTCTGGCGAACCATCAAATACGAGAAAGTCTATCTGCGGGCCTATACCAGCGTCTCGGAAGCCCGCGCCGGGATTGGCCGATATCTGGGCTTCTACAACAGCCGTCGCCCGCATTCATCGCTTGACGGGAATACCCCCGATCAGGCCGACTTCAATCAGCCAATACCCGAGGCGGTAGCGGCGTAACAGAGGCGGAAATCCACTTGGAAAACGTCCGGAACCTGTTCATATCAACCGAACCATTTCTGTCGGCGCAGAAGGAATGGCGCAAACTCGACGGCCAGAACCGCCTGCCCGAGATCATCCAAGGGGTTGAGTTCCGCGACGGGAGCCGCCAACTTGAAACCGCCGCCTGATCAAGTATCACCAACTTTTGCCCATATCTCCACCCGGATCGCCCAGACATGCTTTGGCAGCAGGGGGCGCTTTTGCCCCACGAGGCGGCCCTTGTTCCAAGCCGAGCGGCACGCCCGGATGGCGGGAAGGTTGATAGAAGTCATGGCAGATCCTCCAATCCGACCCACGCCACTACGACACCAGCACCGTGCCGGTCAGGAAAGTAGCACGCTGCACCGGCGCAAGGCGGCAAAGAGCCCTACCTGACAGAGGTCCTGGCCCAATTTCGCACGGCATCAAGGTATATGCCAAATGGTCTGCTTAGCAGGATCATAAACACGATAGAGGCACTCACTGCCGCTACAATTTCTGAAGCTGTCGCGCCCGCCAAGGCAAGCGTCGCCACATAGACGGGCACTTGGAATATTATGAAAGCAATGATGTCACAGGCGACGGTAGCTATCCACCGTTTTGGCCGAGTCTTTGAAAAAAACCAGTCCCGCCATAGGCCATAGGGCCGCGCCGTAACCATCATAATCGGTATCATAATTAGTCTGGCAATCAGAACCTGTCTGGGATCCATGCCCGCAATCAAGAACTCGCTCAGAGCGGCGACAACCGTAAAGAAAGTGACAGTTGCGGCGGTATCAACGAAATAGCTCCTCATGATACGGCGGTATTTGAGATCGCGACCTATGTCGAGATGGAAAGATGCGATAAAAGGCAGAGATATGGGCAAAAGTTGGTGATGCTTTATCGGGCGGCGGTTTGAAGTTGGCGGCTCCCGTCGCGGAACTCAACCCCTTGGATGATCTCGGGCAGGCGGTTCTGGCCGTCGAGTTGAGCTATGCGGGAAGTTGGGTGATGGCGTGATTTGAAGTGCGGCGTATCGTGGCGGGTGTCAAAGCCAGCCAGGACCTCACAAGGAGCGATACGCCATGATAGACGATACAACGATCCTCCCCTTTCGCCAATCGGAATCGGTAGCGGACCCTTTGACAGAGCTTGCACGGGAAGGTGCGCGGCGAATGCTGGCGGAGGCGTTGAAGGCCGAGGCTGATGCCTTTGTCGCCAGTTTTGCGGATGAGCAGCTGGAGGATGGCCGCCAGCGGATTGTGCGGCACGGATTTGGCCCTGAACGGAAGATCCAGACCGGCATTGGTGCACTGGATGTTCAGCGGCCCAACGTGCGCGATCGGATGAACGCGCTCGACCCATCAAAGAAAATCCGTTTTACGTCGAGCATACTGCCCAAGTGGGCACGCCGCTCGGTCAGCTTGGATGCGCTGCTGCCAGTGCTGTATCTGAAGGGCATTTCGACAGGTGATTTCCAAGAGGCGCTGTCGGCCGTTATGGGCCCCGACGCGCCGAACCTGTCGCCAAGCGTCATATTGCGACTGACGGCTGGATGGCAGGTTCAATATGATGCTTGGGCACGGCGGGATCTATCCGCCCGCCACTACGTCTACATCTGGGCGGATGGCGTCTATCTTCAGGCGCGGATGGAGGAAAACGCCAAATGTATGCTTGTGATCATCGGCGCGACCCCGGAGGGCAAAAAAGAGCTGATCGGCTTTCAGGTCGGCCTGCGGGAGAGCGCGCAAAGCTGGCATGAGTTGCTGGCCGACATCAAAGGCCGCGGGCTATCCGTTCCACTTGAAATTGCGGTTGGTGACGGGGCCATGGGGTTCTGGAATGCCCTGGACAAGGCGTTTCCCAGCACAAAGCACCAGCGGTGTTGGGTGCATAAGGTAAAGAACGTCCAGAACTGTTTTGCCAAGCAGATGGCCCCGGCGATCAAGTCAGATCTGAACGACATTCAGCACGCCGGAACGCGCGCTCGAGCCGATGCTGCGTTGGCCCTTTTCTGCGAAAAGTATGGCGTCAAATACTCAAAAGCTGTTACCTGCCTGACCAAGGACAAAGGGGCGCTGCTGGCATTCTTCGATTTCCCAGCTGAGCATTGGGGTCACCTGCGCACATCGAATCCGATTGAAAGCGTGTTCGCAACTGTTCGGCACCGAACGGTCCGCACCAAAGGGGCGCTGTCACAAAAGACCGCCAAACTGATGGTCTTCACCCTCATTCAGGCAGCATCGAAAAAGTGGCTGCGCCTCAAGGGCAGAAATCAGTTGCCAAAAGTCATCGAAGGACTCAAATTCAACGACGCTGTCGAAGTAACCAAAGACACCGAAAACCGCGCCGCCTCATGATGCGCGTCACCCAAATTCAAACATAGCTCCATCACGGTGCCGTCGAGGATCAGGCGGATGATATCCTCATCGGCGAGGCTGCGGGCGCGACCTGCGCGTCCCAATCCGTCTTGACCTTGCGCCAGGCGCGGCTGACCACATCCTTGCTCACCGCCCTCTTGAACAGCGCGAAAAGCGCTTCGGCCGTCTTGGTCAGCCGCTGATAGCGCGGCAACGCTTTTGAGCGCCATTCGCGGACGCGGCCAGCCTCGTCTTCCACCCGGGCGCGCGGCACGCTGATCGTCTCGGTGCCGAATGTCCCCGTGATCTGGCGATCCCGGTGACCGTGACGATAGCCCTTCACCGCTCCGGCCCCTCGGCCATAGCGCAGACGGCCAAGAAAGCTGTCCAGTTCCTCGTTGAAAACCGCCTCGATGGTGCCGCGGATGTTGGCGCGCAGCCGATCCTTGATCGGGTCAAAACCGTCATCGCAAGCAAGGTGCGAAAGCGCGCTGGTATCTGTAATCCGGGTCATGGCGTGATCTCCTCTGGCGGTGCCAGCCGCCGGTTGGGTGGGTTTCGTTCACCCGGAGATTGCGTCACCTTCAAATTTCCACCACCTTCGCGACAAGACCGGATTGGGCTGCGAACTGCATCACCCGATTGAGATGCAGAACTACCTGTTCGACCTTCTGGAAAAGGCGGGTGAACCGCACGGCATGAAACTGGTCGGTGCGCGTGCGCAAAACTGGCTGCGGCAGGAAAAATCCTATCGCGCCTTCGGCAACGAGCTTGGCCGCGACGTCACGCCGCTGGAGGCCGATCTTCCGCGTTTTGTCGATCTGACCTGCCCCCAAAAACCTGACAATTCAAAAGGAGAGTTTGTTCTCGTAACGGTCAAGGCGAAGAGGAGAACAGACGATGCGGAAATCACGTTTCGCCGAGTGGTAGGGGGCCGTGACCCCAGAGGTGGTCGCGGATACGCAAACCGTGCCGATTGCCAGGGGGAGATGTGATCATCCGGGGTGGAACAAATACATCCTCGTGATCCGGGCTTGACCCAAGGCAGATTTTGAGTTTCACTAAGCAGAATATAATTCCGCATGATGGAAATGGGAGGACGTCATGATGTTTCTGAAAACCGCGCTTGCGGGCTTGGTCATATTTGGTGCCGCAACGGCCGAGGCGCAAAGCTTCTTTGTTGCCGAGGCTGGTCCCAACCGAGGTGCGCGCGGCGAGTCGCTCAGCTATTTCGCCCAACAGGTGGATGAATTGTCGGATGGCGAGATGAACCTCGACATTCAATGGGGCGGCGCGCTTTTCAAGGCGAGTGCTGCCCTGTCGGGCATCGCCAACGGTGTCGCGGATATGGGCACGATCATCGCCGTCTACTTTCCCCATGAAATGGCACCATACCGGATCGCCGATATGCCGGTGGAAAACGCGGATGCCTGGGTCGGCATGAAGGCCACTGACGAGATCATGCGCACGCATGAGGGCATCCGGCAGGCGATGGCGGCAAAGGACCTGGTCTACCTGGGCACCTTCACAACCTCGGCGGTGCATATCGCCTGCAAGGACGCGGCCATCAGGTCAGTCGAGGATATCAAAGGGTTGAAGGTGCGTGGCGTGGGCGCCTATGGCGACACCTTCGCGGATTTCGGTGCGAACCTCGTGCCGATGTCGATTTATGATGCCTATCAGGGCCTTGATACCGGGCTGATCGATTGTTCGCAGACTTACTCCTACGCCACTGTCGCGCTGAAGCAACACGAGGTGATCGACAGCTACACGCTGCTCGATTGGGGGCAGACTGGCGCACTTGGCGTGTTCATGAACAAGCCCGCCTATGACCGGCTTGACCCGAAAAAGCAGGAGATCCTGCAGGAGGCCGGGCGGCGCATGTCAGACGAGCTTGGCCGTCTGATCACGAAGGACAACGCGGCCGCGATCGAGACCATGCGCGCGGCGGGCGTGGAGATCATCGAATTGCCCGACGAAGAGCGGGCGAAGCTGGTGACGGCCGGCACGGCTTATATCGACGAATGGACCGAACAGGTCAGCGAGATGGGCCTTGACGGCGCGCAGATCCTTGAGACCTACAAAGCCTATCTGAAAAAATACGCCGAAATTCGTGACACGAAAGGCTATCCATGGGAGGCCAGCGACAAATGAGCCCGATGGGCGTGACCTTGCCCGCATGACACAAGGGCATGCCCCAATGCGGGCTGATGCAATCCGATCCGATCCCGAGGTAAAACATGCTGCGCCGTATCGAATCCTTGCTGGTGGACCTGTCTGTGGCCGCGGTGCTGATGCTGGGGCTGCTGATTACCGTGACGGTCTTGATGCGTGCCTTTATCAACAGCGGCGTGCCGGATGCCATCGTGCTGGTGCGGGAGTTGATGGTTGCGGCGATCGTCCTGCCGCTGGCCGCAACCACCGCGCGGCGCGCGCATATCGCGGTCGAGGTGTTCGCCAACCTGTTGCCGCCGCGTGCGCGCGACGCGCTGGTGATCTTCGGCTCTGTAGTCGGCCTGCTGGCGCTCGCACCGATGATCTGGGCCGGCTGGCGCGAGTTTACCGGCACGCTTGAGTCCGGCTCCTACTATTTCGGCGATCTCAACATCCCGAAATGGCCGGGCCGGGCGCTGTTTTTGCTCGGCATGTCTTTCTGCTGGCTCAGGTTGGCGCTGTTGGTGATCGGCGATCTGCGCGCACTGGCGCGAGGCGCGCAGATCGCTCCCACCGGTTACGACAAGGCGGGCTGAGCGATGGACGGCACAACCATCGGCCTCGCGGCCTTTGCTTCGGTCCTCGGATTGCTGGCCTTGCGCGTGCCCATTGCGTTCGCGCTGGCTGGGGTAGCCAGTCTGGGAACGTTTGCCATATTTGCCCTGCGCACCGGCGAGTTTCTGCCCGAGCGCGCCTGGAACCCGACCATAAGCCTGGTGTTTTCCAATTCCTTCGATCTGATCCATTCCTACGATCTGTCGATGATCCCGTTATTCGTCGCCCTGGGGAACATTGCCTACCGGGCCGAGATCACCACCAAGATCTACAATGCCGCGCGTGTGTGGCTGGTGCGGGTGCCGGGCGGGGTCGCGATGGCCTCGGTCGTGGGCTGCGGCGGATTTTCGGCGATCAGCGGCTCGTCCATCGCCTGTGCCTCGACCATGGGGCGCATCTGCAGCCCCGAGATGCTGCGGCTGGGATATGACAAGCGACTGGCCACCGCGTCGGTTGCTGCGGGCGGCACGCTCGGCTCGCTCATTCCGCCATCGGTGCTGTTCATCATCTACGGCATTTTCACCGAAACCTCGATCTCGGCGCTGTTTCTGGCGGGGATCCTGCCGGGGCTGCTGACGCTTCTGGGGTTCCTCGCGGTGATTTACATCTGGGTAAGGCGCAACCCGGACGTGGCCCCGGCCTTTGCCGGCACCATCAGCCGGGCCGAGAAATGGCGCGCCGCGCGCGAGGCATGGCCGGCGGCGGCGCTGTTCGTGATCATCGTAGGTGGTATTTACGGCGGCATCTTCACGGCGACCGAAGCCGCGGCGGTCTGCGTCAGCGCGGCCATGCTGATCGGATTTGCGCAACGCAGGCTGACGCTCAACGGTCTGTGGGAAAGCCTGCGCGAGACCGTGGTGCAAACCACCGCGATTTTCTTCATCGCCGCCAGCGCCAAGATATTCGTCGCCTTTGTCGCGCTGACCGGGGTGGCAAGCGATGTCGTGGGACTGGTCATTGATGCACAGTTTTCGGTGCTGATGCTATTGCTCGCGATCGCGGCGATCTACCTGCTGCTGGGAATGTTCCTCGATCCGATCGGGATCATGGTGCTGACCCTGCCGTTGATGGTGCCGCTGGTGGAAAGCCAGGGCTGGGATCTGATCTGGTTTGGTGTGGTGGTCATCAAGCTGCTGGAAATCGGGCTGATCACGCCGCCGGTAGGCCTGAACGTGTTTGTCATCTCGGGCGTCGTGGGTCGCGATGTGCCGGTTGATCGCATCTTTGCCGGGATCATGCGATTTCTTTGCGCAGACATCGTGGTGCTTGCGCTTATCATGGCGTTTCCCATCCTGTCCTTGCTGATCCCAACATCTATGTGAGGCCCGCATGATCCGGCACGAGAGCTCCAGCATACCGCAAGTCGATTCGCCTCTCGGCGACGCTTGTCCAACGCCCCGGCCGCCGCAAAAGGACCGTCGCTTTGCCGAGACGCTGGCGCGCGGGCTGGCGGTGCTGCGCGCCTTCCGGGCCACCGATGACGGCCTCGGCAATGGCGAGATCGCCAAGCGTACGGGCCTGCCCAAATCCACCGTCTCGCGGCTGACCTTCACACTGCAAAGCCTTGGCTACCTGGCTCATATGCGTCGCCACGATCTATACCGTCCGGGGCCGGCGCTGCTGGCCTTGGGCAACGTGGCACAGGCTTCGATCCGCTTTGTGGACATTGCCGGCCCGATCATGCAGCGGTTGGCGGACGACACCGGGACGCTGGCGCTGATGCTTGTCCGGGATGCGCGCAAGATGCTGATCGTCCGGTCCTGGCGGCCGCAAGGCGTGTCGTCACTCTGGCTCGAGGTGGGCCACCGAATACCGTTCAGCGGCTCGTCCTCAGGGCACGCGATGCTGGCAGCCACGGAGGCGCGGCTGTTTTCCGAGATCGTGGCAGGCCTGTCCGACGAAGGGGCCCTTAGTCTTGAACGCGCCGTGGCGATCCGCGACGAGGCGCGGGGCCAGTTGCGGACCGCCGGCTATGTGCTGACCGATCCGGCCGAATATTTCGCCCCGTCGATTCACGCCGTCGCACGCCCCTTTCAGCCCGCAGACCTGTCCGAACCGGTGATCTTCACCTGCGGGGCGCTGCCGCAGGATCTGAGTGTGGCGCGCATGCGTTCGGAGGTCGGGCCCGGACTGGCCGTCGCGGTGCAGGAACTGGAACGCATCATGGGCCAGGGGGCTGCCCCCGATCCCCAAGACTGACCGAAGAACGAGAAAGAGAGGCACACGTGAGCGATCCGGTAACATATGAGCGCGACGGGGATATCGCCGTCATCACCATCAACAACCCGCCGGTGAACGCGCTCGGCCAGACCGTGCGCTCCGGGCTGATGGCCGCACTCGACCGCTTCGAGGCCGAGCCGGATGCGCAGGCGGCCCTGATCCTCGGGGCGGGACGGCTGTTTATCGGCGGCGCCGACATCTCGGAATTCGGCAGGCCACCCCGCGCGCCGAAGCTGGGCGCGGTTATAGACCGGGTCGCCGCCCTGCGGCGGCCCGTGATCTGCGCCATCCAGGGCGCGGCCCTCGGCGGCGGGCTGGAACTGGCGCTTGGCTGCCACTACCGGCTGGCGATACCGGGCGCGCGCCTCGGCCTGCCAGAGGTCACACTGGGCATCATCCCCGGCGCGGGCGGCACGCAGCGCGTGCCGCGCCTGACCGGAATCGCGGCCGCCCTCGACATGATCCCGGCGGGCGGCAGCGTGACCGCAGAGCGCGCGGTGGAACTGGGCCTCGCAGACCGTCTGGGCCCCGAGGGCGAAGACCCCCGCGCCGCCGGCGTCGCCTATGCGCGGGACCTTGTAGACCAGGGGGCCGAGCCGCGTCCGGTGGACGCGCTTCCCTGTCCCGCACCCGATGCGGATGCCGTTGCGCAGGCCCGCGCGACCTGGCGCGCGAAAGCGCCTTTCGAGGTCGCGCGACTGGCCGCCATCGACGCAGTAGAGGCCGCCAGCCACTTGCCGATCGCCGAAGGCCTGACCGAAGAGCGGCGCATTTTTGATGAGATGATGCAGACCCCGCAGCGCGCCGGGCTGATCCATGCCTTTTTCAGTGAGCGCAAGGTCGCCAAGCTGCCGGAACTTGACGGCGTACCACCGCGCGAGGTGGCGCATCTGGGGGTGATCGGCGGCGGAACCATGGGATCGGGCATTGCCACCGCGGCGCTTCTCAGCGGGCTGCGGGTAACTCTGATCGAGCGCGACATGGCCGCCGCCGACAAGGCCGCCGCCACCATCGCGCGCAATCTTGAAGGTGCGGTGAAACGCGGCAAGCTGGATGCCGGGCTTCGTGACCGGGTGCTGTCGGACGCGCTGCGCACAGCCACGGAATACGACGCGCTTGCCGGCGTCGATCTGGCCATCGAAGCTGTGTTCGAGGACATGGAGGTGAAACGGCATGTCTTTGCGGAACTCGATCGTGTTTTGAGGCCCGGCGCAGTGATCGCCACCAACACCTCCTATCTCGACGTGTCCGCGCTGGCCGCCACGACATCGCGCCCCGCTGACGTGATCGGGCTGCATTTCTTCAGCCCGGCGCATGTCATGAAGCTGCTGGAGGTGGTGGTGCCCGACACCACCGCCCCCGAGGTCACCGCGACCGGCTTTGCGCTCGCGCGCAAGCTGGGTAAGGTCGCGGTGCGCGCCGGGGTCTGCGACGGCTTCATCGGCAACCGGATCCTGTCAGCCTATCGCGCGGCCGCCGACCGCATGGTGTTCGCGGGTGCCAGCCCCTATCAGGTGGACCGTGCCGTGCGCGCCTTCGGCTGGCCGATGGGGCCCTACGAGATGGCCGACATGGCCGGGCTCGATATCGGCTACGCCACGCGGCAGCGCAAGGCCGCCACCCGCGATCCGCGCGATATCGTGCCGACATGGGCCGATGCGCTCCATCACCTCGGCCGCCACGGGCAAAAAAGCGGGCGCGGCTATTACATCTACGAGAATGGCCGAAAGGGTGAAGAGGACCCCGAGGTGCTCGACCTTGTCGAGACCGCCCGCACCGAGCAGGGCGTGACCCCGCGCAGCTTTGACGATGCCGAGATTCAGCGCCGCTACATGGCCGCGCTGATAAACGAGGCCGCCTGCGTGCTCGAGGACGGCATCGCGCGCCGCCCGCTCGATATCGACGTGACATTCCTCTACGGCTACGGCTTTCCGCGCTGGCGCGGCGGCCCGATGCACTGGGCCGATGCCGAGGGTCTCGCCGGCCTTTTGCGCGACATCGAAAGCTGGTCCGAGGAGGACGCGTTCTTCTGGCAGCCCGCGCCGCTGCTGCGCCGCCTCGTCACCGAAAACCGCGATTTCGCCAGCCTGAACGAGTGAGGGAAACATCATGCCGGATCCAGTCATCGTCTCCGTCGCGCGCACTGCCATCGGCAAGGCCGCGCGGGGCGCTTTCAACATCACCCATGGCGTCGAGCTGACCGCCCATGTCACCCGACACGCGGTCGAGCGCGCCGGCATCGACCCCGCCCTGATCGAGGATTCGATCTGGGGCTGCGGCTATCCGCAGGGTGTCACCGGGCGCAACATCGCCCGCCAGACGGTGATCCGCGCGGGCCTGACCGAAAGCATCGCGGGCACCACCGTCAACCGCTTCTGCGCCAGCGGGTTGCAGGCCATCGCCATGGGCGGGCACATGATCGCGCATGAGGGCGCGCATGCCGTGCTGGTCGGCGGGGTCGAGTCGATCTCGGGCGTGCAGCCGCCGCCCGACGAGGCGCCCAACCCCTGGATCATGGAGCATAGGCCCGACCTCTACCTGCCGATGATCGACACCGCCGATATCGTGGCCGCGCGCTATGGAATCGGGCGCGCCGAACAGGATGCGCTGGGCCTGCAATCGCAACAGCGCACCGCCGCGGCGCAACACGCGGGCCGCTTTGACGACGAGATCGTGCCTATGGAGGTCACGCAGGCGGTCAAGGACAAGGCAACGGGCGAGGTCACGCACCAGACGCGCCGCATCACGCAGGACGAATGCAACCGCCCCTCGACCACCTTGGAGGCGCTGGAAAAACTCCCGCCTGTGCGCGGCGAGGGCAAACACGTCACCGCCGGCAATGCCTCGCAACTGAGCGATGGTGCCGCAGCGCTGGTGATGATGGACGCGGACGCGGCGGCGCGGGCGGGCGCGCGCCCGCTGGGCCGGTTTCGTGGCTTCGCGGTTGCCGGCTGCGCGCCTGACGAGATGGGGATCGGACCGGTCTTCGCGGTGCCGCGCCTGCTGGAGCGGCACGGGCTGCGCGTCGATGACATTGATTTGTGGGAACTCAACGAGGCCTTCGCAAGCCAGGCGCTTTACTGCCGCGACCGGCTGGGCATCGACAACGCCCGCATGAACGTGGATGGCGGGTCGATCGCGGTGGGGCATCCCTTCGGTATGACCGGCGCGCGCATGACCGGCCACCTGCTGATCGAGGGCCACCGCCGGGGCGCCAAGCTCGGCGTCGTGACGATGTGCATCGGCGGCGGGCAGGGGGCGGCCGGCCTGTTCGAGATTTTCTGAACAAAGGGATCACATCATGAATCTGAGCTATACGCAGGAACAGGAAAAGTTCCGCGACGAGGTCCGCGGCTTTCTCGACGAGAAGCTGCCCAGGCGCCTGTCCGACAAGGTCGCCCGAGGCAAGCGCCTGACCAAGCAGGATTACGAGGAATGGCACGCAATCCTCAACGCGCGCGGTTGGCTGGGCGTCACCTGGCCGCGCGAGTTCGGCGGTCCCGGCTGGGACGCCATCGAGCGTCACATCTTCGAGGAAGAGACCACCCGCGCCCACGCCCCGCGCATCGTCCCCTTCGGTGTCAACATGCTTGGCCCCGTCCTGATGAGTTTCGGCACCAAGGCGCAGCAGGATCATTACCTGCCGCGCATCCTTGATGGCACCGACTGGTGGTGTCAGGGGTATTCCGAGCCGGGCGCAGGCTCGGACCTTGCCTCGCTGCGCACCAGCGCCGAGCGGCGCGGCGACAGCTACATCGTCAACGGCCAGAAAACCTGGACCACGCTGGGGCAGTATGCCGACAAGATATTTTGCCTCGTGCGCACCTCGACCGAAGGCAAGCGGCAGGAAGGCATCTCGTTCCTGCTCATTGACATGGACACGCCCGGCGTCACCGTGCGCCCCATCGTGCTGATCGACGGCGAGGCCGAGGTCAACGAGGTCTGGTTCGACAATGTCGAGGTGCCGGCCGAAAACCTCGTGGGCGAGGAGAACCAGGGCTGGACCATCGCCAAATACCTTCTGACGCATGAGCGCACGAACATCGCTGGCGTCGGTTTCGCCCGCGCCGGAATGGAGAACCTGCGCCGCATTGCGCGGCTGGAACGTGATGGCGACCGGGCGCTGATCGACAATCCGCTCTTTGCCGCGAAAATGGCCCAGGTGGAGATCGACCTGATGGCGATGGCCACCACCAACCTGCGCACCGTCTCGGCCGCCGCCGCCGGGCAGGCACCGGGCGCGGAATCCTCGATGCTCAAGATCAAGGGCACGGTGATCCGGCAGGAGATCAACGCGCTTACCCGGCAGGCGGTCGGGCCCTACGCCATGCCCTTCGTCTCGGAGGCGCTCGACGAGGGCAGCAACGTGGAGCCGGTCGGCCCGGATTACGCGATGCCCGCCACGCAGGCCTATTTCAACAACCGCAAGCTGTCGATCTATGGCGGGTCCAACGAGATCCAGCGCCAGATCATCACCAAGTCGATCCTGGAGCTCTGACCATGAATTTCGATCTGACCGACGAACGGCGGATGGTGCAGGACAGCCTGCGCCGTCTGCTGGCCGATACCGTCACCCCCGACCGCATCGCGGCCGCAACCGAGAGCGCGCTTGGCTATGACGCCGATCTGTGGACGGCGCTGGCGGATATGGGCGCGATCGGTGCGACCTTGCCCGAGGATGCCGGCGGCTTTGGCGGCGCGGGCTTCGATCTGGCCGTGGTCTTCGAGGAGATCGGTCGCGCCGGTGCCGTGACCCCGCTGATCGAAAGCGGGGTGCAGGCGGCGGGCTTGCTGGCCGATCTGGGCGACGCGGCGCAGCGCGCCCGCGCAGAGGAGGCCGCGGGCGGCAAGGTGTTCGCAGTTGCCCATGCAGAGCCCGCCGCGCGCTACACCCTCGGCCATGTCGAGACCCGCGCGGTGCGCGATGGCGACGGTTGGCGTATCGACGGGCGCAAGGCGGTGGTTGGTTTTGCGTCCGCCGCCGAGGCGATTCTCGTCACCGCGCGCACCGATCACGGGCCATCCGACAGCGACGGCATCTCGATTTTTCTTGTGCCCCATGACACCGAGGGCCTGAGCCTGCGCGACTACCCGCTTCAGGGCGGGGGCCGCGCCGCGGAACTGGCCCTTGACGGCGTTCACGTGGGCGGCGAGGCCCTGATCGGACCCGAAGGCGGCGCGTATCAGGGCCTTGAACAGGCCAATGCCCGCGCCATCTGCGCGCTCTGCGCCGAAGCACTGGGCCTGATGGAGACCTGCCGCGCGCTGACGGTCGCCTACCTGAAGGAGCGGCGCCAGTTCGGCCAGCCGCTTGGAAAGTTCCAGGCCCTCCAGCACCGCATGGCCGACATGCTGATCGAGATCGAGCAGGCCCGCTCGGCAGTCATCAACCTTGCCGGGCATCTGGAGTCGGACCGTGCCAACCGCGAGCGTCATGTAAGTGCTACGAAAAACCTGATCGGCCGCGCTGGCAAACTCGTGGTCGAGGAGGCCTTTCAGATGCATGGCGCGATCGGGCTGTCGCAGGACTACGCCCTCGGGCATTTCGCCAAGCGGCTGGCCATGGTGGATCATCGCTTTGGTGATGCCGACCACCATCTGGAACGCTTCATTCGTCTGAGCGGTGAATGACATTATAGCGGGCGCACGACACCAAAAGCCGTTTGGATGAGAGACCGACATGACCCGATTGCTCCGAATTCACCAGATGATGGATGTGCATGTCGCGTCCCGCCCCGAGGCCGTCGCGATGGTCGACACGGACGGGCGCGCCGTCATCTGGCGCGAACTTGCCGACCATGTGGACGAGGCCGCGGAGGTGCTGAGGGCGCAAGGCGTCGGGCCCGGCGACCGCGTGCTGATCGTGGCGGAAAACTGCGTCGCCGTCGCGGTATTGGTGATGGCGTGCAGTCGGCTTGACGCGTGGGCCGTGCCGGTGAACGCGCGACTGACAGAAGCCGAAATTACCCGCGTCACGGCCCATGCGGGGCCGAAAGTCGCAATCTACACAAGCCATGTCTCGGCCGAGGCCACGGCCCATGCGGACGCCGCCGGCGCTCGGTCTTGCGCCACGGGGTACGGCGCGCTGCGGCTTGCGTCCTGCGTGCCGGGTGCGGCCGAGGTGCCGGAGCCGGGCGCGGATCAGGTGGCGGTGATCCTCTACACAACAGGGACAACCGGTGCGCCCAAGGGCGTCATGCTGACGCATGGCAACCTGATCTTCGCGGCCAAGGCCTCGCGCGACCTGCGCGCGCTGACACCGGATGACCTGTTGTACGGCGCGCTGCCGCTGACGCATGTTTTCGGCCTCGCTTCGATGATGCTGGCCGCGATGTGCGCCGGCAGCACGGTGGCGCTCGCAGTGCGCTTTTCCGCCGCCGCGATGTTCGATGCGCTGCGGCAAGGCGCGAGCGTGGTGCCGGCGGTGCCCCGGATGCATGCCCTGCTGATGGATCACGCCGCGCGGCATGGATACGAAAGTGCGGACGCGCCGCGCTTGCGCTATGTCTCGTCGGGCGCGGCACCGCTCGACCCGGCATGGAAACGCAAGGCCGAGGCGTTTTACGGCCTGCCGTTGCAAAACGGCTATGGCATGACCGAAACCACAGCCGGGGTCAGCGGCACGCGCAACGCCCTCGGCGATCCCGATACCTCTGTCGGGCTGCCGCTGCCGGGTGTCGCGGTCCGCATCGACGAGTCTGTCGGCGCAGAGCCGGGCGTGGGAGAAGTCCTGACCGGTGGCCCGCATATCATGAAGGGCTATTTCGGCAACGCTGAGGCCACCGCCCGCGTGCTCACGCCCGACGGATTCATGCGCACCGGGGATCTGGGCAGGATCGACGATGCAGGGCGCCTGCACATCGTCGGCCGCACCAAGGAGCTGATCATTCGCGGTGGCTTCAACGTCTACCCGCCCGAGGTCGAGATGGCGCTCAACGATCATCCGGCGGTCGTTCAGTCGGCGGTGATCGGCCGCCCGGCAGAGGGCGACGAGGAGGTGCTGGCCTTCTGCGAGATCAGCGAGCCGGGCGCGGTGACCGAGGCCGACCTAGCCGCGTTTGCGGGCGCGCGCCTTGCGGGCTACAAGCGCCCGTCACGGGTGTTCATCGTCGAAGCCCTGCCGACCGCACCGACCGGAAAGATCCTGAAGCAGGCGCTTCTCGATCATTTTTCCCACCTCATCGCGACAGGTTCGAACGCTTGACGCCGTATCGGGGGCTTCGCGCGCCGGACCGGGGTGGCGCGCGGGCCGATCAGCAGTATCGCTCCGGTCCCTGCCACTGTGCGACGCTGTAGCGATCACCATGCGCCCAACCGCGCGGCAGCGCTGCGTCAATGGCGGCCAGCGTGTCCGGCGCGAGATCCAGCATCACGCCTTGCGCCGCCTCTTCGAGGTGATCGGCGTTGCGGGTGCCGGGGATTGGTATGACCGTGGCGTCTTGATGCAGCAGCCACGCCACTGCAAGCGTCGCTGTCGGCACCCCCAGATCCGCCGCTATTTTGCGAAAGCGGTCGGTGGCGGCGACATTTTCCGGCAGGTTCGTCGCGGAAAAACGCGGATTCACCCGCAGGAAGGCCGAAGCGGCCACGCGTCCCGCATCGGGCGGCACGTCTGTCAAAAGCCCGCGCCCGACCGGGGAGAACGCGACAAGCGCCGCACCGTGATGCGCGCAGGCCTCCACGAGCCCCAGCTCGGGTGCGCGTGTCGCCAGCGAATATTCCGACTGCACCGCGGCAACCGGATGGACGCGCGCCGCACGTTGCAGCGAAGCCGGAGCGATTTCGGAAAATCCGAAAGCACCGATCTTGCCGGTTTTCTGAAGTGCCGCAAGCGCCTCGGTCACTTCTTCGATCGGGCGCTCGGCTTCGCGTCGGTGAACGTAGAACAGATCCACCCGGTCAAGGCCAAGCCGTAACAGGCTGTCATCCAGCGCTGCCGAGAGGTATTCGGCGCTGTTGTCGTAGACGCGCGCGCCGGTGTCGCGGTCGGTCCTGATGCCTGCTTTTGTCGCAATGCGAAAGACCGGGCCGCGATCCGCGAGATACCGCCCGATCACCTGTTCCGAATGCCCGTTTCCATAAACGTCCGACGTATCTATATGATCGACGCCCAGAGCGCGCGCGCGATCCAACAGCTCGAAGGCCTCTTTCTCGGTCGCAGGGCCGTAAAAGCCCGAGATGTTCATCGCGCCAAGGCCGATCGCGGAAACCCGCGGACCCTGCGCGCCCAATCTGCGGGTCTTCATCGCTGGACCTCCGCTGCATTATTTGCGTCCCGTCCGGCACGATCGAGCAGCCCAGACAGACTGTCGGGTTCCGCCTCGGTGGGGGCGAGCGGATCCTGCGCCGTGAGACGGTGACGCAGGACCATGCGGGCGAGCATCGCGCGATCCGCACCAGCCTGTTGCGGAAGCTGCGCAGCCTCCCATGCCATGACCACGGCCGAGGTCGCGCAATAGAGTGCTGAGGCCGCGCGGCGCGCATCGACCTCCGCCGCCGTTTCGGCAACAGTCCGCGTCAGCGCGACGGCACGTTCCATAAAGGACGCAATCTCGTCGGCCAGCCCGGCCTCACATTCGACAAGCCGTGCCCGAAGATAATCGGCCAGCGCGTCCAGCGCCCCGGCACGCCGCGCCGCCCGGAGGACATCGAGCGCGATGATGTTCGACGTGCCTTCCCAGATCGAGCCGAGATGCGCATCGCGCAGCACGCGGGCATCCGAGAACTCCTCAATATAGCCGCAGCCACCACGGACCTCCATCGCGTCCCCCGCCACCTTGCGGGCATCGCGGCAGGTGCGAAACTTGACCAGGGGGGTGAGGATGCGCAGCACCTTGTACGCTTCCGCATCACCGGCATCAGCCGCGTGCAGGACGCGGGCGGTGTGCAACACCATGCTCCGCCCCTGCTCTGCCGGCACCAGCATCTTGGCCAGTTGGCGTCGCATCAGCGGCTTGTCGATCAGCCGCCCGCCAAACGCCTGTCGGTGCCGCGCGATGAACAGCGCCTCGGCCACGGCGCGGCGCATCAGGCCCGCGCTGCGCACGCCATTGGCCAGACGCGACATGTTGATCATGTCGGTCATCTGCTTGAAGCCGGCACCGGCCTCGCCGACAAGATAGGCGGTCGCCCCTTCGAGAGCGATTTCGCCAGAGGCCATGGACCGCGTCCCCATCTTGTCCTTGAGCCGCAGGATCCGGTAGCTGTTGAGGCTGCCATCCGGCAGGTGCCGCGGCAGCAGAAAAAGCGACAGCCCCTTCGTGCCGGACCGGGCCGCGCCGTCGCCGTCGGGCCGTGCGAGCACCATTGCGAGCGCCGCGTCCGGGTTCGAACAGAACCACTTGTCACCGGTAAGACGCCACTCGCCATCCTCCTGGCGGGCCACGGTCTCGATCTCGCCCACATCCGATCCGGCGGCCTGCTCGGTCATGAACATCGCGCCCTGAAAGAGCGTGTCCATGTCCTGCGATGTGAGCCGGTCGAAGAACCGGTTCACCAGTGCCGGATCGCCGAATTTCATCAGCGTGCGTGTCAGGCTGTCGGTCATCGACACAGGGCAGCAGAGGCCGAATTCGGCCTGCACGAACAGGTAGGTGAGCCCGTATTTAGCGACCGGGTGCGTTTTGTCAGGCGCATCGAACACGCCCGGCCGGTGCGACATCGCGGCAAGGCCGAAACGACCGAAGGCAATGCTTTCCAGTTGTTGGTAGGCCGGGTGCTTCACGATCTTTTCCGCGCGGGCCCCGGTCCGGTCGCGCGGCTGGAAGACCGGCGGGTTGTGATCGGCGGCAAGCGCCAGATCTTCCAGCCGATCCCCGACAAGCGCGCCCATGCTGTCGAGTTCGGGCAGGATACGCGAAAGGCTGTCCTGCGGCAGATAGATTTCCATCAGATCGGCAAGGACAGGATCGGCGCGATAGGCATTGGTGCCCCGACTATCGGGTATGTTGTTTGCGATGGTGTCCGTCATGCCGTTTCCTTCCTGCGCGGTCCGTCCCCAAGCCGCGCGCGGGCGCGATCGTATTCCCCGGCAAGTCGCGCAACAATCTGTTCCGCAGGCTCGATCGCCCGTGACTGCGCAACCGCCTGACCGGCACTGAAGACATCTTTCCAGGCTTTTGGGCGGTCCGGGTCCGTCTTTGCGGTCATGCGGCGCGGTTCGGCGCGACGGGCCTCTTCGGGATCCATCCCCGCACGCTCGACGCTTTCGATCAGATAGTTGGCATGGGTGCCCGAGAAGAGCGGCGTGTAGACGATTCCATCGGCCCCGGCGCGCACGATCATCTGCTTGTGGGCATCGGGGGCGATCGCTTCCACGCTTGGGATGAACACGGTGCCGGCATAGGCAAAATCGCAGCCCAGAACCTCGGCGGCGAGAACCGCGCGACCGTTGGCGATGCCGCCCGCCAGCACCAGCGGACCGTCCCAGTCTGCGCGCACCTCCTCGACAAGCGCGAACGGGCTGAGCGTGCCGGCGTGTCCTCCTGCTCCGGCGCTGACCAGAATGAGCCCGTCGACGCCGGCCTTGGCGGCCCGGCGGGCGTGGCGCGCCTTGATGACATCGTGAAAGACCACGCCGCCATAGCCGTGCACCGCCTCGACCACCATGTCGGGTGCCGATAGCGACGTGATGACCAGCGGCACCTTGTGTCTCACACAGGTCGCGAGGTCCGTGTTCAGCCGGTCGTTGTAGTCGTTGACGATCAGGTTCACACCATAAGGAGCCGCTTTGCGACCGGTCTCCGTCTCGAAGGCGGCGAGGCGGCGTTCGATCTCGGTCAGCCAGGTATCAAGCTCTGCGGCGGGTCGGGCATTGAGCGACGGGAAAGTGCCGATGATCCCCGCGCAGCATTGCGCGACCACCAGATCGACACCGGAGGCGAGAAACATCGGTGCCCCGATGACCGGCAGGGCAAGGCCTGCCTTCAGCGCGGCTACGGGATCGGGCCTGTCCGTGCCGTTTGCGGCTTCAGGGGCATGTCCGGGCATGGCGTTTCCTTTGGTTTCAGGTCTGGATTCGGGCACCGGTTACCGCCTGCACGGCGGCGAAGGTATTGCCCGGTGCCAGATCGACCAGCCGAAAGCCGGCATCGGTTATGTCGAGCACGGCAAGATCGGTGAACACGCGCGAGACGACGCCAAGCCCGGTCAACGGATAGGTGCAGCGCTCCAGCAGCTTCGGGCGTCCGTCGCGATCAGTGTGGCGCATCATCACAAAGATCGTCTTCACGCCCGCGACAAGATCCATCGCACCGCCCACGGCCGGGGGAAACGTCTCGTCAAGTGTCGCCCAGTTCGCGAGATCGCCGTTGCTGGCGACCTGATAGGCCCCGAGCACGGCAATATCGATATGACCGCCCCGCATCATCGCGAAGCTGTCGGGATGATCGAAATAGGCCGCGCCGGGTGCCGCGGTGACGTAGCGCTTGCTGGCGTCGATCAGCTCGACATCTTCTTCGCCCTCGGGCGGGGTGGGGCCGACGCCGATGATGCCGTTCTCCGAGTGATAGATCACTTCGCGTCCCTCGGGGACATGGCTTGCGACATGTGTCGGCTTGCCGATCCCGAGATTGACGTAGCTGCCATCCGGGATGTCCTGCGCGATGCGCGCGGCAACTTCGGCATCCGTGAGCCGTCGAAGGTCTTGCGAGACAGGATTGGTCACGGGCGCACCTCATATTGCACGACTTTGTCAACGAAGATCCCCGGCGTGACCACGCGCTCGGGATCGAGCGGTTCGTCGGAGATCGCACGCACTTCGGCAATGGCGTGGTCGGCAGCCATCGCCATGACCGGATTGAAGTTTCTCGCGGTGGCATGGTAGGCGAGATTGCCCCATTTATCGCCCCGATCGGCGCGCAGAAGCGCGAAATCGGCGGCAAGCGGGGCCTCCATCACGTAGCCCCGGCCATCGATCACGCGCGTTTCCTTGCCGTCGGCCAGTTGCGTGCCGTAGGCTGTCGGCGTCAGGAAACCGCCGATGCCGGCACCAGCCGCGCGAATGCGTTCCGCCAGCGTGCCCTGTGGCACGACCTCCAGATCGATCTCGCCCGCCTCGAAACGTTTCTCGAACCAGATCGAGCCGGGCGAGCGCGGATAGGAGCAGATCACCTTGGCCACGCGGCCTGCCTTCAGTAGTTTGGCGATCCCGGTCTCTCCGGCACCGGCGTTGTTCGAGATGATCGTCAGCCGCGACGCGCCATGCGCGAGCAGCGCGTCAATCAGGCCGAACGGGATGCCCGAGGACCCAAAGCCGCCGATCATCACCGACGCCCCGTCCCTGATCGATGCGACCGCGGTCGCCAGATCGTTCACGCGCTTGTCCAAGGCCCTCTCCTCATGGCTTTGCCGATCTTGTGCGGCGTTGCAGAATCAAATTGACGCCGAACACAGCGATGAGCACGACGGCACCAATCACGCCGGTTACGGGTTCTGGAAAGACGATGAGAACCCCGCCTGCACCGAACAGCGCCCGGCTTGTCAGCCCGATTTGCCCTACTCCATAAATCCAGCTCTCAAAGGCCGAGGTCACAGCCCAAATCGCTATCAGGGTAATTGTGACACGCTCGACGATATCGGTCCAGTGACCTTCCATGATAAGGGCGGGGTCGTAGACGAATATGAACGGCAGAACGAAAAGCGGCAGGCCAAGACGCATCGCGGTTATCGAGGTTTCCAGCGGATTCGATTTCGCCACGTTCGCCGCGGTGATCGCGGCCAGCGCGACCGGCGGGGTGATGTAGCTCAGCATACCCCAGTAGAGGATGAAGAGATGGCTTGCGATTGGATGTAGCCCGGCCTGCACCAGCGCCGGTGCAAGCAGGATCGACAGAAAGATGTAGCACGCCGTCACCGTCATCCCCATGCCCAGAACAAAGCTGGTCACCGCACCTGCGATCAGCATCAGGGCAGTATTGCCGCCCGCGTAGAGCAGCAGCTCGCGCGAGAAGGCACCCGCGACGCCGGTATAGGATAGCCCGCCCACGACCAGCCCTATCCCCGCAAGGATCGCGACAAGATTGGCGATGTTGCTAGAGGCGTCCAGCAGCAGTACCCGTGCCCGCGACAGGCTCAGCCTTGTATCGGGATTGAACGCGGTGGTGACCAGCATCACCGCCGAGGCATAGTAAGGCGCGCGCGATTCCATGCGCATCCCCATGAGCACGTATATTAGCACCGCGAGCGACAGAAGATAGGGCCAGCCGCGCCGTAGAACGGGCAGGATCGCGGGTATTTCGCTGCGCGGCAGCCCATCGAGACCCCGACGCGCGGCATACATGTCCACCTGGAACAGCAGCGCGGCATAGAACAACAGGGCCGGTATCAGCGCGGCGATCACGATGGCCGAGTATTGCACGCCGATGAACGACGCCATGACGAAGGCGACCGTGCCCATCACCGGCGGCATCAGCGTGGCCCCCGTCGACGCGCAGCTTTCCACGGCGGCGGCATATTTCGCCGGATAGCCGACGCGCCGCATCGTCGGGATCGAGAATGGCCCCGAGGTCAGGATGTTCGAGATCACGCTGCCAGACAGCGACCCCAGGATGCCCGAGCCCAGCACCGCGACCTTTGCCGGTCCACCGCGCCGATGGCCCAAGAGGGCCGAGGCAAGTTCCATGAAGAAGTTGCTCCCCTTCGTGATCACCAGAACCGAGCCGAAAATCACGAAGCCGATAACCAGTTCCGCCACCACCTGCATCGGAATGCCGATGATGCTTTCCACCCCCAGCACATGCGCCCGCACTGTCTCGACGAGCGAAAACTGCGTGCCCCAGAGAAAGCCGGGCATGTAGTCGGCAAACAGCGGATAGCTGCCGAAGATCAACGCGGTGACAACCAGGATCGGCCCACCGGCGCGGCGCACCCCCTCGAGCACGAGCACCAGCAGGATCGTCGCCATGAGATCCGCCATCGGCGGCGCGTCGTATTCCCAGCCCTTCTGGATGATTTCCAGACCGTGGAATCCGAGATATCCCGCACTTGCGAGCGCGAGGCCCGCAAGACACAGGTTCACCCAGAGCAGCCGTCCGGCCAGCGCTGGGCTCAACGGCAGCGTCAGGAAAGCGACTGCCAGGAATATGCCGATGAGATAATAAAGATATGCGTTGCCGAGCGGCTGGAAGCCGGCAATATCCAGTAGAAACTGCTGGTTAATGGCCATGACGATCCCGAGCGCGCCGAGACACATCACCAGCACCTGAATGGCGCGGTGCCCGACCGGCATGGGGAAATCTGTTGCCGCAGCCCCGGAAGAGCTGGCAGAAGATATGTCGGTGTGATCGTCGCCGCGATCGTTTTCGACACTCATGGCGTCACCTGGATATTTATGGGGAGCTTTGCCCCCGGCGACACTGCGCCGGGGGCGACGATGTGCGACTGACGCAGCCCGGCTCAGTTGAGCGACGAGATCACGTCCTGACGGCGTTCCATCCACGCATCCGAGAACTCCGCCTCGGAGAGGCCGCCATTCTCGGCCTTGAAATCACCCCAGGCGTCGACCAGGGCGTCCATACGCGCCTGCCGCTTTTCGTTCCACGCCTGATGCTCTTCGGTCCAGACCCCGATTTCCCTGAGATACCGCACGGCCCCTTCGTGGAACGGGACGTCAATCGCTGGCGTTCCGGACATTTCGAGGGACCAGCGCTTCATGGCCGCGGTCCCGTCCTTGTAAATGTCATATGTTTCATCGAGCGCCTTGATGAAGGTATAGACCTCATCCGCGGATTTGTCGGCCGTGGTCGTAATGACAGGATACCGGTAGGCGGCCATCTTGGCTGTCTCGCCCTCTTTCAGGCCCGCAGCCACATCCTCGTCCGTCGGGCCCATGATCGGCAGAACCTCCAGCAGCCGGTCCCAGCCCTCCTGGTTGTCGGGTTCGAGCGGCACGTAATGGATGCCGCGCGGGCTTTCGGCCAGTTCGTAGAGCTGGCTGGTCGTCGGTGTGGTGCAGGTCGCATCGGACTCGTTCCGGGTCATCGACGACATGGCCGCGCCGTAGGTCGGGAAGGTGATGACCTCGACATCGTCGAGGGTCAGGCCGCCAAAGGCAAGGATAGCCTCGCATTTCACATTGACCGAAGGGTTGCCCGCGACAAAGGCGATGCGTTTGCCCGCGGCATCCTCGACGGTTTCAATGCCCGCATCGCCCGCGGCGATGAGCGTGATGCTGGCAGGCCGACCGGCCACAGCGCGAAGCTGGTGCGGCCCCCACTCGGGCACCGCGAAGTCATACGCCCCTTCCCCAAGGAAGAACGCCTCTGTTGCAAGAAATGCATAGTCGGCGCGGCCCTGGAGCAATGGCTGAAGGCGCCCGATACCGCTGCCCGAGGGTTGAATTCGCACGCGCGTGCCGAATTCCTTGCCGAACGCGTCCGCGATGGCCGACGCCTCGGCATAGCCCGCCGATCCGACATCGTAGGATGTCCAGACCATCGTCGAGGGCAGCTCCTGCGCCGACGCCATGCCGACCGTGGCCAGCAGGGTGGCTGTTCCCAGCCGGGCGTACTTTAGAAGTTTCATGATTGGTCTCCTCCATCGTTTCTACAGGATAGATACGCCCGCGCGCAGGATCTCTCCTCATGATCCGCGCGCGAATGCTGCGACAAAAGCCACGTCAAACGTGCATCCGACGATATGGGCTCGCAGGATGAGTGGCAAATGTTCGATGTTAAAAACAGCGTGTTCATAACAAGATAACCTTCATTTCCGGCGTTTCCTATCGACCGGCGAAGCGCGGCGCGCGCTTCTCGAAAAAGGCCGCGCGGCCCTCTGCGGCGTCGGCGCTGTTGAGAAGCATTGGCTGTATGCTGCGCTCGTAGTCGAGCGCCGCAGCGATGTCGCGCGCGAACCAGTCGGTCACGAAGTGCCGCGGCAAGGGGGCCTCTGCAGCCTCCTCACGGGCCAGGTCCACGGCCCGGTCGCAGGCGGCACCCGCGTCGCATACGATATCGACCATGCCGATGCGTTCGGCCTCCACCGCGTCGATGCGAGGATTCGACAAGATGATCCGCCGGGCGCGCCCAGGCCCCACGCGCGCGGGCAGTGTCGCGAGCAGGCCCATATCGGGGATCAGTCCAATCTTCGTGAAGCTTGCAACCAGACGTGCCTCTCGCGAGGCGACGATCGTCGGGCAGGCCAGCGCAAGCGCCATGCCGCCCCCTGCGGCCCAGCCCTCGATTGCGGCGACCAGTGGCTTCGAGAAACCGGTCATGCGCAGCACCATGTCGCGGATCACTGCGAAACGTTCGCGATGTGCGGCGGCACTTCGCTCGCCTTGATCGCGTATGTCACCGCCACCGCAGAAATGCCCACCGGCACCTGTCAGCACGACACCACGCACCGAATCGTCGTGTTCCGCATCCGCCAGCGCCCGCGAAAGGTCTATCCGCAAGGGATGGCCAAGCGGATTGCGCCGCTCGGGTTCGCTCAGTGTCAGGACCCGTATCCCGCCCTCGCGGGTGGCGATGTCAAGGCTCATGTTTCCTCCGTCCGGTATTGGAAAATCCCATTATCGACCACGACCTTGTCGCGTTCGATGGCTATGGTGCGGAACGAGCCGTCATTCCATATCTCCGTTCTCAGGGTCTCTCCGGGAAACACATGCGCGGTAAAGCGTGCATCCATGCTGCCGAAGCGTGTTGCGTCATAATCGCAAAGCCGGGCGAGAAGCGCGCTTGCTGCGATGCCGAACGTGCACAGGCCGTGCAGAATTGGCCGGTCAAATCCGGCCCGCGCCGCGATCCGCGGATCGAGATGCAGGGGGTTGGGATCGGCGTTCCATCGGTAGAACAACGCCTGTTCCGGGCGCGTCGGAGTATTGATGACATGATCCGGCGCGCGATCTGGCAGTGTGTGCACCGCCTTGGTTGGCCCGGTCGGGCCGCCGAACCCACCATCGCCGCGCAAGAACGTGGTGCCTCGGCAGGTCGCGAGATGGATGCCGGTCTGAGCATCGTGCAGGGTCTTTTCATGGTAGAGCAAGGCACCGCGACCTTCGCCCTTGTCCACCAGCCCGGTGACACGGGTCTTGCCGATCACCGTCGCCTCTTCTGGCAGGTCGGAATGCAGTGTCATGCCCTGTTCGCCATGAACGAGCCGAAGCGCATCTACGCCGGTGCGCGGATCCGCAAGCCAGAATCCGGGATGGCCGAGCACGTTGACGATTGCGGGCATGACGCGCTTTTGATCCTCAAGCGCGGCGACATAGGCAAGTTCGTCCATCGAGGTCGGATCCTGCCCCATGCCGACGGACAGCGCGTAAAGGCCCCAGTCTTTCGGGCCGTAGGACTGGGTCACTTCGGGGATGTCGAAAGTCATCAGGTGATCGTGGTCAATCGTCATGTTGGACGTCCTCGAGTTCCATCACGGCGTCGAGTGCGAATGCCCCGCCGTGATCGGGCATCGCAACGACCGGATTCAGGTCGATAGAAACAAGGCGTTCGCCCGCACCCGCAGCAAATCGTGACAGTGTCGAGAGCATCCGCGCCAATGCGTCGATATCGACCGGCGGCCTGCCACGCGCGCCCTGCAATATCGCGGCACCACGGATCGACAGGATCATTTCGCGCGCGGTATCGACATCAAAGGGGCATGGCTTCATCGCTACGTCTTTCAGGACTTCCACAAATATGCCGCCAAGGCCGAACACGGCGACGGGCCCAAAGGTCGGGTCCCGGCTTATCCCGATCAGGCATTCGGTCCCGCCGGAAAGCTGCCGTGCCACAAGCATGCCGGACAGCCGCGCCCCGGATGCGTGTTGCGCGACGGCCTTCTCTATATCCGCATACGCCTTGCGCACTGCCTGCGGTCCGTCGAGGTCGAGTTTCACGGCACCGATGTCGGATTTGTGAAAAATGTCGGGTGACAGGATTTTCATCACAACGGGGAATCCCAGCCTCTCGGCTGCGGCGACCGCGTCATCCACGGTCGTGACCGTTTCCTCGGGGGCGGTCGCGATACCGGCGCGGCCAAGCAGGTGCTTTGCGCCGGCCTCGTCGGGTGTCGTGTCGGGCAGGGTCACGGAAATCGGCGTGGACTGCGGACGTGTCGGCGTCGCCAGGATCGTGCCGATGCGGCAGACCATGTCGAGCGCCCGCGCCGCCCGGCAAGGATCGTCGAAAACGACGATGCCGGCGTCGTCGTAGCGGCGCAAGACCTCCGCGTCGCCAAGCGCACAGAAGGCAACGACCCGGTCAGGATATGCCGCGCGCAGCGGTCCGAGCGTCGCGAGTATCCGGTCGCACATGGCAGGGCTGCCCGCGACATAGGTGAGAAAGCACAGGACCGCGCCGTATCCGCCATCTTCAAGCGCAGCCCGCGTGAAACTCTCCAGCAACGATGGATCGTTCAGCGCCTGCGCGGTGCAGTCCAGCGGGTTGCCAGGCGCGGCAAAGGGCAACAGCTTGGTCAACGCCGCCTGCGCGTCTGCGGGCATTGAGGGCATCGGCAGGCCGATCCGCTCGGCCTCGTCCGAGATGACGATCCCGGCGCCGCCGGAAACCGTGATGACCCCCAGTGAATGACGATCCGGAAACACCTTTTTCGATGCGACATAGGCAAAGTCCATCAATGTCTCGGGATCACGTACCATCACCGCGCCCCGATCTTCGAACACGGCATCCGCGACCGCGGCATCACCGGTCAGCGAGGCTGTGTGTGACGTCGCCGCGCGCGCACCCACTGCGGATCGCCCCGCCTTCAGCGCGAACACAGGCTTGCCTGCTGCGCGCGCTGCGTCCAGGGCCGACAGCAAGGCGGGCGCATCATTGATGGCCTCCATATAGGCGCAGATGACATCCGTTTCGTCGTTTTCTGCCATCCAGCGGATCGCGTCGGCCACGGTTATGTCGGCTTCGTTTCCGGTCGTCACCAGCACCGAAACACCAAGCCCCCGGTCACGGGCAAGCGCCCCGAGATGCGCCCCGAACGCGCCGGACTGGCTGGCAATGCCGATATTGCCCACGCGCGGATAGCCGGTGTCGAGTGATGACGAGAATGTGCCGTAATAGCCCAACGCGACATTGTAGACGCCAAGCGTGTTCGGCCCGAGCAGGCGAATTCCCCAGGATCGCGCGAGTTCCACGATATGGCGCTGCGTCGTAGCACCCTCGGCCCCGGTCTCGGCGAAGCCGGACGAGAAAAGGGTGGCCGCCCGGCATCCGCGTTCGCCAAGGGCCGAGATGGTCTGGGGCACAAGGCTGGCGGGCACCGCGATCAACGCGGCGTCGGGCGCGATTGGCAGATCCGCGACCGTGGCATAGCAGGCAAGCCCTTGCACGGTATCGCGATTTGGGTTCACCGGAAGGATATGTCCAGCATAGCCCGCGCCCAGCATGGCCGCGATGGGACGTCCGCCGATCCGTGTCGGATCGTCAGACGCCCCGATCACCGCGACGCTTTTCGGCGCAAGCATTCCGTCTATATCAGGGAGTGACGTCACAGTGCCGCCGCCCCGCCGAGGATTGCCGTGCATTGACTCGACAGCGTTCCACCATTGCCATGGCACAGCGCGAGCGTGCAGTCGGGAAGTTGCCGCTCGCCTGCGGTGCCACGGATCTGCGTCACCGCCTCGGCAATCAGGAACAGCCCATACATGCCCGGATGCACGCAGGACAGACCCCCGCCATTGGTGTTCACGGCAAGGTCTCCGCCCGGCGCGATGCGTCCGTCCTGAACAAACCGTCCGCCCTCTCCCTTGGGGCAAAAGCCGAGGTCCTCGAGAAACAGGATCGTGTTGATGGTGAAAGCGTCATAAAGCATCACAAGATCGAGCGCCTCGCGGCTGATCCCGGCCATTTCCAGCGCCCGCGGTCCGCTCTCGGCGGCGGCGGTGGTTGTCAGATCCGGCATCTCGGCGATCGAGCGGTGGGAATTGGCCGCTCCGACGCCCATCACGTAGACGGGGGTTTTATGCAGATCACGCGCGCGATCGGCGCGGGTCAGAACGACTGCGGCCGCGCCATCGGTGACAAGACAGCAATCGGCCTTGGTCAGAGGGTCCGAGATCATCCGCGCGCCCAGCACCTCGTCACGGGTCAGCGGGCCGCGGGCGAAGGCATCGGGGTTGAGATTGGCCCAGCCCCGCGCCGCCAGCGCCACATCAGCCAGGTCTTCGCGCGTCGTGCCGAAGCTGGCCATGTGTCGGCTGGCGGCAAGGCCGTAGGCGGTGATTGGATGGCGCGGGCCGTAAGGCGTTTCGTGCCATTGCGGCTCGGACATCGAGACAAGCTTGCCACCGGCGGTGCGCTGGTTCGATCCGTAACAGACCAGCGCCGCATCGCAGAGCCCGGCATCGAGCGCCATCGTGGCCTGCAACAGGTGCATCTCGAAGCTGGATCCGCCGACATTTGTGCCGTCGAAGAAGCGCGGCCTCAGCCCGAGATATTCCGCGACGCTCATCGTCGGGAACGCGTGCGACGAGGTTGCGGCAAACACCCCGTCGATCTCGGGCAACGTGAGCCCGGCATCGCGCACCGCGGCGATCGCCGCCTGTCCCAGCAATTCCATCGCCGAAAAGCCCGGTGCCTCGCCGGTGCCGGCGGTGGCCATGCCGACGATCGCCGCCTTGCCGCGCAGGTCAGATGGGGTGCCGCTCATGCCGCGCCCCCCTCGATCGGGTCAAAGACGACACGGGGGCCATCGTCGAGGTATTCTATCCGGGCAACGACGCGCGTGCCGACGGCCGCGGTTTCCACGGTCGGCAATGTCGACATCATGCGGACCCCCTCGTCGAGATCGACGAGCGCCACGTTCCGCGATCCCTCGCGGGACCGGTTGACCGTTATGGCATAAACCGTTCCGGTGCCTTGTGCCTCGACCCATTCAAGATCGGTCGCACCCTGCGGGGTGACGACGCGGGGATAAAACACGTATTCTCCGGTACTCGGCGCGCGCTGTATCATGAACCGCCCCGAGGCCAGATGCGCGTTATAGGCGGCCTCCGGGCCTGGTGATGCGACGTCTGCCTGTGTCATGTGTTGCCTTCTCTTCAATGCGAACCGGGTCCGTTCCAGTCGAGGATGAGGTGAGTCTGGGTGGCCACGGCAACGGTTTTCCCGTCGCCGCGAGTCATGGTGATCTGCAAAACCATCGTGGTGCTTCCACGGTGTAGCGGCACGCCCGTGGCCCGAACCGTGTCTCCCACGCGCACAGCGCGCAGAAAGTTGGTCTTGGCCTCGATCGTGGTGTTGGACTTCGCCACCGGGATATTCAAAAAGGCGATCGTGCCGGCGACATTGTCGGCAAGCGTCATCACCGCACCGCCATGCAGCGCGCCGTTTCGATTGGTGAGCCTTTGCGTCACCTCCATCGAACAGACGACGCGGTCAGCCGAGGCTTCGACCAGCTCGATCCCGGCGAGCGTGGCGAACTCGGACTGCGCCGGCATCTCCTCGGGGCGTCTCGGGGCGGTGTCGGACATGGTCAGGCGGACCTGGCGGCGAGGGTGCGGCGCGCGATGATGATCTGCTGGATCTGGCTGGTGCCCTCGTAGATCCGCAGGAGCCGCACATCGCGGTAAAACCGTTCGATGTCGTATTCGCTCATATAGCCCGCGCCGCCATGCACCTGTAGCGCGCGATCGGCGATGCGGCCCACCATCTCGGTGCAGAAATACTTGGTGCACGAGGCCTCGAGAACCGCTTTGCCCTCGCGGTCGAACGTCTCGGCGGTGGCGCGAACAAGCGCGCGCGCCGCGTGAAGATCGGCCTGGCAATCGGCGATAAGACCCTGCACGAGCTGATGCTCTCCGATCGGCTTTCCGAACTGCTTGCGCTCAAGAGCGTAATCGGTGGCGATGTCGAGCATCCGCTGTCCCTGACCTACGGCCATGGCCCCTATATGAATGCGGCCCCGGTCGAGCACTTTCATCGCGGTGCGGAACCCCTTGTTGAGGTTGTCGGGCCCGCCGATGATCGCGGTTTCGGGCACGCGCACGTCGTCAAAGATCACGTCCGATGTCTTGGTTCCGCGCTGACCCATTTTGCGGTCGGGCGCGGCAACCGTGATGCCGGGCGTGTCGGCCGGCACGAGGAAGGCGCTTACGCCACTGCCGTCGCGGCTTTCGGGATCGGTGCGTGCGAAAACCGTGAAGACACCGGCGAAAACCGCGTTGGTGATATAGCGCTTGGTCCCGTTGATGACGAAATCCGAGCCGTCGCGACGGGCCGCCGTGCGGATGCCACCCGCGTCCGATCCGTTGTCCGGCTCGGTCAGCGCGAAGGATGCCACGGTCTCTCCCGAAGCGATGCCTGGCAGCCACGCCTCTTTCTGCGCGTCAGTGCCATCCATGACGATGCCCTGCGAGCCGATCCCGACATTGGTGCCGATCAGAGATCGAAACGAAAGGGAGGCGTAGCAGAGCGTCTCGATCAACCGCGCCTCTTGTGCGGCATCAAGGCCGATGCCCCCGTATTTCTGGGGGGTCGAGAGGCCGAACAGGCCCATGTCGCGCATGTCCTGAACAATCTTGTCGGGTACGACATTGTCCTCCTCGACCTGCCGTTCGGTCGGGATGAGCCGGTCGCGCACGAATCGGTCGACGGTTTCGACCAACTGTTCGAACACGTCAGCATCGACATCCTTTGCCATTCTAACCCCTCCCATGTATCCCGCCGCGGATACCGCTTGCGCCTTCAACGCCATTCTTTATATTAAATACAATTTCGCAAGGAAAATCTGATGGAAGATGCGTCACTGCATAAACCAGTTCCCGCCGTGCAGAATGCCATGACGATTCTGCGCCTGCTTGCGGCGCGTGGCGCACCTATGGGTGCGACGCAGATCGCGCGCGAGGCCGGGCTGAACGTATCTTCGGCATTCAACATCCTGAAGACGCTGGCGCAGGGCGGGCTGCTGAGTTTTGATCCGGGCGACAAGACCTACCGCATCGGCATGGGAATGATGGAAGTGGTCGCACCGATCCTCGGCGCGAACCCCGCCGACCTGATTCGCCCGTTGCTGAACGAGATCGCCAAGAGCAACCAAGTGATGATAGCGCTATGGCAGATCACAGAGACGGAGCGTATCGTACTCATCGACCGGTTCACGCCGCGCTACATTGTGCAGGCGGTGATCTCGCGCAACAGCCGTCTTCCGGTCTTCGCGGGAGCCATGGGACGGTGTTACTCTGCTGCTTTGGGCCTTGACCGGAACGCAGCGGCGCGTGGATATGAAAGCGTGCGATGGCAATCCGCGCCGGGCTTCGAGGCGTATTGGAAAGATGTGCAGGCCGCGCGTGAAAGCGGCGTCGCTTTTGATCATGGCAACCTCTTCAAGGGGTTGGAGATCGTTGCGACGCTGGTGCGCGATGTTGGCGGCACGCCCCGGCTCGGCATGAGCAGCATCACCATTGCGGGCCAGCATACGCAAGAGGCCCTGCGATGCGTGGGGACAGAGCTCGCGGGCGCGGCGGAACGTATCGAAAGCAATATTTTCGGGCGTCATCACGGCGACGGCACCTTGGTTGATCCGGTGTCGTCGCTTCATCCCAGGGAGGACACATGACACAATCTCAACAACTCGACGGAAAGGTCATACTCGTGACCGGCGCCGGTGCCGGCATCGGTCGCGCGCTTGCCATTCAGGCTGGGCACGCGGGCGCACGGGTCGTGGTCAACGATCTGGGTGCGTCGCTCAAGGGCGCGTCGGAACAGAGTGCCGCGCATGAGGTGGTAGCCGAAATAGAGGCGGCGGGCGGCCATGCGGTGGCCGACGGCAACGACGTGTCCGATCCCGATGGTGCGAAAGCCATGGTGGCACGGGCCACGGATGCCTTCGGTCGGCTCGACGCAGTGGTGAACAATGCCGGTATTCTGCGCGACGCGTTCTTTCACAAGATGAGCTTTGAAGACTTTGATGCCGTTGTGAAAGTGCACCTCTACGGCACCTTCAACGTTTCGCGTGCCGCAGCCGATGTGTTCCGTGCGCAATCCGGCGGGTCGATCATCAACATGACCTCGACTTCGGGCCTGATCGGTAATCTCGCCCAGGCGAATTATTCGGCCGCGAAGCTGGGTATCGCGGCGCTGTCAAAGTCCATGGCGCTCGATCTCGCACGCTGGGGGGTGCGCTCCAACTGCATCGCGCCCTTCGCCTGGAGCCGCATGACATCCTCGATCAAGGTCGACAGCCCTGAACAGGAGGCGCGATTGGCCAATCTGCGCAAGATGGTGCCCGAGAAGATCGCGCCGCTCGCGCTGTATCTCGCCTCGGATGCCGCGAAGGACGTGACTGGCCAGATTTTTGCCGTGCGCAACAACGAAATATTCCTTATGTCGCAGCCGCGCCCGGTAAGATCGGTGCATGCCGGGGATGCCGGATGGAGCATCGAGAGCGTGGGCGCCCGCGCCATTCCCGCGCTGCGCGCGAATTTCCTGCCACTTGACGTGTCCGCCGACGTTTTCTCGTGGGAACCGGTCTGAGCAAACACCTTGCAGGTGCCAGGGCCATCTGTCCAAGCAAGACAGACCTGCCGCCGAAGTTTCATCCAGCCGGAACCGGAACCCGGCTGGACCCTGCGTGCATGATCTGCGTGCTTCTTCTGACGCCCGACTAGGAGGCTGGCCTGACTCGCACCAAAACATCTGCGCGGCCAATATGGGCGGCGCGCCCGTGCTGGTTCACCAGCTCGAATTTTCGTCCGATGCGACCAGTATTGCCGGATTTTCCAAGAGCCTTGTCAATGATCTCAAGACGCAGATGCAACGTGTCACCGATCAGGACGGGTTCGACGAATTGCCAACTCTTGACATCGAGCAGAGCGACCGCGCTGTCTTCGAAGATACCAAGCGTGTGCATCAAACCCAAACCCAGCCCGATACCGAAGGCACCGTGCATCAATCGTTGGCCGAACCGCGATCGACCGGCGAACTCGGCATCGTTGTGAATTGGGTTCCAGTCACCGGTCAGCATTGAAAACATGGTCAAATCGGTTTCGGTCATCGTCCTGGTCTGGCTGGTAAAAACCTGTCCCGGTTCGAAATCGTCATAGAACATCGAGCGGGTCATCTGGAACCTCCCTTCGCTATAAGATCGCGCGCCATCTCGGCCAGCTTGCCCCGTTGAATCTTGAGCCCGTTGGCACTGTCAGTGGTCGGGAAGGCATCGAGACCAAAGAAGCGATGAGGTATCTTGTAATGCGCGAGGAGCGGCTCCGTGAATGCGCGCAGCGCGCCTTCGTCAATCATGCTCCCTTCGTCCGGGATCACGAAAGCAACCGGACGCACCTTTCCCTCGATCTCGATCCCGACGACCTGCGCCTGCCTGACACCTGTCGCGCGCGCGATGACCTCTTCGATCTCCGCAGGATCCGTCAGAAAGCCCGACAATCGAATAAACTCGCCGTTTCGGGCGAGATACACGAAGGTGCCGTCTCCGCGTTCATACCCAAGATCATTGCTGCGGAAAAAACCGTCTTCGTCGATCGCCTTGGCCGTTGCCTCGGCGTTACGAAAATAACCGGTGAAATTTGTCTCCGCACTGATCTCGAGCACACCCACCTTGCCCGGAGCCACGAGCTCGCCGCTCTCGGGATCGCGAACACGCAATCTTCCCGCACCCGCCATGCGCCCCCCGCCCAGCATCCGCTCCTTGACAGGCAACTCCGAAGGTTGGATCGCGAAGATAGCGTTGACCTCGGAGGCACCATAAACGCCTCTCAGCGGCACACCGGATTTGGCCATTCGTTGCAGCAACGCGGCCTGCCCCGGTGTAAAGGACGCATAGCCGCACAATCGAGCCGTCTCGAAAGCTGACGGGTCCCGTTCCCACATCCGCCGAAACATTTCATCCGAGCCGAAGAAATGGGTAACCTTTCCCGTCTTCGCCGCGAAGGCCGCCTCTGCATCGCGGAATGCACGCAATATATGGACGGGCGCCCCTCCGACGACAGCCGCCAAGGTGGGGTTCAATCCAAAGACGCCGCAGAATGGCAAGGCCGCAAGATACGCTGCACCCGGCGCATCGAAGCCAAATGTGGATGCGCAATTGCGCGCGTGCATGGACACTGTGCCTTGCGTGTGCTGCACCAGCTTGGGCTTGCTCGTGGTGCCGGACGTTGTGAATAGAAGAACCGGGTCGGATGCACGCGCGTCTTTGGGCCCGAGCGGCTCGACGCTTTCCAGATTTATGGCTGTGACCTGTTTTCCTTGAATGGGCTCTGTCGGCTGAAAACTGGCAAGACATTCGAGATCGCCAAGTGCCGCAAGGTTCACCTCGGCGAGGATCTTGCGAACGTCGTCATGGGTATCGTCACCGCCAAAGACGAGAAGCCGCGCGCCAGAGTGACCGAGCACATGATCGAGCTCCGCGGCTCTGTAGCGCGTGTTTACCGCGACGATCACCGCACCGATGCGCGCCGCACCGAACAGGAGCGCCAGCCAGTCCACACCATTGGGAAGCCAGAGAGCAACGCGATCTCCGCGTTCGATCCCCTGCGCGCGCAGCCATGCGGCCGCCTTGCCTGCAAGTGTATGGAAGTCTGCCACGGACAAAGCCGCGCCATCGGGTGCCACAAGCATCACTGCACCAGGGTCACGTTCCTCAAGAAGTGCGTCGAAGGTCAGTCGTTCATCCATCAATAAAGCTCTATCAGTCGCTTGTTGTCAGCCAGCTCGGCAGGCTCTCCGGTCCAGGCAATGGCCCCGGATTTGACGACGAGCGCCCGGTCCGATATCTTGAGGGCCTCGCGCACGTTCTGCTCTACGAGCAGAATTGACATGCCCTCCTCCTGCTGCAGCTTTCGCACCGGCGCGAGAAGATCCTGGAAGAGCTTCGGTGCAAGCCCGATCGACGGCTCGTCCATCAACAGGATGCGGGGACGCGGCAGAAGGGCGCGACCGATCGAGACCATCTGCTGTTGCCCGCCGGACAGGGTGGATGCGGGTCGTTCCATGAATTCGCGGATCGCGGGCAGAATGCTCAAGACCCATGCCAGCCGCTCGGCCCGTTCGCGCTTTGGAACGCCCACGGCGTGCATACCGAGCGCGAAGATGTCCGATACTGACAGGGACGGAAACACGCCGCGCCCCTCAGGCACCATCGCCACGCCAAGATCTGCAATGTCGCGCGGGTTCAGCCGGGTCACGTCTTCGCCGTCGATGTGAACGGAACCCGCGTCTGGCGATATCAAGCCAAACATGGTCTTGAGCATCGTCGACTTGCCCGCACCGTTGTGACCGATCACGCAAAGCACTTCGGACTTGTTGAGGCTCAAGTCGATATTCGAAATAACCGACCGTCCGCCATATCCTGCTGCGAGGCCACGCGTCTCCAGGACCGGGGTCATGACTGATCTCCAAAATAGATTTTGGCCAGTTCCGGATCGTTCAGAACCGTATCCGGTTCCGCGTCCGCCAGCAGACGGCCGCGATCCAGAAACGCGATGCGGTCGGAGATACCGATAACGATATCCAGATTGTGCTCGATGATGCAGATCGTAGTGCCGCAAGCACGATCGTCCCGCAAGATCTTCAGGAACCGTTCGTAGGAATTCGGATCGAGGCCGGATGCCGGCTCGTCAAGCAGCCAAAGCCGCGCCTCGGTGGCCATGATCCGCGCAATCGACAGGAACTTGCGCTCTGCATAGGCGAGATCGAGGGCGCGCGTGTCACGCTTGTCGCTGAGGCCGGTGCGCTCGAGAATGTCTTCGATCCGCTCTTTCCGCTTTTGTCGCGCGGCCGACGACATGGGCAATGGCAGCAAGCCGTGTTCCGTGGCGCTCATGATGTTATCCCAGACGCTCATGCTGTCGAAGAGGCGCAGGTCCTGGTAGGTCCGCATGATTCCGCGTCTGGCAATGAGATGCGGCTTGCTGCCTGAAATGTCTTGTCCGAGCCATTCTACTTTACCGTTGTCGCGCACGAGATTGCCGGTAATCAGATTGAACAGGGTCGTTTTTCCCGCGCCGTTCGGGCCGACAAGGGTGGTGACGATCCCTGCACGCAAGTCCATCGTCACGTCGTCCACAGCCTTCATGCCCCCGAAGCTCTTGTCGAGGTTGCGGAGCCGCAAGAGCGGCTCTCCATATGCGATCGTGTTGTTGCTCATGCCCCGCTCCTGCGGCCCACAATCCCGCCGGGCCGAAAGATCATCAGGAGCGTCATGCCTAGCCCGTAGATGATTTGTTGCAGCGCGCCGATCTCGGTCTGCGGTAGAAAGCTGAGATAGGAAATCGCCGAGGGCAGGATCAGAAGTATCGCCGCCCCAACCAGCGGCCCCAGGAACGTGCCGGTCCCGCCGATAATCACCATCGCCATCAGCAGCACAGATGTGTCCAGCATAAAGCTTTCCACGTTGATGAAGCTGATGAAGCTGGCGTAAAGCGCGCCCGCCACTGCCGCGAGAGCGGCGGAAATGACCACTGCGACGGTCTTGATAAGGGGAACATTCTTGCCGAAGCTCGCCGCCGCGCTCTCGCTGTCGCGGATCGCCCTGAGGTTGCGACCGAAGCTCGAGCGGACCAGCGCCAAGGTCACGGCGATCACGAGGATCAGCGCGACTACGCTGACCATGGCGAATTCCTTCGGTCGATAAATCTCGGCGCCGAACAAGGTCACCGGCGGGATGGCGAGGACGCCGCCGATGCCACCGGTAAAACTCTTCCATTCCGAAAATATGGTCACGGCGATCACTTGAAGGCCAAGCGACGCGGCAACGAAATACTCACCTCTCACGCGCAGAGCAGGGAGCGCCAGAACCAGCGAGACCACCGCCGCTGCCAGCATCGCTGCGGGGATTGTGACGAAGGTGGACGGCGTGACATTCAGCCCGACCCATGCGGACGTGTAGGCACCCAGGCCGAAAAACACGGCATGCGCCAATGAATAGATGCCGGCATAGCCGATGATGAAGTTCAAGGAGACCGCGAGGATCCCGTAGATAGCGATGAGATTCAGCAGATTGAAGATATAGGCTTCCATGGAACGTCCATTCTCGTCAGTGCGCTGTTGCCCGGCCCAAAAGACCAGAGGGACGGATGAGGATGAAGGCGAACAGGATCGCGAAGGTGACGGCTTCGGTCCATTGCGAGGCAACAAAAAGAAGCGCCATACTTTCGGCGAGACCGAGGATCAGGCCGGCCAGGAGCGTGCCGTAGACGGACCCGATACCCCCAACGATGGATGCCGCGAGCGAAATCAGCATGACATGATGCCCGATCGCGGGATTGAGACCTGTCGTGGCCGACGTGATGATCGCCGCCGGAACCACGAGCACGGATCCGATCACGAAAACGATTGCACTGATCCTCTGCGGCGAGAGCCCAAAGATACGCACCAATTCGGGATTGTCACTCAGCGCGCGCAGCGCCATGCCCGTATGGGTGTGTCGCAGGAAGAGGTGAAGCGCGCCCAGAAAAAGCATAGCGCATGCAATGGCGATCCACGCCAAGGGCGCAACGTAAACGCCCGGCAAGATTTCCGACCCCCGCGACAATGGAGTGTTGACAGTGACGAAGCCGCGCCCGAACACCATGCCAAGTAGGTTTTGCACCACAATACCGACCCCGAACGACGCGACGAACACGGTGAAGAACGATCCCTCATGACGCTGGACCGGAACGTAGACCAGCCAGTAGATAAGAAGACCGAACGCGACAGCACCCGCGGCGGCGCCGAGGATCGCAGGAACTGGCCCAAGACCGGCTTGGGAGATGAAGTAGAAGAAGTAGGCGGCAATCGCGAAGGTCGCCCCATGGGCGAAGTGGAAAATCCTCGTTGATCCGAAGATCAACGAAAATCCCACCGCAGTCAGGGCATAGAGTGCACCGGTCTGAAGACCGGTGACTGCAAGTTGAAGAACAAGCATCTTGCTCAGCCACTCAATTGAAGGACACGGAACTGAGCGTCGTCGTGGCACCGCTCTCGATCCTCTTGACCTCGATCGGGAACAGAAGGGTTCCATTCTCCTGAAATGACACCGTTCCACCCACCAGGTCGAAGCTTCCCATCTCACGCCGCTTGGCCAACAGGTTTGTCCCGGTAACGTCTTTCCCGTCTGCCTCGAGAGCCCCGGCAAGAATGCCAAAGAGCATCGTCGCATTGTAGTAGTTCACGTTGTATGCGGTTGGGTCTTGATCGTATTTCTCGCGAAAGCCGTCGACAAAACGCTGGGTCATCGGGTTGTCGCTCGCGAAATCGACAGACTGGCTAGTCACCAGCATGCCTTCACTTTCGGGCAATTGCAGCGCATCGTTCACAGTGTATCCCGAATAGGACGCGAATTGCGCGCTGACCCCATTGTCACGCAGTTGCTTGACGATCTGCACCTGCTGATTGCCATAGCTTGCGATGTAAACAAGGTCCGCACCGCTCGACCGGATTTGCGCGGCTATGCCAGAGAATTGCTGAGCCGTGGTGGGTACTGAGTAGGAGCCAACCAGCTCCCCGCCCACCTCTGGCAGAACCGCTTTCAGCTCGGCTTCCATCGCCTGGCCGAGGGGGTCGTCGACATAGACCAGCGCCACGCTCGTCAGATCAAGCTCGTTCACCGCGTAGGGAATCAGGGCTCTTACCTCGAGATTGGCCAACGGAATAACGTTCCAGAAATACTCGCCGAGTTCTGCGAGATCCGGGCCCACACCGCCGCCGTTCACGACGACAACCTGATTTCGTTGTCCGAGGGTCGAGATAGCCTTGGACACGCCCGTGAACGCGGAAAGCGTGTAAGGCACTCCGGTCACATTCACCAGTTTGGTCATGCCGACCATCGCGGGCTGTGGCAGCGCCTGGCTATCCTCATAGGCGATGGACACTGTGTCTGACAACATGTCGTCGGCATTGATGTGCTCGACTGCCAGATCGGCGCCCGCCATGAAGATTTCACCGTATATCGCATTCGTCCCTGAAAGCGGGAACAGAGCGCCAATAGTGTAGTCCTCTGCCCAAGCTGTCGTCGCCGTCAGGATCGAGGCCGTCAGGATGATTTTCGATTTCGCAAACAATTTCGTCTCCCCAGATGTTTTGCAGCGCCGGAAACGTCGGCCGGCTCATGAGCTATGGTTCGTTGACCTTCTTGAGGCTTCTTTTGCCAAACCTGTAAAATAATTCTCTGTGGAAAAAATTATTCTGTCAAGAGAACATAGATGGTCCTGCTTTTTCGACCAGAATGCAGCCCAGTTAAGGTGGATCAGGGTTTCACATAAGGCTGCCATTCTCACCGGGTCGTTTTTGCTGGCATGGACCTCGTGGGGGGGCAAGAGTCCATGGGTCGAGTGGGACCGCTCGGCGTTGCAATGGGCCAGCGCCATTGCCCGATACCTTCACAGGCCTGTGACCCGGTCTCGAAGGCGCGCAGGGTGACGCATTCGTATTTAGCTTTACGGACGTTCGGCTCGGCGACCGCCCTTACGAGGCGCGGGAACGGGCTGCACCGCGATCAGGTAATGCGGCGCGTGCTTGCACTTCATCCGCTGGCGATGGAAAAGATGGCGAAGGGGGGCGTATGACGATCCGGCTGAGCGATCATTTTGACGAAGCGACATTGGCGCGGGGGCGCGATTATGCGCGCCGCGGATTTGTTGTTTCGGTCGAGGCGATGCCCGATGGTGCGCTCCGGTCGCGGGTGTCGAACGGGCGCGGGCAGAGCTATCAACAACGGATCACGCTGGATCACGGGCTGGTCGATGGCATGTGTTCCTGCCCGGTCGGATATAATTGCAAACATGTGGTCGCCGTCCTCGTGAAATGGAACGCGGAGCAGGGCAGCACCCGTCGCGGCGCACCGGGCCTTGCGGCACCGGTGCAGGGCTGGCTGCGCCGGGTCAAGGAGAGCACCGCCCCGACACTGCCGGAAATGCCGCCCGAGGGTTACCCGGATACGGTCAAGGACCGGCTGATTTACGTCCTGATGCCGCAAGACCCGAGGGTCAAGATCGACATCTACAAGGGTCGGATCAATGCGGCGGGCACCGCGCTCAACCGGTCCATCCGGCGCTATGACGCGCTGCGCGCGCTGCAAGGGGCGACCCCGGCCAAGTTTATCCGTCCAGCGGATCTCGACCTTCTCGCGGCCCTGGCGCAGGCGCGCCTGTGGGACGCGCATTACAGCTATGGCCTGCCCGACCTCATCCGACCCAAGGGTGCGGATGTGATCACCCTGATCCAGCGGCTTTGCGACACCGGGCGCTTCCTGCATGACAACGCGCCTGATGCGCATCTGGCGTGGTCGGCGGCGTGCCCGACGCCCCGGCTGGCCTGGCAGATGGCGGCGGATGGCAATCAAAGGCTGGGGTTCGAGGATGAGAGCGGCCAGCCGCTGGAATTGCGCGGGATGAACGGGGCCGCGCTCTGGCTCGACAAGGAAAAGGGGCAGATCGGGGCGCTGGCGCAGGCGGTCGACACGGAGGTGTTGCGCCTTGTGGCCGCCAGTCCCGAGATCGCCCCGCATGAGGCGGGCGCGCTTGCCACGGCGCTGCCCGAAACGCTTGGCGGGCTCGACCTGCCACGCCCGAGTGCGCCGCGCCAGATCCGGCGCAAGGCGACACAGCGTCTCGCGCGGCTGACGCTTGGGGCCGAGACTGCGCGCGACGGCCCGCGCTATTGGGGCAATTCGCTGCAATTGCCGACGCTGACCTTGCGCTTTGCCTATGACGGTCAGGAGGTGCCCGAGGGCGGGGACGATCCGCGCAGGATCGAGGACGGCCAGATCGTGACGCTGGCGCGCGACCCCGACTGGGAACGGGCCTGCGCCAATAAATTGATGCAGGCGGGCGCATTGCGGGTGGAGGAGTTGGAATTCCATTGGCCGGGCGAGCGGATGATGACATGCGATTTCGTCTTTGCTGATGGCGAGATGAACATGCACAGCCTTGAGATGTCACACGCCGACGCGGCGCTCGATTTCGCCTTCCGCACCCTGCCTGCCTTGCGCCGCGACGGCTGGGAGGTGATCGAGACGCCAAGATGGCCCTTCCGCCTCAGCACGGAGGCGGCATCGCTGAGCGTCGTCACCCGGTCCGAGGCGGGTGCCGCGTTTCAGGGCAATGACTGGTTCTCGCTGGGGTTTCAGGCCGAGATCGGCGGCAAGGCGGTGGATGTGGCCCCCCTCATCGCGGCGTTTCTGGAGCAGAGCCGCGAGGAGTGGGACGAGGTGCCCGAGGTCGGGGCGCTGGCGCAGCATCTGGCCGAACGTCCGGTTTACCTTGACCGGGGCAAGGCGGGTTATGCCGCGCTCGATCTCAGCCCGCTTGCGCCCTTGCTGCATCTCTTTCTGACCCATCATGCCGAGCTTGGTGCGCTGCACCCCTCTGACGCCACGGTCGCGCGACTGGCCGAAGAGGCGTTGGCGGGCAGCGACATCCGCTTTGCCGACAAGGCCGGAATCCTGCCACTGGCGCGCAGCCTTCAGACGCTGGCCGAGGCGAAAACCTTTGAGGCCCCCAAGGGACTGAAGGCGCAGTTGCGCGATTATCAGGCCTATGGGGCGGCATGGATGGGCAGCTTGCTTGCCGCCGGGTTCGGCGGCGTGCTGGCCGACGATATGGGGCTGGGCAAGACGGTGCAGGTGCTGGCGCTGTTGCAGGCCCGGCGCGAGGCGGGGGCAATGGGCCCGGCGCTGATCATCGTGCCCACGAGCCTCTTGCACGGGTGGCAGACACAAGCGGCACAGTTCACCCCCGATCTGCGCCTTGTGGTCCTGCATGGCACGGGTCGCGCGGCGTTGCGCGAGGCGGCACTCAAGGCCGATCTGGTGCTGACCACCTATCCGCTTCTGGCGCGCGACCGTGACTGGCTGGCGGCGCAGGACTGGCCGCTGGTCATTCTGGACGAGGCGCAGACGCTCAAGAACCCCGCGTCGCAAATGGCCAAGACCCTGCGCGAGATACCCGCCAGGGGGCGGATGGCGCTGACCGGCACGCCGCTTGAAAACTCGCTTCAGGACATCTGGACCCTGATCGACTGGATCAATCCCGGCCTTCTCGGGGATCGCAAGCGGTTTCAGACGCTGTTCCGCACCCCGATCGAAAAGCACGGTGACGCGGGCGCGCAGGCAAGGCTGAACCGGCGCTTGCGCCCGTTCCTCTTGCGCCGCACCAAGGATGAGGTGGCGGGCGAACTGCCGCCCAAGACCGAAATTCTTGAACGGGTCGATCTGCCAAAGGCGCAACAGGCGCTATACGAGACGGTGCGCAGCGCGATGGACGCTCGCGTGCGCGAGGCGGTCGGCACGCGCGGGCTGGCGGCGGCGCGGATCACGGTGCTCGATGCGCTCTTGAAACTGCGGCAGGTCTGTTGCGATCCGGGTCTGGTCAAGACCGAGGCCGCGCGCTCTGTCACCGAGAGCGCCAAGCGCGCGCGGCTGCGCGAGCTTTTGGGAGAGCTGGTGGCCGAGGGCCGGAGGGTGCTGGTGTTTTCGCAATTCGTCGAGATGCTGCGCCTGATCGAGACCGATCTGACCGAGGCGGGCATTGCCCATCTCACGCTGACCGGCCAGACGCAGAACCGCGCGGGCATGCTTGAGGCCTTTGCCCAAGGTCACGCCCCGGTGTTTCTGCTCAGCCTCAAGGCGGGCGGTATCGGCCTCACGCTGACCGAGGCCGATACCGTGATCCTTTACGATCCGTGGTGGAACCCGGCGGTGGAACGCCAGGCGATGGACCGCACCCACCGGATCGGGCAGGACAGGCCGGTCTTCGTTCACCGGCTGGTGGCGGCGGGCACGGTTGAGGAAAAAATCCTCGACATGCAGAGCCGCAAACAGGCGCTGGCCGACGCGCTCTTTGACACTGCTGCCGATGCCGCCACGCCCCTGCTCGATGAAACCACCCTGCAAGATCTGTTCGCCCCGCTGGGGAGGTGAATAAGCCTGAATGGAGTGTCCCGGCGGATGGTTCAGCCGCTCTATGGCGTTGGTGGTTCGTGCAGCTTTCCATTGCGCCGGGTCAAGGCGGGTGAAGGTAAACAAACGATCTCCGGCTTCCTCAAGGCTATCGGCGACCGCGCGGCATTTCAGCCGCCA
>NZ_JBEPPX010000020.1:0-67734 GCF_040547535.1 Roseovarius sp. MBR-78
GCACGTAACTCGGTCGAAAAACGGGTCCCTGGGTTTCCCTTGGTCATAGCTTACCTTCCGAGCTTTTTGCTCTCCGGTAAACCCGGTCTGGTTCACCTCGCCGGTCGCGTCATGTGAGGCAGATGCCAGTTCAGGCATTGTGATGTCCCCATCCTGCGCGATACCTTCCGCGAAGAAGTCGCGATGCGGATCGAGCTTACCCTTGCCTCTGGGGCGACCTTGGGGAGCGGCGCGGGCTTGACCGGTGCGGCGGACCGCAAGACCCCAACGTGCCCCGGTCGCAGGCGATACCTTCAGCCGCAACGCCGCCGCGCGCCCGCTAAATCCTTCCTCGATCAACTTCTGAAACCGCGCCCGAAGCGCATCCGGCAAAGGTGCTGACATAATCCATCCTCCCAAACAGGATGAATCACAGATCATCACTCAAGGGAATCTCACCGATTCAGGTTTTCGGCGGGATGCTTTAACTCGGCGTTGACACGCATAAATCACGCCGCCGTGAGGCATGAAACATAACGCGCTAAAGGCCCAGAACCGGATGCCCTGCAGCGCGCGCTCCCCCTCTGATGGCATCATCCCCGCCTCAAACCGTCAAACCCACTCAGCACGAGCGGGAAAAGTCAAAAATCGAGGTGCCCTTTAGGGCCTGTGGACAATCACCGTGATGCGATGAGGGCTGCGGCGAGGTTCCAATTGGCGGCGTAGCTGCAATCAGTCTTGTCGTAGAGCGTAGCTATACCCGTGAATTCCTTTATTTTTGCGAAGTAATTTTCTACCAGATGGCGCCATTTGTAAGCGTCGGCAGCATAGTCGCGCCGATGCGTCCGGTTGGACTTTGGCGGGAGTTTGGAGGGTCAGGATTTGATCCGGGGGATCAAATCCCCGACGAACGCGGTCGCGCCGCGTTCGTCGAGCTCTTCAAGCAGCCAGTTCGCATCGAAGGCCTTGTCCGCCAGCAACGCGCCGAACGACACATCCCTGATGAGCGGGGCAACGCCCTTCATGTCATGTGCCTGGCCGTGCAGCAGCAGGAAGCGGACCAGATTGCCGAGCGCGTCCACCAACGCGACGATCTTGGTCGTCAGGCCGCCGCGCGAACGCGCGATGGCTTGAGCCTGAGTCCCCCTTTTGCGCCCGATGCCTTCTGGTGAACCTGAACGATGGTGCCGTCGATGAGCGCGTATTCGAGATCGGGGTCTCCGCTCATGGCATTGAAAATGCCGCTCGAATATACCCGCCTTGGCCCAGCGACGAAAGCGACGGAACTGGCTGTTCCAGTTCCCGAAAGCGGGTGGTAAATCGCGCCAGGGTGAGCCGGTCCGAACCCGCCAGAAAACGGCTTCCAGGAACAGGCGATTATCCTTTGCCGTGGCCCCCGCATCGCTGGCCTTTCCCGGCAAATGCGGCTCAAGCCGTTGCCATACTCGATCCGTCACCACAAAGCGCTGCTCGTTCATTCAAACCTCCCTTTTGGAAGCTTGAATCAGAAATCACACTCGATGGGAATCCTTATTGTCCACGGACCCTAGTGGGCGGTCGAGTTCCGCCTGCGCAAAGTCGAACCTGTCACGCCACTGGTCCGAGGGACAGGTGAGACGCGCTTGCCTTGCGCAGGATCTCATTCGCCTGGCGAAGCTCCCGGTTTTCCCGTTCCAGAAACGTGATGCGATCACGTTCCTCGCTTGTGATGCCGTCGCGCATGCCGCTGTCCCTCTCGGCCTGTTTGACCCATTCGCGCAGGGTCTGGGGAATACAGCCGATCTTGGGTGCAATGGCCGCAATCGCGCCCGCCTGCGTCTCGTATGAGCCCTGATGCTCGAACACCGTTCGGACCGCCCGTGCGCGGACCTCGGGCGAGGTGCGATTTGCCATTTTGCTTTTTGTCATAACCATCATCCTTGCTTAAGTTGATGGTCTCCGACAATCTCGAGGCGGTTCAGTGAAATCCTGATCCACCTTGACCGGGCTGCATTCTGGTCGAAAAAGCAGGACCACCTCTAGGGCCTGAGCGCCGCGCTGGCCTATCGTTATGGCGATGAGGGGGGGCGACGAGACGCACACAATCGGTGCGCTGCTCGCCTATTCCTTCCGAGGGTGTATAATAACGTCATGCGTGCGCCGAGGCTGCGCGGCATGGCACGTCAAGCGCGATCTCGCCCTGCCTGCCGATGCGCGACGCGTCCCGACCAAGACGCGCGCGCGTTACATTCAAGCCGGTCCGGTTCCGCGTCTTGTCCGCAGGGGATACCGGGCTCCCGTGGCATCCCGCGGTCGCGAGGCGCTCACGACAAGGCACTTTCGCCTGATTTCCGCATCATAACCATAGCCCGACCGTCGCCTTGATATGGCCGACTCGGATTTCTTTCAGCGGACATGACTTAGATCAAATCTATCGTGCGGATCGCGGATTATTATCGGAGTTAAGAAGTTACCTTTAAGCGGTGCCTTGGCGCCGGAGGCGATCTCGTCGCGGCAAGGTAGCGGCAGAATGCACCTCGGTGGTTGTTATGCAGTCAGGACGCGCTTTGGCACCCAGACACAGCAGACGGGACATCCTGCGCGGCACCCTTGGGGAGGATCGCTGCCCGGTCATGCGCCCGCCGGGCGCGCAGACAGGGTTCGACCGTCTTTGCGATGATTGTGGGGCTTGCGCGCGGGCCTGTCCGCAGCGGATCATCCGCCATGCCGAGGGGGGTGGGCCGGTGCTGGATTTCAGCCGGGGGGCCTGCACCTTTTGCGGAGACTGTGCCCGCGCCTGCCCGACCGGCGCGCTGGTGGTCGAGGCGCGAGATACCTGGCCCTGGCGGGCGGTGATCCTGCCGTCGTGCCTGTCGCGCCAGGGCATTTCCTGCCGGGCCTGCGAAGATGCCTGCGAGCCGCGCGCCATCCGGTTTCGCCTCCAGACAGGTGGGCGCGCCGTGCCCGTCCTCGATATGGATCTCTGCACCGGCTGTGGCGAATGCGCCTCTGCCTGCCCCGCCAAAGCGGTCGCCTTCGAGCGCGCCTTACCCGTCAGTATGGAGGTTTCGGCATGAATATCTGCGGATGCCTTGTTCATGTCGCCCCCGAGGCGATAGCCGCAGCCCGCCCGCAAATCGAGGCGATGGACGGGGTCGAAATCCATGCCCAGACCGAGGACGGGCGGCTTGTCGTGGTGGTCGAGGACACCGACGAAAGGTTTGCCTCAGACGCCATCATGGCCCTGCACCAGGTGCCGGGCGTGCTCTCCCTGACGATCAACTATCACCATTTCGAAGACCTCTCGCCGCGGGCCCTGCTCGCCGCCACCCAGCCGGAGAATTGACATGACCATCTCGGAATCCCGCCGGACATTCCTCAAAGCCACGGCCGCCGCCAGCACCGCCGCAACCGTGGGCATTCCTCTTGCCGTCGAGCCGTCGCTGGCGCAGGGGGCAGGGGCCGATCTGCGATGGGACAAGGCCCCTTGCCGGTTCTGCGGCACCGGCTGCTCGGTTTTGGTCGGGGTCAAGGAGGGGCGCGTCGTCGCCACGCAGGGCGACCCGGACGCGCCGGTGAACCGGGGGCTGAACTGCATCAAGGGCTATTTCCTGTCCAAGATCATGTATGGCGCGGACCGGCTGACCACCCCGCTCTTGCGCAAGACCAATGGCGTCTACGACAAGAACGGCGAATTCGAGCCGGTCTCGTGGGACGAGGCCTTTGATGTCATGGCGCAGAAGTGGAAAGAGGCGCTGGCCAAGAAAGGCCCGACCTCCGTGGGCATGTTCGGCTCGGGCCAGTGGACGGTGTGGGAGGGCTACGCCGCCGCCAAGTTCATGAAGGCGGGGCTGCGCTCGAACAACATCGACCCCAACGCGCGCCATTGCATGGCCTCGGCGGTGGTGGGGTTCATGCGCGCCTTTGGCATCGACGAGCCTATGGGCTGTTATGACGATCTGGAGCACGCCGATACCTTCGTGCTCTGGGGGTCGAACATGGCGGAAATGCACCCGATCCTGTGGTCGCGCCTGACCGACACGCGCCTGACCAAGCCGAGGGCAGAGGTGCATGTGCTCTCGACCTTCGAGCACCGCTCGTTCGAGCTCGCGGATAACGGCATGATCTTTCACCCGCAATCCGATCTGGCGATCCTCAACTATATCGCCAATTACATCATCCAGAACGATGCGGTGAACTGGGATTTCGTCGACAAGCACGTGAATTTCAAGCGCGCCACCACCGATATCGGCTATGGGCTGCGCCCCGAACATCCGCTGCAAGAGGCCGCCGCCAATCCCAATGTCGGGGCCATGTCGGACATGACATTCGAGGAGTACGCCGCCTCTGTCGCCGAATACACGGTTGAACGCGCGTCGGAGCTGTCGGGCGTGCCGGTGCATCAGCTTGAACGGCTCGCGCAGCAATATGCCGATCCCGACCGCAAGGTGATGAGCCTCTGGACCATGGGGTTCAACCAGCACACGCGCGGCTCTTGGGTCAACGGGCTGATGTATAACGTCCACCTTCTGGTGGGCAAGATATCGGAGCCGGGCAATTCGCCCTTCTCGCTGACCGGGCAGCCCTCGGCCTGCGGCACCGCGCGCGAGGTTGGCACATTCGCCCACCGCCTGCCCGCCGATATGGTGGTGATGAACGACAAGCACCGCGAGATTTGCGAAACCGCGTGGAACATTCCGGCGGGCACGATCCCGCCCAAGCCGGGCTTTCACGCCGTGTTGCAGAACCGGATGCTGAAGGATGGCGTGCTCAATGCCTATTGGGTGCAATGCAACAACAACATGCAGGCCGCCGCCAACATGACCGAGGAGGGTCTGCCAGGCTACCGCAACCCCGAGAATTTCATCACCGTATCCGATCCCTATCCGACCGTGACCGCGATGGCCGCCGACCTGATCCTGCCGACCGCGATGTGGGTCGAAAAGGAAGGGGCCTATGGCAATGCCGAACGGCGCACCCAGTTCTGGCGTCAGCAGGTCGATGCCCCCGGCGACGCGCGCTCTGATCTGTGGCAGGTGATGGAATTCGCCAAGCGCTTCACCGTCGAAGAGGCCTGGGGCGAGGAATTGCTGGCCCAGAAACCGGAATTGCGCGGCAAGACCGTCTATGAGGTGCTGTTCGAGAACGGCAAGGTGAACAAATACCCCCTGTCAGAGACCGCCGAGGGCTTTGAGAATCAGGAAAGCCAGCATTTCGGCTATTACGTCCAGAAGGGCCTGTTCGAGGAATATGCCGATTTTGGCCGTGGCCACGGCCACGATCTGGCGGAGTTCGATGTCTATCATCAGGCGCGCGGGCTGCGCTGGCCGGTGGTGGACGGCAAGGAGACGCTTTACCGCTTCCGCGAGGGCTATGACCCCTATGTCGAGGCCGGCAAGGGCGTGCAGTTCTACGGCAAGCCGGATGGCCGCGCCAACATCATCTTTGCGCCTTTTGAGGCGGCCGCCGAGGCCCCCGATGATGAATTCGATCTCTGGCTCTGCACCGGGCGCGTGCTGGAACACTGGCATTCCGGCTCGATGACGCGGCGGGTGCCGGAACTGCACCGCGCCTTTCCGTCGGCGATGGTGTTCATGCATCCCGAGGATGCACAGGCGCGCGGGCTGCGGCGCGGGCAGGAGATCATGATCTCCACCCGCCGGGGCGAAATGCTGAGCCGGGTCGAGACCCGTGGCCGCAACAAGCCGCCCAAGGGTCTGGTATTCGTGCCGTGGTTCGACGAGGGGCAGCTCATCAACAAGCTGACGCTTGATGCCACCTGCCCGCTGTCGAAAGAGACCGATTTCAAGAAATGCGCCTGCAAGGTCGAGCGCGCCTGAGCCTTTGAGAGAGTGAAGAGATGCCCGCCGCCGCGCCCCTGTCACCGCACCGCCGCCGGTTCCTGCTGGACACCGCGCGGATGGCGGGTGGCTGCGCGGTGGCGGGCAGCGCGCTGGCCTATCTGGCCCTTGATGCTCGGGCGCTGCCAGCCGAGGCGCTGCGCCCGCCCGGTGCCCTGGCCGAGGAGGACTTCCTCGGGGCCTGCATCCGCTGCGGGCTCTGCGTGCGCGATTGCCCCTATGACACGCTGGTGCTGGCGGAATTGGGCATGGATGGCGCGGCCATGGGCACGCCGTTTTTCACTGCCCGCAAGGTTCCTTGCGAGATGTGCGACGATATTCCCTGCGTCGCCGCCTGCCCGACAGGCGCGCTCGATCCGGCGCTGCGCGATATCGACGACGCCCGCATGGGCACCGCCGTGCTGGTCGATCAGGAAAACTGTCTGAATTTCCTCGGGCTGCGCTGCGACGTGTGCTATCGTGTCTGCCCGGTGATCGACGAGGCCATCACGCTGGAGCTGTCGCACAACGCCCGCTCGGGCCATCACGCCATCTTTGCCCCCACGGTTCACGCCGACAAATGCACCGGCTGCGGCAAGTGCGAGCAAAGCTGCGTGCTGCCCGAGGCAGCGATCAAGGTTCTGCCCACCCGGCTGGCGCGCGGTGCCTCTGCCGAGCATTACCGCAGGGGCTGGGAGGAGCAGGACGCGCGCGGTGCGCCCGTGGTCGAAGGCATCATCGACCTGCCCGACCGCCTGCCGGGGCCGGGCACCGACAATCTGACTGCGCCGGGCGGATACGAGCCGTTCGAGCCTGCCTTCAAACTGCCGGGGGCCGGGCAATGAGCGTCAAGACCAGATACCCCACCGGACAAGAGGCTATTGCCATGAAGGGCTGGCTGGGGGCGCATCGCTACCTGATCCTGCGCCGCGTTTCGCAAGGGTTTTTCCTGTTGCTGTTCCTGATCGGGCCGTGGTTCGGGATCTGGTGGGTGGCGGGGTCGCTCTCGGGATCGCGCACCCTTGATGTGTTGCCGCTGACCGATCCGCTCATCCTGCTGCAAGGCATCGTCGCGGGCCATTGGCCGGAACTGACCGCGCTCATCGGCGCGCTGATCGTGCTGGCGGTCTATGCGCTGATTGGCGGGCGGGTCTATTGTTCCTGGGTGTGCCCGATCAACCCGGTCACCGATGCGGCGCATTGGTTGCATAATCGGCTTGGCCTGCAAAAGGGCTGGCAGCCGAAGAAATCCGCCCGGCTGTGGCTGCTTGGCACCGTGCTTGCGGTGTCTGCCCTGACCGGCACCATCGCCTGGGAGGTGATCAACCCGATCACCATGCTGCATCGCGGGCTGGTCTTCGGCATGGGGTTTGCCTGGGCGCTGGTGATCGCGGTCTTTGTCTTTGACCTTGTCGTGGCGCGGCGCGGCTGGTGCGGGCATGTCTGCCCGGTCGGGGCCTTTTACGGCCTCATCGGCGCCAAAAGCCTGCTGCGGGTCAGCGCCGTGAACCGCGCCGCCTGCGACGACTGCATGGACTGCTTTGCCGTCTGCCCTGAAAATCAGGTGATCGCGCCCGCGCTGCGCGGCAAACCGGGCGAAACGCCGCTGATCCTGTCCCCCGACTGCACCAATTGCGGGCGCTGCATCGATGTCTGCTCAGTTGATGTCTTCGCCTTCACCAACCGTTTCGACAACCGCGTCAACGACCATGAACAGGTGACCGACAAGGCCGCCTGACCCAAACACGGAGAAAACAGATGAAACTTCCGGTCATTGCGGGTCTCTCCGCCCTCGCGACAACCCTGTTTATCGGCGGGTTCGTCATCGCGCAGAACGCGGCGGGGGTGCAGTCCCTGCGCGGTGCCGATATCGACGTGACCTTGCCCACCGACGATATCCACCGCCCGATGGAGGGCCGCAAGCTGCGCAACTATCGCCAGCAGCCCCCGATCATCCCGCATTCGACGGATCAATACCAGATCGACCTGCGCACCAACCAGTGCCTCGCCTGCCACGACTGGACCAAGGCGGGCGAGCGCGGGGCACCGACCCTGTCGATGACCCATTATCTGGATCGCGACGGCACCCAGATGGACACGGTCGCCGGCACCCGCTGGTTCTGCAACCAGTGCCATGTGCCGCAGGTTAACGCCCCGGAACTGGTCGGCAATACCTTCGCGCCGTCCAACAGCCTGAAATGACGTGGGACAAGGAGACTTCATGATGCCTGATCCAAACCAAGATCCGTCCCGTCGTCCCGGCCTGCTGCGCCGTGTCTGGACCGCCTTCTGGAGCCCCACCGGGGTGCTGAGCATGGGCTTCCTGCTGATCTCGGGCTTTTTGGCCGGGATCCTGTTCTGGGGCGGCTTCAACTGGTCGCTGGAACTGACCAATACAGAGGAATTCTGCGTCTCGTGTCACACGATGGAAACCAATCTCGGCGAATACCGCGAGACGGTGCATTACAGCAATCACTCCGGCGTGCGGGCGATCTGCTCGGATTGTCATGTGCCCCATGAATGGCAATACAAGATGAAGGCCAAGATCATGGCCGTGAAGGATGTCTATCACGAGGTCATGGGTACCATCTCGACCCCGGAAAAATACGAGGCGCGCCGCCTCGAGATGGCCTCTGCGGTCTGGAAGAAGATGAAGGCCAGCGACAGCCGCGAATGCCGCAACTGTCATGCGTTTCAATACATGGATTTCACCATTCAGGAAACCCGCGCGGCGGATAATCATCAGAAGGCCATTGATCAAAACATGACCTGCATCGACTGCCACCAGGGCATCGCGCATGATCTCGCCCCCGGCTACCTCGAGGAATACAACCATGTTGTCGAAACGCTGGCGCAGACCGGGCGCGACACATCGCTCGATATGGCGCAGATCAAGACCTACCTCGGGGCCAATACAGAGTGATCGCGCCTGAATGCCGCACCTGATTTTACGGAGAGACGGAGATGTTCAGTATGCTTGACCTCATTGGAACCATCGGCGCCAATGTGCTTGGCCTGCCCGGCATCCTTGGCGTGTCGCTTGGCCTGATGACCCGGAACTGGATCCTCGCCGCCGTGATGGGCGGGCCGTCGGGCTGATTGCGCCGGTGTTGCTGGGCATGTCGCACGCGACCCATGTCGCGGTGCCGGTGAGCGATTACGCGATCGGGATCGTGATAGGCATTCTCGCCGGTCTCATGGGCTGTGCCATCCGCCACAAGGGCGCAACGGTCTGAGCGACGGCTGGGCGCGTTGCGTCCCGCATATCGGGGCCTCGCGATCAACGGGCCTTCATGTTGTCGACCCGTTTTTGAGCATGGTCGCCGCCGCGCGGCGACTAACGCGATGTCTCCGTGCAAGGCCAGGCAAGACGATGGCCGCCCTGCGAGGCGGCCTTCCTCAACTCGGTCTCTTATCAAGAACAGTGGTGAGCCGTGCAGGATTCGAACCTGCGACCCACTGATTAAAAGTCTCAGGGTTTATTGTTTTCTTGGAATTTCACTGAATTGCATGAAGTATCACATAGCCTTGTTTTAAAAGAGTGAAGTGCCTATTTGATTGCATGGGCTTGCATGGCGTTTCCGTTCGCGTGGTAGCCCGGTGGTAGCCAAGACAGGGGAAGGCCATGATTGACAAGATGAAACTGACAAAGCGGGCGGTGGACGCGCTCAAGCCCAGCGAAAAGCGTTTTGTGGCATGGGATTCTGAGATTTCCGGCTTTGGCGTTCGCGTGGCCCCTTCCGGTCGGAAAACCTACGTCCTGAAATATCGCGTTGGCGGCGGGCGTTCGGGCCGGGTGCGCTGGGCAGTGATTGGCACTCATGGAACACTGACCCCCGATCAAGCCCGCGAAACCGCGCGGCGCTGGGCGTCTGATGTAGCCGCCGGGGGTGATCCCGCTGGCGCGAAAGCGGAATGGCGCAACGCCCCTACGGTAAGCGATTTGCTTGACCTGTATCTGTCTGACCACGTGGGAAAGAAGAACAAGGGCAGCACCGCCAAGAATGCGGCCTTGCTAGTGGATAACGTCATTCGCCCAGCGTTAGGGCGGCTCAAGGTGGCTGATGTGACCGTTGGTGATGTGGCCCGATTCCACAACGCGAACGTCACGACGCCTTATCAGGCCAATCGGGCGCTTGCTGCCCTGTCGAAAGCCTTCGCGCTTGCTGAGGTTTGGGGAATGCGCCCGGACGGTTCGAACCCATGCAAGAAAGTTGAACGCTTCAAGGAGCAGTCACGCGAACGCTTTTTGTCAGGCACTGAGTTTCAGCGGCTGGGTGAGGTGTTGGCACAGGCTGAGCGGGAACCGCTGCGCATTGCCGGTGCCGATGGCAGGGAACGCCTCACAAGGGTGAACCCTCAGGCAATCCGGGCTATCCGCCTTCTGATTTTCACGGGTGCGCGTGTCGGTGAAATCCTTGGGCTTCGGTGGGAGCATATCGACACTGGCAATGGCCGTGCGAACCTGCCCGATTCCAAGACAGGCAAGAAAGCTATCCAGCTTCCCGCCCCCGCGCTTGAGGTGCTGACGGCGGCAGATCGTCCAGAGGATGGCAAGGGCTATGTGATCCGTGGCGGGGATGGCTCTGACCCAGAGGTGCCGCTTGTGAATATCAAGGGGCCGTGGGGTGCTATCCGGCAAGCGGCTGGGCTAGATGATGTGCGGCCCCATGATCTGCGCCATGCCTTTGCTTCTATCGCGGTTGCTGGCGGGCTTTCCCTGCCGATGATCGGGGCGCTTCTGGGCCACAGGGAAACCCGCACCACGCAGCGCTACGCGCACTTGTCAGATGATCCGCAACGGGCGGCGGCTGACCTGATTGCAGGCCGGATTTCCGACGCGATGCTTGGGCCGGAAAGCGGTGCTGAGGTGGTGCCGCTGCGCCAGAAATCCCCGTAAATTGTCCACTATATCTTGTGTTGGTAAGGGGTGAATTTATACCCTTTGCTTGTTTTGTGTATATCGAAAATTCGTGTTACTTTGTAGCTTTGTTAATTATTTCCGTAAGCCTATGATTTAAAATAGTAATTCAGGTAACAGTTTTGAAGGGGTGAGGTAACAGCTTTTTCGTTCTGTTACGTTTTCCCGGCCTGTTCTGCCAATCTGTGACGTCCCGTGCAATTCGTTGCGGTTCGCGCCTGTTACCGATACACCCCGAAAATCCACCAAAATCGGCCCAAAAATCCGGGATTTTGCGGGATAGGTGACACAAGATATTGTGTTTCGTTGATTTCGGCCCAGCGCTGGGCTTATGTTACCCTTGGGCGGCTCAGGCTTGGCGGCTGAACGGCGGGATTTCGCACCCCGCTTGCCGCCCGTTTCGAATGTGCGGGGCCTTGCGAGGGCGGTGATATGGTGCAGGCGGGGGATAGCCTTTCAGGCGATTGGTGGATTTCCTACGCTGACAGCCAGGGAAGGGCCGCTGATTTGGATGGCCTTAGGGTGCTTTGCTTTGCGCTGTATCTCAATTTCATCAAATCGCATTGCGCGTCTCGAAACCCGGAAAGCAAGATGAAACTTGAAGCGTTCGGACGGGCTATCCGTAGTCTCGGCGTAACCGATCAGGACGAAGCCAAGGCTGAGCAACTTACTTTCCGGCAGATTGTCTTTTTCGTGGATGATCTGTGGGTGTTTCCCAAGCTGGTCACATTTTGGCGGAAAGGCGAGGGGCTTTCGAAGCCCATAGCCACCAATGGCCTCGGAGACGCAGGCGCGGATTTGGGGGCCATATTCTGGCGATGGTTTCGGCGCTGGGAAGGCGGGGCAGTTGCCCCGTTTCCGGGTGGCTTGCGCCGCAAAGTAAAGCGCTCCGAACAGTTTCAGGAATTTGCAAAATGGGTGGCCGATTTATGTGGTCCCCCAACGCGGGGGCGTCCAGCAGGAAGGCCCCGGCAAGATGGGCTGGCGGACGCTGTTCGGTTTGTTGCTGACTTCATGGATTCCAATCCAGATGCGGACAGGAGGGCGGTTATTCGTAACGCTCTGGGGCTGGATGGCTCATATCCCGTTTTTCGTGTAGTTTCCCGCTTGCCGAACGATCCGTGGGAGCGTGCTAAGTGCATCCAGTCCAGTGAAGTTGGGGAGCGCGACAAGGGTAGTCTGGTAGCAGGAGACAAGGCGGTGCGTTTGATAGAGCGCCACTTGGCGAAACGCGACATGGCAAAGTATTCAGCGCTTAACAGGCTCGGACGGAAATAGGAGGGGATTTCTAATCCCCGGCTTAACATGCCCGCCGCTCTTATCGGTGGTGTTGCTACCAACAAACAGGAGCAACACCAATGCAAGAACAATTCACAGATGATCGGCTGCTAACGCGGCCTGAGGTGCATACGCACTTTGGACTGACCCAGCGCTTTCTTGAGGTCGCGGCAGTCAAAGGCAATGGCCCGCCCTTTATAAAATTAGGGCGGGCCGTTCGCTATCGCTGTGGCGATATTCGTGACTGGATTGAAGCCCGTCGCGTGGCGTCAACCTCGCAGGAGGTGGGCCAATGATCCATAACCGGAAACCGCCGAAAATCCTGACCGCGCCGGACGATATGCTGACCTTCGAACAGGCTAGCCACGGCATGACACGGCAGCGCCTTGACCTTTCAAGGCATGACCAAACCCACCTCGCAAAACTGGGCTTTGCCATTGATGCGCTCAACCGTTGGACCGCCTTTGTCCAATCGGTCGAACAAATCGAAGGGCTGATACAGCGCTATGAGAATAGCGCCGCCCTGCTGTTGGGAGGGCCGCGCGATGACTGAGGCGCAAACCATTGTGGCCGCGCTGGGCGGCGATTGGCGCGGCGCTTATGGCCTTGCCCCATGCCCGATTTGCCAGCGTGAGAGGCGGCGGGATCAGCGGGGGCTATCGGTGAAGGATTCGGGCGGGCGGACACTGCTGACTTGTCATAAGTCAAGCTGCGCCGCGCCTGAGATTTTCAACGAACTGAAAGGCCGGGGCCTTGTGTCTGGCCACGGTGAAGCCGCCCAGCGCCCAGCGGCGGAAATCGAACGCGAACGCAAAGAACGCCGCGCTCAGCGCCTTAAAACGCTGAAGTTTTGCGATGATATTTTCAGCCAAGCGGTGCCGATAACCGGGACACCTGCCGAAGCCTACTTGGCGGGGCGAGGCATTGCCGTTCAGGGGCAAAAGATGCGCAAGACGCTGCGGTTTCACCCACGCCTGAAGCACTCCGGCACGGGCGAATATCTTCCGGCGATGGTGGCCCGCTTGCGGGGGCCGAAGGGTGAACCGTTGGGGCTGCATCGCACCTTTTTGCGCCCGGACGGGTCCGGCAAAGCTTCTTTGCCCGGTGGGGCTAAGATGATGCTGGGGCCATGCAGCGGCGGCGCGGTGCGCTTCGGCCCGGATCGCCCGGTGATCGCGTTGGCAGAGGGCATTGAAACTGCGTTGTCCATCGGCGTGGCTTCGCGCCTGACTGTTTGGGCTACACTGAGCACCTCGGGCCTCAAAGGGGTGATCCTTCCACCGCCACCCGTGGCAGAAGTTATCGTCATTGCGGCGGACCACGACCCGGCGGGACTCGCGGCGGCGGAAGAGGCAGCGGCTCGGTTCGAAGCTGAAGGCCGCGCCGTGTCGGTGATCGCACCCCAAGCCAAGGGCGCGGATTTTAATGACGTTCTGCGGGGTACCGCGCATGGGTGACAAGGAAATTAGCGAAGCGGTGAGTGGGGCTGTTGAGGCCGCACAGGCGAAGAAAAAGCCTAGCGCTGGGTTGAGCGGAAACGCCCAGCGCGGACAGGCAAAGCGTCGGTTTCCGTTCAAGGTGGACAGAGATGGCGTATATCGTCAGATCGAACGCGAGGGCGATGACGGCACAGCGCGGAAAAGCTGGGTGCGGTTCGGATCAGAACTGCACGTTCTGGCCCTGACACGGAATGACGAAGGCGAGGATTGGGGGCGGCTTCTGCGCGTCATCGACCGTGACGGGCTGGCGCATACCTGGGCGATGCCCGCCGCCCTCTTGGCGGGTGCCGGTGATCCGCTGCGGGCGGAACTGCTGCGGTTGGGTTTTGAACTTGAGCCGCGCCGCGATGCCAAGGCGTGGCTGCTGGAATACCTTATCACGGCAGAGCCTGAAACGCGGGCGCGGTGTGTGGGTCGGGTGGGCTGGCATAGCGAAACCTATGTCCTACCTGACGGGCCGATTGGCACGGCTGAGGGCGGCGAACAGGTGCTGTTGCAAACCGCTGAAAAGCCTGACCACGCCTTCCACGTCGCGGGGACGTTGGACGATTGGAAGGCTGAAGTTGCAGCCCCTGCGCTGGGCAATTCCCGGCTTGTGCTCTCGATTTCTGCGGCCTTTGCCGCGCCCCTGCTCGCACTGGCAGGGGATGAAGGTGGCGGCTTTCACTTTCGCGGGGCTTCATCGTCGGGGAAATCAACCGCCCTAACGGTGGCGGGATCGGTCTGGGGCGGCGGCGGAACGCGGGGTTTTGTGCGCCAGTGGCGAGCTACGGATAACGCGCTTGAAAGCGTTGCCGCAATGTCATGCGATAGCCTTCTTTGCCTCGATGAATTGTCACAGGTTGATGCCAAATCGGCGGGCGCAGCGGCGTATATGCTGGCCAACGGCAAGGGCAAGGCCCGCGCTGGGCGCGAAGGGCAGGCCCGCAAGGTGCTGGAATGGCGGGTGCTGTTTCTGTCGAATGGCGAAATCGCATTGGCGGACAAAATCAAAGAAGGCGGGGGCCGGATCGCGGCGGGCATGGAAGTGCGCGTGATTGACCTGCGGGCCGATGCAGGCGCGGGCATGGGGATTTTTGAAAAAACCCATGGCGCGGCTGACCCTGCCACCTTGGCCCAGCGCCTGAAGAAATTGGCCAACACGCACTACGGCACGGCAGGCCGCGCCTTTGTGGCGGCGCTGGTGGATGACTTGGCGGAATACCGGGAACAGGTGGCAGACCTGCGAAAGCGGTTCACTGAGGCCGCTTTGCCGCCCGGTGCTGACGGGCAGGTGCGGCGCGTGGCGGATCGGTTCGCACTGGTGGCGGCGGCGGGTGAAATTGCCACGGCGCTGGACGTAACCGGATGGCCCGCCGGGGCGGCGCTGGGCGCAGCACAGCGGTGTTTTACGGATTGGCTTGCCGAACGCGGCGGGGTTGGTTCAAGTGAGGTGGCCGAAGCCAAGCGGCGGATTGCCGAGGCCCTTCAGCTTCACGGCTCAAGCCGCTTTCAGCGCTGGGCGCGGTCAAGCTCTGACCGCATGGTGATTACCAACCGCCTCGGATTCGTGAAAATCGAAGGCGACCCGGATGTTGAGGAAGTCGAATCCACGTTCTTTTTCATGGCTGAACCGCTCAAGGAAATCTTGGCAGGGTTGGATTTTCGCGCGGTGGTGGCTGAACTCATGGCGGCGGGGGTGATCGTCAGTCAGGGCGGCAAGCCGAATAAGGTGTTCCACGTGTCCAGCGGTGGCGGAAAGCACCGCCTTTACCAGATTGACCGGGACAGGCTGGACGAGGGCGCAGATGGCCCGGAAACCTGATTGGCAGGCTTTGGGCGCACTGTTCGATCAAACGCCCCCAGCGCCTACCACAGCCCCGCCCAGCGCCCCTGAGGATGGCACGCCGCTTTACAATGGGGAGCGTTTGCCCAAATGGCTGGTGCGCGACCTGATGCAGGAACGCGCCGCTATCCGTGAATACTGCGGCGGCCTGACGCGCGAGGAAGCCGAAGCCCTGACCCTTCAAGGCTTGCAGCGTGGTCGTGTCTAAAATCTGGAAACTGGAATGCACCGGCGGCGCATTTTGCAGCTACCGCTTTGGGCTGGCGTTCTGTTCAGGCTCGGAAAGCGGGCGCTGAAATGCATTCAGGGTGTTGGGTGCCATGCGCCCCTTGCCAGAAGGCCAGAACGCCCATGCCAGCGCCACGGTGAGGCCCGCGAAAGCCAGCCCGCCCAGCGCCCCGGTTGCCACCCACAGGCCCGCCACAGCCGCGCCCCAGAGGGCCAGCATGGCAAGCGAAAAGGCGATGGCGAAAAGTGTCATGGAGACAACCCAGATGCTGGAAAAACGAAGCCCCGCAGGACTTGTAATCGTCTGTGCGGGGCTACCACGTTAGTGGTTTTGAGGCTCAACGCAAAGCGCGAGCGGACAGCGGTTATATAGGCCAGAAATCCTTAAACGTCAATTGAAGGGGCGTTAAATACCCCCTTAAACACCCCTTTAAATGCCCAGCGCCACTTTGAGACAGGCCCGGACCTTCTCAAATTCCTCCTCGGAAATGCGTGGTGTCAGATACTTACGCTTGCCCGTTTGGTCCCGGTCGGTCCTGAACAGGTCAAGCCGCTCAAACCCGACTGTTGCAAGCATGTCAGCCTTCACCCAGCACTTGGTTTCCGGGAAATGCGGCAAGCTGTAGGGCAATTCGATCTGGCAATGGTGCGGTGCGATGTGGTCGGGCGGCGTGGTGCTGAGAGGAACAACCGTCAGCAAGCCCCGGCGGTGACGCAAACGGGGCGAGACCGCGATAACCGGGCGGCGCTTCACCATTTCAGGCGGCTTGAAACCGCCCTTGCTGTAATCGCACAGCAAAACAGTGCGTTGATTTACGTCATACTTGATAGGCAACTCAGGTGTCCGCTTCTGTGGGTTTGAGCGCCACCCCCGGCCCGGTGGCCACGTCACCGCTTTCAAGGAACTGAACGCCCTGCGCTTTCAAGGCGGCTTCAAGGCTGGAAAGGGTTTCCAAACGGATTGCCAGATTGCCGCTACCGTTCTCAAGTCGCTTGACAGTGGGGAGGGAAACGCCAGCGGTTTCGGCCACTTTGGCTTGCGTCCAGCCTAGTGCGGCTCTCGCTTGTCTCAGTTGCTCAACAGTTTTTAGTCCCATGGGATACTTTTTTATACCTCAGGTATTGCAACGCCCCATGCGTTACTTTATATACCTGAGGTATCACAAAGAAACCCAGAGGGGCAACCCAATGACATTGAACCGCACAGAAATCATGACCGCCGCTTGGAAGGGAACCCGCGAGATGATGCGCATGGGCTATGCCGCGCACCAATTGCGCGAGGTGTTCACCTACTGCCTGCGCCGCGCATGGGCTGCGGCCAAAGCCGCCGCCGCGCTGCTGGCACGTTCCGCCGCAAGCCTCTGGGCCGAAGTGCAGGACATGGAAAACAGGGATCGCCTTGGCGTTCAGGGTATCGAACGCCTGAGCCAATTGCGCCGTGCTTACCATGCGGCCAAGGCACGTGAGGATGCCGAAGCCGAAGCGCAGACCCAAGCCGATATTGAGGAAAAGCGTGATCTGATCCAATCGGCCAAGGGCCGCTTTGCCGCTGTGACCTTCATCAAGAAGGATGGCAGCACCCGCGTGATGCGCGTTCAGCTCTCCAAGCTGAAATACCCTGTGAAAGGCGATGCCGCCGCGCCCAGCGCCCGCCAAGCGGTTGAAACACGCAAAGCCCGCCACCCGCACCTTATGGCGGTGTGGGATGCGGACAAGGCCGCACCCCGTTCGATCAACCTTGCAACTGTCACGGAAATCCGGCTGGGCGGTCTGGCCCGTGCCTATGAGGTGGCGGCATGAAGCGGCGCGATTTCATTCTATCGACTGCGGCGGCATTGCCCGCCGCCCCCGCCTTGGCCGCGCCACAGGTTGACCCGGTGGTGCCTCTGTTCCAGTGCTGGGCCGATGCGGTGCGCACATGGGAAGCCTACACGCGCCAGCCTATCGAAGCTATCGACCCGGCAACCGATGATGCGTTGTGGAATGAGCGCGAAACCTATCTGGACGCATTGATTGCCACCAACGCAACAACCCCGCATGGGGCGCTGTGTCAGGCGCTGGCACTATGGGAGGAGGAGGGCCCAGTTGGCTTGATTTCGGTGGGACGCGAGGATTACGGGACGAAGGAACACCGCCTGTTGCAACGGCTCATTCTTTCCCTTGAGGCAATCACGGCCACAGCGCCCCAGCCTGCTATCCGCAAGGGGTGCTGGTCGGTGGCTGACTTCTGACAATCGCTTGTCCTAGCCATTGGTGAACCCGGTTGCCCAGCGCAGCCGGGTTTTTTCGTTCCCCGCGCCCCGGCAGGGGTAGGGATACAGTCGCGCACGAATTACATATGCGTCCAGCGTCACGCCCAGCGATGCCGCCTTGCCGTGAAAGAATGACAGGGCGGGCGGGTGGTGCCCCCCCCTGCAAAGGCAAAGGCGAATGTCTCGGCCACAAGCCTTTACCCTGCCGGAAAAAAGTAGGGACCGTAGGCCGCGCGACCGCCGCGCGGTGCGGAAAGCGCCCGGGGGTTCGGTAGTCAGACGCTTAACACCTAGCCTTAACATGAGGCGTTAAGCTGGGTGGCTTAGGTCTGTTTCGCAGTGAGGTTAGGGGAAATCGTGCCAATTTGGGCCGCTCATTCGGGGCAGGCTCAAGCCTTAAAATCTTACGTTTCTTTTTAAAACAATGACTTAAGCGTAACAGGCCAAATATTTCTGTTACCAGTTTTGTAACCAATGGGCTTAACAAAAAGTAAAGCATATCAATATGTTAAGTAGGTAAGTAACAAAGTAACAAGTGTAACAGGCATTTTGAGGGTTTCCCGGTTTTGTTTTTCGCCTTCGGTCCGGATCGAGCCACCCGCCGCCCCTGTTTTTCATGGTATGGCCACAGTTTGAAATTTTGCGCGACGGGTTCCCCGCCTGCGCCCTACCGGGCGCGGGGGAGATTGATTCTATAGCGCCACATGCCCAGCGCCTGCCCGAACGCTAAACGGTGCGAAATCTCAATCGGTGGTAGCCCAGTGGTAGCCACGCAAAACGCGGCTGTGCGCACAAATCGTCTAAGTCATTGATTTCAGTGGTGAGCCGTGCAGGATTCGAACCTGCGACCCACTGATTAAAAGTCAGTTGCTCTACCAACTGAGCTAACGGCCCACTAGGGGCGGTATCTAGAAAGTGGGGCGCGGGGGGTCAACCCCGAAAACGCGGCCGCGATGACGATGCTGGAATTCGTGTCGGACTGCGCGTATATGCGCGGCCATGAACATGCGCGATGAGACCGGTTTGCCCTTCATGAAGATGCACGGGCTGGGAAACGACTTTGTCGTGCTTGATGAGCGTGCGCGCGCGCCGTGCCTTACGCCTGCCCTGATCCGCGCCATCGCAGACCGCCATCGTGGGGTCGGGTTCGATCAGCTTGCGGTGATCGGTGCGGGCGAGGGGGCCGATGCGCATCTCAATTTCTGGAATGCCGACGGTTCGGCATCGGCGGCCTGCGGCAATGCGACGCGCTGCATCGCGCGCTACCTGATGGACGAGAGCGGCAGGGACGCGCTTCGGCTTACCACCGCGCGCGGGGTGTTGCAGGCGGTTGATGCGGGGGGCGGGCTCACCTCGATCAACATGGGCGCGCCGCAGCTTGACTGGCGCGACATCCCGCTGGCCCGCGCCATGGACACGCTTGAGTTGCCCATCGAGGGCGGGCCGACCGCGACCGGCATGGGCAACCCGCATTGCAGCTTTTTCGTGGCGGATGCGGAGGCGGTGGCGCTGGAAGAGATCGGCCCCCGCATCGAGCATCACCCGCTTTTCCCCGAGCGCACCAATGTGCAGGTGGCAAGCCTTATCGCCCCCGATCATCTGCGGATGCGGGTGTGGGAGCGGGGCGTGGGGGTGACGCTGGCCTCTGGCTCCTCCTCCTGTGCCGTGGCGGTGGCCGCCGCGCGGCGGGGGCTGACCGGGCGGCGGGTGCAGATCACGCTGGATGGTGGCACGCTGGCGGTGGATTGGCGCGAGGATGGCGTCTGGATGACCGGCGAGACATGCCATGTCGCCAGTGGCGTGCTGACGCCTGCGTTCCTGAGGGCCAACGGATGAATGCCCCTGTCTTCGCCACGCTGGGCTGTCGCCTGAACGCCTATGAGACCGAGGCGATGAAGGATCTTGCCGGGCAGGCGGGACTTGATAACGCCGTGGTCATCAACACCTGCGCCGTGACCTCTGAGGCGGTGCGCAAGGCCCGCCAGGAAATCCGCCGGTTGCGCCGCGAGAACCCGCACGCGCGCCTGATCGTCACCGGCTGCGCCGCGCAGACCGAGCCCGAGACCTTCGCCGCCATGCCCGAGGTCGATGCCGTCATCGGCAATACCGAGAAGATGCAGCCCGGCACATGGGGCCGCCTTGCCGCCGATTTCATCGGTGACGCCGAGCGCGTGCAGGTCAACGACATCATGTCGGTGACCGAGACGGCGGGCCACCTGATTGACGGCTTTGGCACCCGCAGCCGCGCCTATGTGCAGGTGCAAAACGGTTGCGATCATCGCTGCACCTTTTGCATTATCCCCTTTGGTCGCGGCAATTCGCGCTCTGTCCCCGCAGGCGTGGTGGTGGACCAGATCAAGCGGCTGGTGGGCAGCGGCTATAACGAGGTGGTTCTGACCGGGGTGGATCTGACAAGCTGGGGTGCCGATCTGCCGTCGCAGCCCAAACTTGGCGATCTGGTCATGCGCATCCTGCGGCTGGTGCCCGACCTGCCGCGCCTGCGAATCTCGTCGATCGATTCGATCGAGGTGGATGAAAACCTGATGCAGGCCATCGCCACCGAACCGCGCCTGATGCCGCATCTGCACCTAAGCCTGCAACATGGCGATGACCTGATCCTGAAACGGATGAAGCGGCGGCACCTGCGCGATGATGCCATTCGCTTTGCCGAGGAGGCGCGCCGCCTGCGCCCCGACATGACCTTTGGTGCCGATATCATTGCCGGATTTCCGACCGAGACCGAAGCGGCGTTTGAAAACTCGCTGAGGCTGGTCGAGGAATGCCACCTGACATGGCTGCATGTCTTCCCGTATTCGCCGCGCCCCGGCACCCCCGCCGCAAGGATGCCGCAGGTGCATGGCACCGCGATCAAGGCCCGCGCGGCGCGGCTACGCGCGGCGGGTGAGGCGCGGGTGGCCACGCATCTGGCCGAACAGCAGGGCAGGAAACACAAGGTGTTGATGGAAAACCCCCGCATGGGCCGAACCGAGCAATTCACCGAAGTGAGCTTTGACAGCGACCGCCCCGAGGGCCAGATCGTCAGTGCCACCGTGATCGGCCACAGCGCCGCACAGCTTCTGGCGCGCTGAGCGATGCACCCCAACCCCGCCTTTCGCAAGGCCGACACCGCCCGCAACATCGCCTTCGCGCGCGAGGCGGGTTTCGGCATCCTTGCCGTGACCACCGATGACGTCCCGCTCATCAGCCACATCCCGTTCCTGTTGTCCGAGGACGGCACATGCGCCGAATTTCACCTCGTGCGCTCCAACCCCATCGTGCGGCTGCTCGATGGCCGGCTGCGCGCGCGGCTCGCGGTGCAGGGGCCGCATTCCTATGTCTCGCCCGACTGGTATGGGGTCGAGGATCAGGTGCCCACATGGAACTATGTCGCCGTGCATCTGGTGGGCGAGGTGACGTTGCAACCGCAAGCGACCATGCGCGATTTTCTCGACCGGCAATCGGCGGCGTTCGAGGCGCGGCTCTTGCCCAAGCCGGAATGGCGGGCCGACAAGATGACGCCCGAGGTGCTGGAGCGGATGATGCGCCAGATCGTGCCTTGCGCGATGCGGGTGGCGGAGATCGCGGGCACCTGGAAGCTGGGCCAGAACAAGCCCGAGGACGTGCGCCTGCGCGCGGCTGATCCGCTGGAGGCGGCGGGGCAAGGGCAGGAGGTGGCGACGCTCGCGCAGCTCATGCGCGCGCCACCGGCCTGAGTCCTCGCCGTCATCCTCGGACTTGATCCGAGGATCTCTTGCCAAACCACCCCCAAGCCACGCTTTACACCACCCCCGCGCGCGCCTAGCGTCGCTCCAACCCCAGACAGGAGCACGCCGATGCAACTCATATCCTCTCCCGCCTCGCCTTTCGTGCGCAAGGTGCGCGTGCTTTTGCACGAGGCGGGGCTTGTCGATCAGGTGGAAGAACTGCCCGTCGCCACCACCGCCCTTGCCACCGCTCCCGAAGCGATGGCGGCCAACCCTTTGGGCAAGATCCCCGCGCTTTTGCGCGAGGATGGCCCGGCGATCTATGACAGCCGGGTGATCTGCCGCTATCTCGATGCGCGGGCGGGGGCCGGGCTTTACCCCGAGGCGCGGCTCTGGGAGGTGCTGACGCTCGAGGCCACCGCCGACGGGATCATGGAATCGGGCGTGCTCATGGTCTACGAGATGCGGCTGCGCCCCGAGGGCGCGCGCTCGGCCGAGTGGGTCGAGGCGCAATGGGCCAAGATCGCCCGCGTGCTCGACGCGTTGGAAGACCGCTGGATGAGCCACCTCGCCGGGCCGCTCGACATGGCGCAGATCGCCGTGGCCTGCGCGCTGGGCTATCTCGATTTCCGCCACGACGCGCGCGGCTGGCGCGAGGGGCACCCGGCGCTGGCGGCGTGGTATGAGGGTTTTGCCGCCCGTCCCGCCATGGTTGAAACCGCGCCTGTCGGCTAATATCCCGGTGAAAAGGCGCGACAGAAGCGCGCTTTGAGGCGCATTGGCGGGATTGCAGGCTGGACGGCTCGGCAAAGCCCCGCTAGATAATCGCGCATCAAGACCGGGAAAAGACCCCGGCGCGCAAGACGCCGTTATCGGCACTGACAGAATGGAGCAACCTCGTGTCCCACGCAGAAGATCACGAAGGCACCCGGAGGGATTTCCTCTACTACGCCACCGCCGGGGCGGGTGCCGTGACCGCAGGCGCGGCTATCTGGCCGCTGGTCAACCAGATGAACCCATCGGCCGATGTGCAGGCGCTGGCGTCGATCCGGGTCGATGTCTCGGGCATTTCGCCGGGGACGCAATTGACGGTCAAATGGCTGGGCAAGCCGGTCTTTATCCGGCGCCGCACCGAGAAGGATATCGAACTGGCCCGCAGCGTTGATGTGGCGTCACTGCCCGATCCGCTGGCGCGCAACGCCAATATCGCCCCCGATGCGCCGGCCACCGACGAGAACCGCGCCCTTGACGAAACCGGCGAATGGCTGGTGGAAATGGGCGTCTGCACTCATCTGGGATGCGTGCCCATCGGCGATGGTGCGGGTGATTTCGGCGGCTGGTTCTGCCCCTGCCACGGCTCGCATTACGACAGTGCAGGCCGCATCCGCAAAGGCCCTGCGCCGGAAAACCTGCCGGTTCCGCTGGCCGAATTCGTCGACGATACGACGATCAAACTGGGATAAGGAAACGCGCATATGTCCGGTATTCCGCACGATCACTACGAGCCCAAGACGGGCGGCGAGAAATGGCTTCATTCGCGCCTGCCCATCGTCGGGCTGCTCTATGACACCATCATGATCCCCACGCCCAAGAACCTCAACTGGATGTGGATCTGGGGCATTGTCCTGACCTTCTGCCTCGTGTTGCAGATCGTCACCGGCATCATCCTCGCGATGCATTACACGCCCCATGTCGATATGGCCTTTGCCTCGATCGAGCATATCATGCGCAACGTGAATGGCGGGCATTTCATCCGCTACCTGCACATGAACGGGGCGTCGCTATTCTTTGCCGCGGTCTACCTGCATATCTTCCGCGGCCTCTACTACGGCTCCTACAAGGCCCCGCGCGAGATCACCTGGATCATCGGCATGTTGATCTATCTGGCGATGATGGGCACCGCCTTCATGGGCTATGTGCTGCCCTGGGGTCAGATGTCGTTCTGGGGGGCCACGGTGATTACCGGCCTTTTTGGCGCGATCCCCTTCATCGGCGAGCCGATCCAGACCTGGCTTCTGGGTGGGCCTGCGGTGGGCAATGCCACGCTCAACCGCTTTTTCTCGCTGCACTACCTGCTGCCCTTCGTGATTGCGGCGCTTGTTGCGCTGCATATCTGGGCCTTCCACACCACCGGCAACAACAACCCCACCGGGGTTGACGTGCGCCGCACCTCCAAGGCCGAGGCGGAAAAGGACACCGTGCCGTTCTGGCCCTATTTCGTCATCAAGGACCTGTTTGCCCTCGCGGTCATCATGGTGGTGTTCTTCGCGATCGTCGGCTTCATGCCCAACTATCTCGGCCACCCCGACAACTATATCGAGGCCAACCCTCTGGTCACGCCCGCGCATATCGTGCCGGAATGGTATTTCCTGCCCTTCTACGCGATCCTGCGCGCCTTTACCGCCGATGTCTGGGTGGTGATGTTCGCAAACTGGATCACCGGCGGGATCATCGACGCCAAGTTCTTTGGCGTGCTGGCGATGTTCGGTGCCATCGCGGTGATGGCGCTGGCACCGTGGCTTGATACCTCCTCGGTGCGCTCAGGCCGCTATCGCCCGATGTTCAAATGGTGGTTTGCGCTTCTGTGTGTTGATTTCGTGGTCCTGATGTGGGCCGGTGCCATGCCCGCAGAGCCGCCCTACTCGACCATCTCGCTCATCGGGTCGGCCTATTGGTTCGCCTATTTCCTGGTGATCCTGCCGCTTCTGGGCGTGATCGAGAAACCAGAGCCGCAGCCCGCGACCATCGAGGACGATTTCGATGCGCATTATGGCCCGGCCCAGACGCCCGCCGAATAAGAAAGGACGGATGACAATGTTGAGGAAAACAGGCATTGCGGCCCTCGCGGCGCTGTCGCTTTCAACCGGCGGTGCCTTCGCCGCCGGGGCCGAGGGGCATATCGAGGATATCGCCTTCTCCTTCGAGGGGCCGTTCGGAACCTTTGACGAGGTGCAGCTTCAGCGCGGCCTCAAGGTCTATACCCAGGTCTGTTCGGCCTGCCACGGGATGCAATATGTTCCGCTGCGCACGCTCGCCGACGAGGGCGGGCCCAACCTGCCCGCCGACCAGATGCGCGCCTATGCCGAGCAGTTCGAGGTGTTCGACCCCGAACTTGACGATTACCGCCCGGCCAAGCCCACCGATCACTTCCCCAAGGTGACCTCGGCCGGCGCGCCGGATCTGTCGCTCATGGCCAAGAAGCGCGCGGGCTTTCACGGCCCCTACGGCACCGGCATTTCGCAATTCGTGAATGGTATGGGCGGGCCGGAATATATCTACTCGCTGATGACCGGCTATCACGAGGTGCCCGAATGCGCGCCCGAGGATTTCCCCGGCACCTACAATGTCGCCTTCACCGCCGGCGGCTATCCCGAGGAATGCAAGGACGAGCATGGCGGCCACACCGTGCCCGGAAGCTGGATCGCGATGGGCCAGCCGCTTTGGGGGGACGATGTCGAATTCGACGACGGCACCGCCGCGACGCTGGAGCAAGAGGCCGAGGATGTCGCCGCCTTCCTGATGTGGGCGGCCGAGCCCAAGATGATGGCGCGCCAGAACGCAGGCCTGACCGGGGTGATCTTCCTCACCGTCCTGTCGGTGCTGCTCTACCTCACCAACAAGCGCATCTGGGCACCGATCAAGCATCGCAAGGATAGCTGATCCACGACCCACGGACATGAGGGCCCCCGCTGTTTGGCAGCGGGGGCTTTTTCTATCGCGGTGCCGGGTTCGTGGCCTTGTCATAGGGCCGCCAATCCGCGATCTCGGGATAATACATCTGCCGCCAGCGCCGCACGCGCGGGTTCATCACCCGCCGCCAGAGGCGCGGCACCATCGCCGCCATCGTCATCACCGGATAGCCAAAGGGCAGTTGCGGGGCCTCTTCCGCGCCATAATTCTGCAACAGTGCAAAGCGGCGGTCGGGCTTGTAATGATGATCCGAGTGGCGTTGCAGGTTGATGAGCAGCCAGTTCGACGCCCGATGCGCCGCGTTCCAGCTATGGCGCGGGTGGACATGCTCATACTTGCCCTCGCCCAAATGTTTGCGGGTCAGCCCGTAATGCTCGATGTAATTCACCAGCTCCAATTGCCAGACCGCCACGAAGGCCTGCCACAGGAACAGGCCAAGCCCCGCCCAGCCTCCGATCAGCACCGCCAGCACGATCATGCCCCCCTGCAACGCCCAGTAACGCCAGAACGGGTTGCGCGCGTCGGTCCATGCCCGGCTCTTGCGTGCCAGCATGTCGCGCTCGGCCCGGAACGCCGATTGCCAGCATTGCCGCAGCACGCGTGGAAAAAACCGGTGAAACCCCTCGTTATAGCGCGCGGTTACCGGGTCGCGCGGGGTGCCGACATAGCGGTGATGCACCAGCAGATGTTCGGATCGGAAATGCGAATAAAGCACCATCGCCAGCAGAACATCGCCTAGAAACCGCTCGCCGCGATCCTTCTGATGCATCAATTCGTGGCTATAGTTGATCCCGATCGTGCCGGTAACAACGCCCATCCCGAAAAACAGCACTACGGTTTCCAGCGCCGAGAGATGCGCATCCCCCGGCCCGGTGACATACCAGATCATCCAGAACAGCAGCACGAATTGCACCGGCACCCAGACAAGCGTGATCGCGCGATACCAGTATAGATCGCGCTCGCCGGTCGCCGGGTCGGCATTCTCGGTATAAAGCCCGAGAAACGCATCGAGCAGCGAAAAGAAATACCATGTGATGACCGGCAAGAGGATCACCGTCCACCCGCCATGAACCGCGCCCAGCACCGCCACCGGCACCAGCAGAAACGACATCCAGAACGGCAGCGCGCGGCTCAGCCTCGCGACTTCTTTGGCGGGAATCATCGTGCTCTCCTTGTCGGTGTCATCCATCCACAGTGTCGATATGCGCTCGTGCCAGGTCAAACACCTTTCGCATCACGGTGGGCAGGTCCGAGGGGCGAAACGCCGCAGCAGGCAGGAAATCGCCGCGCTCGGGCAGGGCCTCGGGGCCAAGATCGGCCACATGCACCCGCAGCCGCAGGTGGAAATGGGTAAAGGTATGGCGCGCCTCTGCGCCGGTATCGCGCCATTTGGCCTGCACTGGCGGTGCCGGGGCAGGGGCCTCGCCCCAGTCACTGCCGGGCCAGCCCAGCATCCCGCCCAGAAGCCCACGCGCCTCCCGCCGCTCCAGAAGCCACGCCCCATCGCTGCGCCGCGCGACATAGGCATGGCCCATGCGCAGCGGCTTGGCCTTCTTCGGGGTTCTGGCGGGCAGGTCGGCGGCCACCCCCGCCGCGCGGCCCATGCAGGCGTGCATCCACGGGCAGATGCCGCAGGCGGGTGCGCGCGGCGTGCAGATCGTCGCGCCGAGATCCATCACCGCCTGCGCATAATCGCCGGGCCGCGCACGGGGGGTAAGCTTTGCGGCGGCGGCGATCAGTTCCGGCTTGGCGGCGGGCAGCGGCGTGCGGATATCCCATAGCCGCGCCATCACTCGCTCGACATTGCCATCCACCACGACCCTTGATCGGTCGAAGGCAATCGCGGCAATCGCCGCCGCCGTGTAGGGGCCGATGCCGGGCAGCGCCAAGAGCCCCTCGCGCGTGTCGGGAAAGCGCCCGCCGTGATCCGCCACCACCGCCCGCGCGCATTTCAGCAGGTTGCGCGCGCGGGCGTAGTAGCCAAGCCCCGCCCATTCGCCCATCACCTGCGCATCCTCGGCCGCCGCCAGATCGGCCACGCCGGGCCAAAGCGCCGTGAAGCGCTCGAAATAGCCGCGCACGGCGGCCACGGTCGTTTGTTGGAGCATCACCTCCGAGAGCCACACCCGGTAGGGATCGGGCCGCGTGCCCGCGCCGCGCGCCTGCGGCCCCACCCGCCACGGCAGATCGCGGGCGTGGCCGTCATACCACGCCAGCAGGGCCTGCGGATCGGCGGTTTCATGCATGGTTTATTCCCTCGCCTGCAATCGGCACTGGTATCTCCTGCCACAGCGCATAGGTTAGCGCCAGCAGGGAGGGTGCCAAGCATGACAGCGCGCGCGCGCGGATCACAGGGCGGATCGCGGGGGTTCAAACGCACCTCGGCGTTGTTGCAGTCAAGCATCCGGCGCGCGTCCGAGTCGCGCGGCTTTGCCCAGTCGCGCCTGCTCACCCATTGGCCCGAGATCGCCGGAGAGGCGACCGCCGCCATTGCGCGGCCCGTCGAGGTCTCGTATTCCCGGCAGGGGATGGGGGCGACGCTCACCCTTCTCACCACCGGCGCGCAGGCCCCGATACTCGAGATGCAGAAAGAGGCGCTGCGCGAGCGGATCAACGCGGTCTATGGCTACAATGCCATTTCGCGTATCCGCCTGACACAGACCGCGCCTTCGGGCTTTGCCGAGGGGCAGGCGGATTTCGTGCATCGCAAACCGCCCAAGGCCCCCGCCGCCCCGCCGCCCGAGGTGGCGGCAAAGGCGCATGACATGGTCACCCCGGTGGCCGATGACGATCTGCGCGCCGCGCTGGAAAGGCTCGGGCGCAACGTATTGACCAGAACGACACGGACAAAAGGACCACGGAAATGAAACATCTTCTCGCCGCAGCCGCGCTCGCGCTTGCCACCATGACCGCCCCCGCGACCGCGCAGGAGGCAGAGGTTGCCGAAATGACGCTGGGGGCCGAGGATGCACCCGTCACGGTGATGGAATACGCCTCCTTCACCTGCCCGCATTGCGCCAATTTCCACAAGGGACCGTTCCAGGAGCTGAAGGCCGAGTATATCGACACCGGAAAGGTGCGCTTTGTCTATCGCGACGTGTATTTTGATCGCTTTGGCCTGTGGGGCGCGATGGTCGCGCGCTGTGATGGCGGGGAAAAGTTCTTTGGCATCAGCGATATGCTTTACGAGCAGCAGCGTGAATGGACCAAAGGCGAACCGGCGGCCATCGCCGACAACCTGCGCCGCATCGGCAAGCTTGCCGGGCTCGAGGCCGAGACGGTCGAGGCCTGCCTCAACGACCGCGATAAGGCCCAGGCGCTGGTGGCATGGTATCAGCAGAACGCCGAGGCCGACGGGGTGAATTCCACCCCCACGCTTTTCGTCAACGGGACGAAATATTCCAACATGGCCTATGCCGATCTCAAGGCCATCATCGACAAGGCCCTCGCCGAATAAGGCGCGCGCAGGCGGCGCGGGGTCAACGCGCGCCGCCACCCATACCGCAGCGATCAAGCGCATCATCGAACGGGCCCCAATCCGCCACCTCAAGGCGCACCGGCACCACCAGCACCTGCCGTCGGATCTCGGCGGGCAGGCGCACTGCGTCCTTTTCCGTGGTTACGGGCTGCGCCCCGAGTCGGCGCGCGTCGCGCAGGATGCGCGCCATCAGGGTGGGGGTCAGCGGCTGATGATCCGACAGCGCCACCTCGCGCAGCACCTCGGCCCCGAGCGCGCGCAGCGTGGCAAACATCTTTTCCGGGTGGCCGATCCCGGCAAAGGCCAGCACCCGCGCGCCCCTCCAATCCATCCCGGTGTCGAGCGGGGCAAGCCGCCCGCGCAACTGCGGCACGGTGACGGCCCCGGCCCATCGCGCGGCAAACCCCGCCTGCGCTGCATCATCGCCGACCGACAGCAGCAGGTCGGCCCGCGCCATCCCCGCCGCCACCGGTTCCCGCAGCGGCCCGGCGGGCAGGCAGCGCCCGTTGCCAAAGCCGCGCGCGGCATCGACCACCACGATTGATATATCCCTGACCAGCGCCGGGTCCTGGAACCCGTCATCCATCACGATGCAATCCACCGCCCCCCCGGCGCAGATCGCGCGCGCGCCCGCCGCACGGTCACGCGCCACCCATGTGGGCGCAAAGGCCGCCGCCAGCAGCGGCTCGTCGCCGACATCGCCCGCATCATGCAGGGCGGCATCCACCGCCACCGGCCCTGCAAGCCGCCCGCCATGCCCGCGCGACAGGATCGCGGGCCGCAGGCCGCGCGCGCGTAGCCGCATCACCACCGCCTGTACCGTGGGCGTCTTGCCGGTACCCCCGGCGTTGATATTGCCCACGCAGATCACCGGCACCGGCGCGCGCCAGCCAGCCCCCCGCGCCAGCCGCCGCGCCGTCGCCCGCGCATAAAGCGCGCCCAGCGGCGTCAGAAGCCGCGCACGCAGGCCGGGCCGGTCGGGCGGCGCATCCCAGAAGCCGGGGGCCTTCATGTGCCCGCCGCCGCGCGCCGGTCGAGTAGGTCGAGCACCATCTCCACCACCCGGTCGGTCACCTCCGCCCCGCGTGAGGCCACCTCCCAAGCGGCATGCGCCATCGCCGCCGCACTGTCGGGAGGCAAGAGCGCCTGCACCGCGGCCCCGAGCGTCTCGGTGTCGCGCACGATCCGGGCCGCCCCGGCCTCGGCATAGCGTGAATAGCGGTGCAGGTGGCGCGCCACGTTGGGGCCGTAAAGGATCGCCGAGCCATGCGCGGCAGGCTCGTCTGGATCGCGCCCGTATTGCCCCGAAACCAGCGACGAGCCCATGAAGCAGATCGGTGCCAGCCGATACCAGAGCCCCATCTCGCCATAGGTATCGGCCAAAATCACCTGCGTTGCCTCGTCGGGCAGCACCCCTTCGGACCACGCGATATGGCGCCAGCCCTGCGCCGCGATCCGCGCCGCCATTCCGGCGCTTTCGGCAGGGTCGTCGGGCACCACGATCAGCACGCAGCGATGCGCGGCGCGGCTTGCCTCGCGATGCGCGCCGAGCACGGTGTCGATCTCACCGGGCTGCACCATCGCCGCCAGCCAGACCGGCCGCGCGCGCATCAGCCGCGACATCTCTTCAAGGTCCGCCTCGCGGCAGGGCAGGGTGAGCGCCTCTTCCTGCAAGGTGCCGGTGACATGCACGCGCCGGGGACTGGCCCCCATCCGCCGTGCCTGCCGCGCTGCTGCCTCGTCGCGGGCGTGAATCTCGGTGAATTCGGCCAGAACCGCGCGCGGCAGTTCGCGAAACCAGCGCCAGCGCGACCGCTCCAGAAGCGTTTCCTCGGCATCCACGAGGCAGAGCGGCACCCCCGCCCGCGCCGCGCAGATCAGCAAGGCCGGTTCAAGCTCGCCGCCCGTCCAGAGGCACAGATCGGGCCGCCAATGCGCAAGGAACGCCTCTGCCGCCGGGATCGTGTCGGGCGGTAGCGGCTGCCGTATCGCCGGGCCGCGCGGCGCGCGCGCCTCGTCGGCCTCGTTGCCCCCGGTTATCACCATCGAAAGATCGCCGCGATGCTGCGCAAGGTGCCGCGCCAGCCCGGCCAGCGCGCGCGCGCGCCCGCCATCCACCGCATGTGCCCAGATCACCCGGCCCTTGGGGCGGGGCTGGTCAGGGTGCGGGCCTGCCGGGCCACCGCCGCGCGCCAGCGCGAGATAGGCCGCCAGACCCAGCGAGCGGCTCATCCGTGCTCAGCCCAGCTCTTCGGTGGACGAGGTTTCGCGCTCTTCGTCGCGCAGGCGGTGCAGATGGGCGATGAAATAGCGCGTATGGGCATTGTCCACCGTGCGCTGCGCCTCGGCCTTCCAGGCGTCGTGGGCGCTTGCGTAATCGGGGAACATGCCGACGATATGGATGTCGTTCACGTCGCGGAATTCGCTGCGCGACGGATCGACCAACTCGCCGCCGAATACAAGATGAAGACGTTGTGGCATGGGCATTTCCTTGCTGTTACTGGCTTGCGCGCACCCTATCCCTTTCGGTCGGGGAATCAAGGCAGGCACCGGCGCTTGACGACATGCCGCAGCCGGGGCAAGCCTGTCGCACAGAGCCGGAGGCACCCATGGCCAAGCCCTTTCTCATCCTGCAACTGCGCCCCGAGACCGAGGCCGCTGACGATGAGTTCGCCGCGATCCTGCGCAAGGGCGGGCTGGCGCCTGAGCGCGTGCGCCGTATCCGGCTTGACCAGGAGGCGCTGCCCGAGGGGCTTCGGCCCGAGGATCATGCCGGGGTCATCGTCGGCGGCGGCCCCGGTTGCGTCAGCGATCCGCCCGAGGCGAAATCGCCCATCGAGGCGCGGATCGAGGCGCAGGTTCTGGCGCTCATGCCCGCGATTATCGCGACCGGCACGCCGTTTCTTGGCTGTTGCTATGGCATCGGCATCCTTGGCCGGCACCTTGGCGGCGATGTGAGCAAGCGCGCCTATGGCGAGCCGGTGGGCACCGCCGATTGCCACCTGACCGACGAGGGCGCGCGCGATCCGCTGCTTGACGGGCTGCCCCGGCGCTTTGCCGCCTTTGTCGGCCACAAGGAGGCGTTGCAGGCGTTGCCACCGGGATGCACCCATCTCGTGGCCTCGCCCACCTGCCCGTTCCAGATGGTGCGCCACGGGGACTGCGTCTATGCCACGCAGTTCCACCCCGAGGCCGATGCCGCGGGCTTTGAGACCCGCATCCGCATCTATCGTCACAAGGGTTATTTCGCGCCCGAGACGGCGGAGGATCTCATCGCCATGTGCCGCGCGGCGGATGTGACCGCGCCCGAGCGTATCCTGCGCAATTTCATTACCCGCTACGGCGGCTGAAGATCGCCATCTGGCTTGCCCCGCCAAGGCCGGGATGCGCGCCGCAGATATCGCGGAACGCCACTGCGTAGCCGTTGCGCGCCGCCACCCCCTGCCCCCAGCGGGCAAAGCGCGCGCGATCCCACTCAAAGTGGTGATCGGGGTGGCGAAAGCGGTGAGCGGGCACGCCAAGCACCGGGTTATACTCGGCATTGGGCGTGGTCACGATGACATGGCCGGGCCGCATCCCGGCAAAGACCGCGCGCTCCAACCGGTTGATATCGGCGGGCGGCAGGTGCTCGATCACCTCCACCAGGCAGGCGCAATCGTAGCCCGCCAGCTTGGGGTGGGCCTGCACCGCCGAGGCACAGGCCAGTTGCACCGGCACGCCCCCGGTGGGGGTGTCTGCCAGCCGCGCCTGCGCCCCGCGCAGCCGCGCGGCGTCAATCTCGATGCCGGTGATGCGCGCGATGCCCGGTTCGTGCAGCAGCCGCAACACCAGATCGCCATCACCGCAACCCAGATCGAGCACGGTGGCCGCGCCGCTCTCGCGCACCGCAGCAATCACCGCCGCCAGTCGCGCCTCGTGCAGGGTCGTGGTCATGGCCCGAGACACTGCAAGAGCGCCACATCCTTGCTCGGGATGTGCGCAACCCAGCCGCGTTGCGCGGCGATGGTGGTGAATGTCGCGGCGCGGTAGAACACCACATGGGTCGCATCCTTGCGGTAATGCCAGCCACCGAAACGGGCATCATCGGTCTGAAAACAGGTCATCACCGCGAGCCAGCCGCCGGGCCGCAGCATCGCGCCGAGACGGTCGAATTCCTCGGCCGGGGCGTGAAAATGCTCGGCCACTTCGGTGCAGGTGATGAAATCATAGCTCTCGGCCAGCGGCGCGGGATCGGGGGCATAGAAGGGATCATAAAGCGCCACCTCGTGGCCCGCCTCGCGCAGCATCGCGGCCAGTGCCGGGCCGGGGCCGCAGCCGTAATCCAGCCCCCGCGCGCCGGGCCGAAGCCGCGCGAGAAGCGGCACCGCGAGCTTGCTCAGGAAGCGCCGGTAGCCGGGATCGGCCACCTCGTTTTCATGCCGGTCATATTCAGCCCGCTCGGTGGCGGCGTCGGGGTAATGCGCGGGGGCCATGCCCCGCGCCTCGCAGGCGTCGCAGCACCAATAGGCCTTGCCGTCGAAGCTTCCGAAATCCGCCACCGGCGCGGCGCGGCAAACGGGGCATCGAGGGGGCAGGAGCTTGGGCATGGTGCCGCTTAGCCGCGTGGCGGGGTGGGATCAAGTGAGGCGTGGCCTGTTCATGCACTGTGGCACCGCCCGCCCACGCTTGGGCGCTTGCGCGGCGCGGCATGTCATCGGCGCGCGTTCCCGGTCACTGTGTGCGGGCGCGCGCCGGATCCCAGGCCGCCAGCACCTTGGAATTGTCGTCGTCATCGTATTCGTAGAGCGTCTCTTCGGTCACGCCGGGGATGCGCGCGAAATCATCGGCGGTTTTCTTGGGAAACCACGAAGTGCCCACCTGGCCGGGAAACAACTCTCCAAGGATGCGCGAGGTTGCCAGAGAGCAGGCGGCATTGGGCACGGGGCCCGCGTCTTCGACAAGGCGCATGGCGCGCGCCGCGAGTTCCGGCGACACATCGAGCCGCTGGATACGCACATGAAAGGTCTTGCGCGCGTGGTAGCGGGTATAAACATCCTCGACATTGGGCGTGATGCCGTAGAGCACATCGTTGCGCTCGGGCAGGGTGCGCAGGCTGTTGAAAGAGCCAGCCGGGTCAAAAATCACCCGCTGGTTGCCGTTTATCATCAACGCTGTATGCGCGCCTGCGCCCGATTTGTTGTTGATCATCGTGTAAACGGTGAGCCGGGGCGGGCCATCATGGGCATAGGCCGCGCGGCTCACCTCCGCATCGGTCGACCAGACCGATTCAGCGGCGCAGCCCGCAAGAGTGAGGACGGCGCAGAACGCCAGCAAGAGCAAACGCATGATGGCCTCCGAGCCGGGAAATCAGCCGTTGACCGCCGCCAGGAAAATCAGGAAAGCGGCGATACAGACGACCGTCCAGGCCGCAGCCTTGACAAAGCCCTCGAAGGTTTTTTCCTGAACGGTGATATCCATGTCGCCATGCTTGTGTTCGGCCATGTGTTGCGCTCCTTCGTGACGTGCGAAAACGGGTCGGATGCGGATTACTGCATTTCCGGCGCGCTGTCACGCGCCAAGCTGGCGTGGCTCAGCTTTCTTCGAGATCCTGCGCGAGGCGAAAGCCGATGCGCGTGGGCGGGGCCTCTTCGACCTGTTTGGGCAGCGCGCGCAGCATCACCGAAAGCTGGCTCACATGCTGCACGAGCTGGGTGCGCATTCCCATCTGGTCCTGGCCGTAGAAGGTGACGATATCGGGGTCGAAATAGCCCATCCCCTCGATCCGGATGGTGCCCGCGTCCGACCCGGCAAAGCCCATCGCCACCTCATGCGCCTCGTCGAGGGTTTTCTCGAAATTGCCGATATAGAGGATCAGCCGCTCATAGGCCCATTGCGCGGGGCTTTTCTTCTTAACCGGGGTCTTGGGCAGGGATTTGGCCGCCGTCTCGATGCAGGGCTGGCCGGGGGTTGCGTGAACCTCGTGACAGCGCGGCATGGCGGCATTCTCGGCCAGTTCCGCCGATGTCTCGATCCCGTCGCCCATGGTCCTGTCCTCCCATCGTTACCGCACCTGCCAGAGCCACGCGCCATCCGCGCGCCGCCAGCGCCTGACCTCGCCAGCGTGCAGCAGGTGATTGAGATGCGCAACCGATTCCACCAGCGCAAGGCCGTAGGTGCCCGCGTCGATCCTGCGCCGGAAGAGCAGCGGAAAGCACTCGGCGGCGGTGTGTGGCTCGGCGAGAAAGGCGCGCAGGCGGTCGAGCGCGGAATGGTGATTCTCGGCCAGTTGCCGCATCCTGACGGGCAGGCCGGTAAAGGGCAGCTTGTGGCCGGGCAACACGAGGTGATCGGCGCGCGCATGGGGGGCGAGCCGGGCGCAGGCGGCGAGCCAGTCTGCCAGCGGATCGGCCTCTGGCTCGGTCGGGTAGACGCCGATATTGGGGCTGATGCCGGGCAGGATCTGATCGCCCGCGATCACCAGATTGTCATCGCGCGACCACAGCGTGACATGCTCGGGCGCGTGGCCGCCGCCCATCCGCACGTCCCAGTCACGCCCGCCCGCGCGGATCAATTCGCCTTCCACGATCCGGCGATAGCCCACCGGCAGGGCCGCGCAGCTATCGGCGAAGTTGAACGGGCGTTCGCCTGCGCGTTTGGCGTAGATATCCGGGTCCATCCCGCCCGCGCGCGAAAATTCGAGCGCCTGCGGGGTGGGCCGGTCCTCGACATCGAGGATCAGCATCCGCGCCATGAGCCAGCTTGTCCGCGAGGCCCAGAGGCTGGCACCGAAGCGATCCATCAGCCAGCCCGCCATGCCGATATGATCGGGGTGGTGGTGGGTGGCGATCACGCGGGAGACGGGCTTGCCGCGCAGAGGCCCGGCCAAGAGCCCCTCCCACAGCGCCACGGCGCTGGGCGTGTGGATGCCGGTATCGACCACGGTCCAGCTGTCGCCCTCGTCGAGCGCGTAGACATTGACGTGATCGAGCACCATCGGCAGCGGCAGGCGCAGCCAGAGGATGCCGGGGGCCACCTCGGTCGCGCCGTCCCCGGCGGGCGGTTCGGGCCAGGGGTGGTGGATGATCTCGCCGCCATCCATCATGCGACGAAATCCGACGCGGTGAGCGCGTAGAGATCGGCGGCCCCTTGCGTGGCATGGGCGAAATGGCCCGCGTGCTCGGGCAAGAGCCGCGTGATATAGAACCGCGCCAGCCGCGTGCGCGGGCCGTCGCCGCCCTCGGCCAGCGCCGCCGCAAGGTGGAAACGCGCGCCCAGAACACGGGCAAAGCCGCGCAGATAGGGCATAGCCCCGGCGAATCGCTCGGTCATCTCGGTTTGCGCCAGCATCCAGTCGGTGGCCTCGCGCAGGCTCTCGCTGGCCTGCCAGACCGGGCCGGCGAGGTCGGGCAGCGTGCCGCGCGCGGCCTCTGCCGCCGTCTCGATCTCCTCGATGAGGGTCAGCGCGGCCTCGCCGCCATCCATCAACTTGCGGCCCACCAGATCCATCGCCTGGATGCCGTTGGTGCCTTCGTAGATCGCGGTGACGCGCACATCGCGCAGGAATTGCGCGGCCCCCGTCTCCTCGATATAGCCCATGCCGCCGTGAAGCTGGATGCCGGTATTGGCAACCGCGATGCCGGTCTCGGTGCCGCAAACCTTGGCGATGGGGGTGAGCAGGGCGGCGCGCGCGCCCCACTGCGCGGCACCGGTGGCGGTCTGCATGTCGATGGCCTTGGCGCAGGCGAGCGCGATGGCGCGCGCGGCGAAGGTCTCGGCGCGCATCGAGGCCAGCATCCGGCGCACATTGGCGTGCTCGATGATCGTGCCGGTGCCGTCCCCTGTCGGGGTGCGGCCCTGGCGGCGGTCCTGCGCATAGGCCAGCGCGTGCTGATACGCGCCCTCGGCCACGCCGATGCCTTGGCCGCCCACGCCGAGGCGGGCGTTGTTCATCATGGTGAACATGGCGCGCATCCCGTCATGCGCCTCGCCCACAAGCCAGCCCGTGGCCCCGTCATATTGCATCACGCAGGTGGGGCTGCCATGCAGGCCCATCTTGTGCTCGAGGCTGATGACCTTGAGGCTGTTGCGCGCGCCGGGATCGCCGTTTTCGTCGGGGATGAATTTCGGCACCAGAAAGAGGCTGATCCCCTTGGTGCCGGGCACGCCATCGGGCAGGCGCGCGAGCACCAGGTGACAGACGTTTTCGGTGAAATCATTGTCGCCCCAGGAGATATAGACCTTTTGCCCGGTGATCGCGTAGGTGCCATCGCCATTGGGCTCGGCGCGCGAGCGCAGCGCGCCGACATCCGATCCGGCCTGCGGCTCGGTCAGGTTCATTGTGCCGGACCACTCGCCGCTCACCAGTTTGGGCAGGTAGAGCGCCTGCATCTCCGGGCTTGCGTGATGCTCCAGCGCCTCGATCTGGCCTTGCGTCATCAGCGGCGCGAGTTGCAGCGACAAACACGCCGCCGCCATCATCTCGTTGACGGCGGTGGTGAGCAGCATCGGCAGGCCCATGCCGCCGTGATCGGGGTTCGCGCCGATCGCGATCCAGCCACCCTCGGCAATGGCGCGATAGCCCTCGGCATAGCCCGGCGAGGTGCGCAAAACGCCGTTTTCCAGCCGCGCGGGGTGCAGGTCTCCGGGCCGTTGCAGGGGGGCGAGCACATCCTCGCAGAGCCGCCCGGCCTCGGTCAGGATGGCCGTTGCCATGTCCGGCGTCGCCTCGGCAAAACGGTCTGTCGCGGCCACCTCGGGCAGGCCGATGACATGATCGAAGAGAAAGCGGTAATCCTCGACCGGGGCACGATAGGGCATCTTGTCGTTCCTTTCCACATTCCCGGCGCTGCTTGGCAACCGGGGCGCAAGGCTGTAACCAGCCCCCCTTGAAGCCGAAGGTAGCCGGTGGCACCGAAGCCGCAAGCCAAACGCCGCGTCAGGGACCATAAATGCCAAATGCAACCGAAACTTTGCAAGCCGATGATGGCGGGATCGCGCGCGCGGCCGCGATCTGGCGGGCGGGGGGCCTTGTCGCGTTTCCGACCGAGACGGTCTATGGCCTTGGCGCGGATGCGCGCGACGGGCGCGCGGTGGCCGCGATATTCGAGGCCAAGGGGCGGCCCCGGTTCAACCCGCTGATCGTGCACGTGGCGGACGCGGCGCAGGCGCGCGCGCTGGTGGAGTGGCCGGATGCGGCAGAGATCGTGGCAAGCGCCTTCTGGCCCGGCCCGCTGACGCTGGTGCTGCCGCTGCGCGCGGGCGCGGGGATTTCGCCGTTGGTGACGGCGGGGCTTGATACCCTGGCGGTGCGGGTGCCCGCGCATCCGGTGGCGCGCGCGCTTCTGGCGGCGTTCGGCGGGCCGGTGGCGGCGCCCTCGGCCAATCCCTCGGGGCGGATCAGCCCGACGCAGGCGGGCCATGTGCTGGCCGGGCTTTCGGGTCGGATCGCGGCGGTGGTCGATGGCGGGGCCTGCCCGGTGGGGGTGGAATCCACCATCCTGGGGCTCAAGGGCGCGCCGGTGCTGCTGCGCCCCGGTGGCGTGCCGGTGGAGGCGCTGGAGGCGGCGCTGGGCCGCCCGGTGGCCCTGCATGAGGGCGGCGGGGCGGTGAGCGCGCCGGGGCAGTTGGCATCGCATTACGCGCCGGGGGCGCGGGTGCGGCTGGAGGCGACCGAGCGGCGGCCGGGCGAGGCGATGCTGGGCTTTGGTGCGGTGGCGGGCGATCTCAACCTGTCGGAGACGGGCGACCTGGTGGAGGCGGCGGCGACCCTCTTTCACCATCTGCACGCGCTTGATGAGGGCGGGGCCGAGGCGATCGCCGTGGCCCCGGTGCCCGAGCGCGGGCTGGGCCGCGCGATCAACGACCGGTTGCGGCGCGCGGCGGCGGATCGCTGAGCCGCGCGCGCCTTGTTGCGCGCGCGGGGGCAGGGGCGGACGGCGGCAACAGGCCACACCCCGCCCCCCGGCATGGACAGCCGCGCCGCGATTGCCTAATCCTCTGGCAGGCAGGGAAAGGCGGCACATGGCGAAACGCACCCCATTCGAGATCGGCGGCACGCGGGTTGTCCCCGGCACCCGTGCCCGCGTCGATATACCCGTAAGTCAGCTTTCCAATCACACCCCCGTTCATCTCTCGGTCGAGGTGATCCACGGGCGGCGCAACGGGCCGGTGCTGTTTCTCTCGGCGGCGATCCACGGTGACGAGGTGATCGGCGTCGAGATCGTGCGCCGCGTGTTGCGGGCCACGCCGTTGCAGTCGGTGGCAGGCACGCTGCTGGCGGTGCCCATTGTCAACACCTTCGGGTTTCTCAACCATTCGCGCTATTTGCCCGACCGGCGCGATCTCAACCGCGTGTTTCCCGGCTTGCCATCGGGGTCGATGGCGTCGCAGCTTGCGCATATCTTCATGGAGGAGGTGGTGCGCCGGTCGGATGTAGGCATCGACCTGCATTCGGCGGCGATCCATCGCAGCAACCTGCCGCAGATCCGCCTCACCCCCGACAATGACCGGCTCGCCGATCTCGGGGCGGCGTTCGGCGCGCCGGTGATGATGGATTCCAAGCTGCGCGACGGCTCGCTGCGCATGGCCGCCGAGGAGGCGGGCGTCGATGTGCTGCTCTACGAGGGCGGCGAGGGGCTGCGCTTTGACGAGGCGGCGGCGCGCGCCGGGGTGGCGGGCACGTTACGGGTGATGCACCGCCTTGGCATGATCGGGGCCAAGGGCGTGCCGCGCAGCCGGGCGCGCCCGATGCGCGCGCGCGCCTCGTCATGGTATCGCGCGCCGCGCGGCGGGCTGTTTCGCGGCTTTGTCGGGCTTGGGGATGCGGTGGCACCGGGCACCGTGCTGGGCGCGGTGGCCAATGCCTTTGGCGATATCGAGAGCGAGATCATCGCCGAGCATACCGGTATCGTGATCGGGCGCACCAACCTGCCCGTGGTCTACGAGGGCGACGCGCTCTTTCACATCGCCGAGACCCCACGCGCCGAAGCCGAGGCCGAAGGCATCAGCGCCCATCTCGATGTGGGCGCGCTCTTTGACGAGGATGAAATCATCTGATGGCTGCGGCGCGGCGCACCACCGATCTCAACGATCTGGCCTTTGCCGTGATCCGCGCGCGGATGCAGCTTCATTTCGTGGTCACCCCGAAGGGCGACCGGCAGGCGGCCCGGTATTTCGTGATCGGCCACCCGCGCTGTGGCACCACCTCGTTGCACCGGCTGTTCGAGGCCAACGGGCTGCGCAGCTTTCACGACTCAAAAGACTGGCAGACCGGTCGCTTTGACGCGTTTTCCGATTTCGGGCAGGTGCGGCCCGTGGCGGCCTATGACCGCACCTATCCCAATGCCCGGTTCATTCTCAATTTCCGGCCGCTGCGCGGATACCTCACCAGCATCGCCGCACATCATCAGAAGGTGTTCAGCGTGCAGAACTTCATCAACGAGGCGCATCGCCGCGCCGACTGGTTCGCCTGGGTGCTGACGCATTTCGAGGGACGGCGCGATTTCATGGCGGTGAATATCGAGGCCCCCGGCGCGCTTCCGGCGGTGGCCGATCATTTCGGCCTTGGCCGTCCCGAGCCGGAGGGCGGCAGCCATCACAACGCGGGCCAGCGCCCTCGCCTGGCCGAGAGCGCCGCCAATATCGAGGCGGCGCTCGATGCGCTGGGCCTCGGCGAAGAGGCCGCGCGCGGCGTGCTCGTCTCGCACCTGCACGGCGACCGGCAATCCGCGCTCGCCCGCGCCCGCGACAGCGTCCGGGTGCTGGAATAGGCGTTTCGTGCGGGTGCTGCTGGTCGCGTCGTTACGCCGCCGCCTGCATCAGCCCCTCGGCGCGCACCTGGCGTTCGGCCTCGTCGAGCGAGCGCCATGCCCGTTCGATCAGGGTGTCGATCTCACCCTCTGAAATCACCAGCGGCGGCGAGATGATCATGCGATCCCCGACATGGCGCATCACCAGGTTGTTGGCGAAACACCGCTCGCGGCAGATATAGCCGACGGTGCCGGGGTCCGAGGCGAATTTCGCGCGGCTGGCCTTGTCGGGCGTGAGCGCGATGGAGCCCATCATGCCGATGATCCGCGCCTCGCCCACCAGCGGATGCGCGGCGAGGGCCTCCCATTTCTCTTTCAGATATGGCCCGGTTTGCGCGGCCACGCGGGCAACGATCCCTTCCTCGTCGAGGATGCGCAGGTTCTCCAGCGCCACGGCGCAAGACACCGGATGCCCCGAATAGGTATAGCCGTGGTTGAACTCGCAGCCGTTGATGACCTTGGCCACGCGGTCATTCACGATCGAGCCGCCGATGGGCGCATAGCCCGATGAGAGGCCCTTGGCGATGGTCATGATGTCGGGGCGGATGCCCATGGTCTGGCTGCCGAACCAGTTGCCGGTGCGCCCGAAGCCACAAATCACCTCGTCGGCGATCAAAAGGATGCCGTATTTGTCGCAAATCCGCTGGATTTCCGGCCAATAGCTGTCGGGCGGGATGATCACGCCGCCCGCGCCCTGCACCGGCTCGCCGATAAAGGCGGCGATGCGGTGGGGGCCAAGCTCCTCGATCTTTTCCTCCAGTTGCCGCGCGCGGGCGAGGCCGAAGGCCTCGGGGTCGCTATCGCCGCCCTCGGCATACCAGTGCGGCTGGTCGATATGGTGGATATCGGGGATCGGCATCCCGCCCTGCGCGTGCATCCCCGACATGCCGCCCAGCGAGGCGCTGCCCATCGACGAGCCGTGATAGCCGTTCTTGCGCGCGATGATGATCTTGCGTTCCGGCTCTCCCATCTCGGCCCAATAGGTGCGCACCATGCGGATATTGGTGTCGTTCGCCTCTGATCCCGACCCGGCATAGAAGACATGGTTGAGATCGCCGGGGGCCAGTTCCGCCAGACGGCTTGCCAGCGCGATAGCGGGCACATGGCTGGTCTGGAAGAACGTGTTGTAGAACGGCAATTCGCGCATTTGCCGCGCCGCCGCCTCGGCCAGTTCGTCGCGCCCATAGCCGAGGTTGACGCACCATAGCCCCGCCATCGCGTCGAGGATCTCGTTGCCGTCGCTGTCGGTGAGCGTCACGCCGCGCGCGCGGGTGATGATGCGCGCGCCCTTTTCGTTTATCGCATCGCCGTGGGTGAACGGGTGCATGTGATGGGCGGCGTCGAGCGCCTGAAGCTCGGCGGTGGGCAGGTGGTTTGTGATCGCGGTCATGGCGGTCCCTTCTCGGCACGGGGGAATCAGGGCGCGGCCCCTCGGGGCGCGTCATGTTCAGAATATGATCAAATTGTTCGCTGTCAATCGAATCAGTCGCCGCGCGGCTGTCGTGACAGCGATTGGCGCACCTGCTCCATTCCCTGCACCACATCGGCGCGGATCGCCGTGGCGGCGGCCCCGGCATCACCCGCGCGCATCGCGTCGAGCAGGTCCTTGTGCCGGTCGGGCAGCCCCTCGGTGCCGACCCGCCCGCAGACCACACGCAGCGACGGGCCAAAGCGCAGCCACAGCCCATCGGCCACATCCGCAAGGATCGGGGCCGCCGCCAATTCATAGAGCGTGCGGTGAAAGCGGTAGTTGAGTTCGAGATAGCCGCGCATGTCGCCGCGCAAGATGGCGGCGTCGAGATCGTCATCGATCGCGGTCAGGCGGGCCAAATCCTCGGCCGTGGCGCGCGCTGTCGCGCGACCGGCCAGATAGGGATCAAGCCATTGACGCGCATAGATCAATTCCCCGATATTCCCGGCATCGAGCAGCGGCACAGAGACCCGCCTGTTGCCCTGAAACTCCAGCGCCCCCTCGGCGATGAGCCGCCGCAGCGCCTCGCGCACCGGCGTCATGCCTGCGCCCAGCCGGTCGCACAACCCCTGAATGGTCACCGCCTGACCCGGTGCCAGATCGCCGAACAGCACCAGCGCGCGCAACTCGCGATAGATCGTCTCATGCGCCGGAAGGCGCATGACAGGGGCCGCGTCGTTGCCCGTTTTCCGTGCGGCTTTTTCCATCACGGTGTCCTCTCCGATCCGCGGATCAACTCCATCCTTGCGAGTTTAGCGGCTGCGTGAAAACATTACCATATTGCCAGGCGCGGGATTTTTTGATCAAATCTGCGTAATGGCAGATAACGTGCCGAACCAACGGGAGTGACCTATGAAACGTCTCATGATGACCACCGCCGCCGCGCTCGCGCTCACCGGCTTTGCCGCCTCGGCGCAGGAGGTGCGCGTCTATAACTGGTCCGACTATATCGACGAGGACCTGATCGGCCAATTCGAGGAAGAGACCGGCCTCGATCTCACCTATGACGTGTTCGACAGCAACGAGATGCTGGAGACCAAGATGCTGGCGGGCGGCTCGGGCTATGACGTTGTGGTGCCCACGGGCAGCTTCCTGCTGCGGCAAATCCAGGCCGGAGCATTCCAGAAGCTCGATTATGACAAGCTGCCCAATGCCGATAACCTCTGGGACGTGATCAAGGACCGGCTCGAGGGCTATGGCTCTGACGTGCCGATCAGTGATTACGCCATCAATTACATGTGGGGCACCACCGGGCTTGGCGTGAATACCGGCAAGGTCGAAGAGGCTCTCGGCCCGGATGCGCCCATCGACAGCCTTGCGCTGATCTTCGAGCCGGAGAACATGAAGAAGCTGGCCGAATGCGGTGTGCATTTCCTCGACGCGCCGGACGAGGTGATCCCCGCCGCGCTGACCTATCTCGGCCATGATCCCAACAGCACCGATGCGGGGGAGCTTGAGGCCGCGGGCGAGTTGCTCATGTCCGTGCGCCCCTATGTGCAGAAATTCCACAGCAGCGAATATATCAACGCGCTGGCCAATGGCGATATCTGCGTGGCGATCGGCTGGTCGGGCGACGTGTTGCAGGCGCGCGACCGCGCTGCCGAGGCGGATAACGGCGTCGAGATCGCCTATAATGCGCCGAAAGAGGGGGCCGTGATGTGGTTTGACATGATGGCCATTCCCACCGATGCCCCGAACCCCGAGGGTGCGCATACCTTCCTCAACTTCATCATGGATGCGCAGAACATGGCGAAGGCGTCGAATTACGTCTATTACGCCAATGGCAACAAGGCGAGCCAGGAGTTTCTCAACGAAGACGTGATCACCGATCCGGCGATCTACCCTTCGGCGGAGGCGCTCGACAACACCTATATCAAGAAGCCCTATGACATGCGCACACAACGGGTGGTCACGCGCCTGTGGACCAAGGTCAAATCCGGCATCTGAGCACGGACCGGCCCGCGCCCTTGCCGGTGCGGGCCTCCTTTCCCTTCAGCAAGCCGGGGGCATAATGGGGCAGACCGTTTTCGAGCCTTGGACCGATCCAGAGGCCAAGCCGCTCATCGAGTTCAAGGGCGTGACCAAGCGGTTCGGTGATTTCACCGCCATCGACAACCAGACATTCGACATCTACGAGCGCGAATTCTTTGCCCTGCTCGGGCCGTCGGGCTGCGGCAAGACCACGATGATGCGGATGCTTGCGGGGTTCGAGGCCCCTACCGAGGGCACGATCCTGCTCGGCGGGCAGGACATCGCGCCGATTCCGCCCAACAAGCGCGCGGTGAACATGATGTTCCAGTCCTACGCGCTCTTCCCGCATCTGTCGGTGTGGGACAATATCGCCTTTGGCCTCAGGCGTGACGGCAAATCCCGCGACGAGATCGCCGCGCGCGTCGAGGAGATGCTCAAGCTCACAAGGCTCACACAATTCGCCCGCCGCAAGCCGCACCAGATTTCCGGCGGCCAGCGGCAGCGCGTGGCGCTTGCGCGCAGCCTTGCCAAGGCGCCGAAACTCTTGTTGCTGGATGAGCCGCTGGGCGCGCTTGATGCCAAGCTGCGCACCGCCACGCAGTTCGAGCTTATGGATATTCAGGAAACCACCGGCACCACATTTGTCATCGTCACCCACGATCAGGAAGAGGCGATGACCGTGGCCAGCCGCGTCGCGGTGATGGACAATGGCCGCATCATCCAGGCCGACACGCCCGCGCGCATCTACGAGGAACCGAATTCCGTCTATGTCGCCGATTTCATCGGTGAGGTGACGATCATCAGCGGCACGGCGCGCAAATCCGGCGCGGGCTATGAGATCGCCTATGCCGAAGGCGTGGCCCCGCTCCATGCCGAATCAGAGACGCATTTCGACAATGGCGAGGCCTGCCACATCGCGCTGCGCCCTGAAAAGGTGGCGATCAGCGCCGAAAAGCCCTCGGACAGGCGCAACGCGGTTCAGGGAAAGATCATCGACATCGCCTATCTCGGCAATCTCTCGACCTATCATGTCGAGATCGCGGGCGGTCGGATGGTCAAGGCGCAGACCGCCAATACCCGCCGCCTGTCGCGCCGCGATTTCACCTGGGAAGACACCGTGTGGCTGTCGTGGTCCGACACCGCCGCCGTGATGCTGAAAGGGTAGGGGGATGCGCCGTTTCGCCCTTATCGCGCTGCCCTATGCTTGGCTTCTGGCGCTGTTTCTCATCCCCTTCGGCATCGTGCTCAAGATATCGCTGTCGGACCCGACAATGGCGATCCCGCCCTATATCCCGACGCTCGATCCCGCTGCCGGCTGGGCGGGGCTGAGGGCGTTCTTCGCCGCGCTCGATTTCGAGAATTTCGCCTTTCTGACCACCGATGATCTTTACTGGAAGGCCTATCTCTCCTCGCTTCAGATCGCGCTCATCTCGACGGTGATAACGCTTCTGGTGGGCTATCCCATCGCCTATGGCATGGCCAACGCGCCCGATCACTGGCGGCCCACGCTGATGATGCTGGTGATCCTGCCGTTCTGGACCTCGTTCCTGATCCGGGTCTATTCGTGGATGGGCATCCTCTCCACCGAGGGCTATCTCAACCAGCTTCTGCTCTGGTTAGGGGCGATTTCCACGCCGCTCGACATCCTGAACACGCCCACGGCGGTCTATATCGGCATCGTCTACACCTACCTGCCCTTCATGATCCTGCCGATCTATTCGGCGCTGGAGCGGATGGATGGCTCGCTACTGGAGGCGGCCGAGGATCTGGGTTGCTCGCGCCTCTCGGCCTTCTGGCTGGTGACGGTGCCCTTGTCGAAAAACGGCATCATCGCGGGGTGTTTTCTGGTCTTCATCCCGGTGATCGGCGAATTCGTCATCCCCTCGCTCCTGGGCGGCTCGCAAACACTGATGATCGGCAAGGTGCTGTGGGAGGAGTTCTTCAACAACCGCGACTGGCCGGTGGCAAGCGCCGTGGCGGTGGTGCTGCTGCTCATTTTGATCGTGCCCATCGTGCTTTTCCAGATGAACCAGCAAAAGCAGCGGGAGACCGAGGGATGAGACGGCTGACATGGTTCAACGCCACCTCGCTCACGCTTGGCTTTGCCTTTCTCTACCTGCCGATGCTGATCCTCATCGTCTACAGCTTCAACGAGTCCAAGCTGGTGACGGTCTGGGCCGGGTTCTCGACGAAATGGTATGGCACGCTCCTCCAGAACGAGGCGTTTCTGGGGGCGGCACTGGTCACGCTCAAGGTGGCGGTAGTGTCCTCGACCATCGCCACGGTGCTGGGCACGATGGCGGCGCTGGTTCTGGTGCGGGTGGGGCGGTTTCCGGGGCGCACGCTATTTTCCGGCATGATCTACGCGCCGCTGGTCATGCCCGAGGTCATAACCGGCCTGTCGCTCCTGTTGCTTTTCATCGGGATCGGGCTGGATCGGGGCATTCTCACGATCATCCTCGCGCATACTACGTTTTCGATGGCCTTTGTCGCCGTGGTGGTGTCGTCGCGGCTAATGACATTCGATCAATCGCTGGAAGAGGCGGCGCTTGATCTGGGGTGTTCGGCTTTCGATGCGTTCCGCCTTGTCACCCTGCCGATCATCGCGCCTGCGGTGATTTCCGGCTGGCTTCTGGCGTTCACGCTGTCGCTTGATGATCTGGTGATTGCGTCGTTTACCGCCGGGCCATCGGCCACCACGCTGCCGATCAAGATATGGTCGTCGATCCGGCTTGGCGTCTCGCCCGAGATCAACGCACTCTCGACCATCATGATCGGGATCGTGGCGGCAGGGGTCATCACCGCCTCGCTGATCACCAAGCGCGCCAGCCTGCGCCAACAGGCCGATGAGCGGGCTGCGGCGCAACAGACATGAGCCGCGTCTTTCCCGCCCATGCCTATGGGCCGGGGCCGCGCGCCGCCTGTTTCTGGGCCGCGACCGTGGCCGCCGGTGATGATCCGGTGGCCCAAGGGGCGATCACCTGCGATGTGGCGGTAATCGGGGCAGGATTTACCGGGCTGTCGGCGGCGCTGCATCTTGCGGAGGCGGGGCAGGATGTGTGCGTGTTCGAGGCGGAAAGCCCCGGCTGGGGGCGTCGGGGCGTAATGGCGGGTTTTGCTGTCTGGGTGGCTCGGCGGCCTCGGATGCGATGCTGCGGCGGTCTCATGGCGAGGCGGCGCGTCGCGACTGGCATGCCACGGAAAAAGCGGCGGTCGAGACCGTTCGCGATCTGATCGCGCGCCACGGTATCGAGGCCGATACCCATTCGGAGGGCGAAACCCTGCTCGCGCATAGCGCCCGTGCCGCCGCCGGTTTTGCCGCGCGGGCGGCCCGGATCGAGGCCGATTATGGCGTCACGCCGACGCTTGTCGCGCGCGAGGGGCTGGCGCAGGCGGGGATGCGCGGCCCGTTCCATGCCGCGCTCACCACGCCCATCGGCTTTGCCCTCAACCCGTTGAAATACGCGCTCGGGCTGGCCGGTGCGGCAAGGCGGGCGGGCGCACGGCTCTATGCGCAGTCCCCCGTGACCGCGATCCGGCGGGGCGGGGCGTTTCACCTCAGCACGCCCAAGGCCCACATCACCGCGCGCCGCCTGATCGTGGCGACCAACGGCTATTCCTCGGACGATCTGCCGGACTGGCTGCGCGCGCGCTATCTGCCGACGCAATCCAACGTCATCGTCACCCGCCCGATGACCGGGGATGAATTGGCTTCCCAAGGCTGGACCACGCGGCAGATGTGCTATGACGACCGGTTTTTCCTGCATTATTTCCGGCTCATGCCCGATAACCGGATGCTGTTCGGGATGCGCGGGGGGCTGTTTTCCTCGGCGCGGTTCGATGCACGGATGCACCGCACGATAAAGCGGCATTTCGCGGCGATGTTCCCGGCATGGGCCGATGTCGAGACGCCGCATAGCTGGAATGGGCTTCTGTCGCTCGCACCCGACCTCACCCCATATGCCGGTCCGATCCCCGAGATGCCGGGGGCCTTTGCGGCGCTGAGCTATCACGGCAATGGCGTGGCGATGGCGAGCCATTCAGGCGCGATCCTTGCCGATCTGGCGATGGATCGCACGCCCCGCCCCCGCTATCCGCAGATCATGCAAAAGCCGCCCCGGCGCTGGCCGCTGGGACGGTTTCGGCGGGCGATGATGTGGCCGCCCTATGCATGGGCCTGCTTGCGCGGCGATTGACGCGCGTCAGCTTGGCCCGATCATGAAACAGGTGATCTTGCGCGCCTGAAGGCGGCGGCAGGCGGTATCGGCGGTCTCGCGCGTCATGCCCATGAAATTCGCGTCAAACCCGGTGGGGCGGCGCACCACCTTGCGCAGGCTGCCGTCGAGGGTGGACATTTCCGAGAGCGCGGTCTGCAACAGCACTTGCCGTGCCTTGTATTGGCTGGGGTATCGGCCCACGTTCACCCCCCAGTGACGCCCGTCCGAGGTGGATACGCGGCTGACCACCTCGGGCAGTGTCCCCTCCTCTGCCTCGGCCATTTGCACCCCGGCAACAGAGCCTGCGGCATCCTCGGGGCGGGCCTCGGGGCGGAGCGCGGCAATGTCCTCCTCCGGCGCGGTTTTTGGCGCATCATCCGTGGCTGCGAGGCGCAAGGGGGCCGCCGGATCGAGGGCAGTGCCGGGCCGGGGCTTGGGGCGCAGGCTCTTGCGCACGGCGGCGGCGGTGGCAAGCCGGACGGTTTTCGCGGCATAGGTCGGGCGCGCCTCGCCTGCGGCGATGGCCACCGGCGCATGATCGAGCTTGCCGAGATAGGGCGGGCGCTGCGGCCGGGCCACGGCAACCCGGCGATCTGCCTTGCGAAAGCCGAGATCGAGCAGCTTGGCCACTTGTGCATTTCGCGAGGCGGTGGATTTGCCGCCAAAGACCGTGGCGATGATCCGCACGCCGCCCCGTTCGGCGCTGGCGACGAGGTTGAAGCCCGCCGCGCGGGTATAGCCGGTCTTGATCCCATCGGCCCCGCGATAGCGGCTCAGCATCTTGCGGTTGGTGTGATACACCGTCTTCATGCCTGCATCGGCGGAAATGCGCGAGAAGAGGTTGTAATAATCGGGATAGTCGTAGAACACGTGCCGCCCGAGAATGGTCATGTCATGCGCGGTCGAGAGGTGCCCGCTCTCGGTCAGGCCATGCGCGTTTTTGAAGGTGGTGCGCGTCATCCCCATCGCCTTGGCGGTGCGGTTCATGCGGCGGGCAAAGCGCGGCACTGACCCTTCGATCGCCTCGGCAAGGGCCGTGGCCGCATCATTGGCAGAGCGCACGGCCGCAGCGCGGATGAGATAGCGCAGGCGGATTTTCTGGCCGGGGCGCAGGCCAAGCTTGCTTGGCGGCTCGGCGGCGGCATGGCGTGAGATCGTCACCATGTCGTCAAGCCCGATTTCGCCGTTCTCCACCGCCTCGAAGACGATATAGAGCGTCATCATCTTGGTAAGCGAGGCCGGGTGAAGCCGCGTGTTGGCATTCTCGGAATAGATCACCTTGCCGTTGCGCGCGTCGATGACATAGCCCGCATAGGGGGCCGCCGCCGCGCTCAGCGGCACGATCACCAGCATCCACACCGTCGCCAGCGCAATGAGGCCCCATAGCAAGGGCTGCCTGCCCCATGTTTTCATGGTCCCGCTCTTTTTCTTGTCTGTTTCTGCCTCGTGGCGACGGTTGGTGCCGCTCATATTAATTAAATCATACCACATTAATTATACCTCATAAAGCACGAATTTAATTGGAGAATTTTGGTTTTGAGGGTGCTTTTCGGCAACATGTGGTAGGCAGGCGTTGCCCGCGTCCCAAGATGAAGGGATAGGCGGGCCGAACCGCATCACGGCGCGCCTGTCACGATGTCGTGCGCGCGCGCTCTACCGCGATTGCTCGTGCTCGAAACGCTGGCGTGCGATCATCTCGTTGCGCTCGGCCTTTTGTTGGTCCGAGAGCGATTTCCCAACATAGTCGAGATGCGCCTCAATGGCGGCGCGCGCGGCCTGCGCATCGCGGGCCTGGATGGCTGCGTTGATTCGGCGGTGCTGGTCGAGCAGGGCGCCGCGCGTGGTGCGCTGCTTGAACATGACCTGACGGTTGTAGAACACGCCCTCGCGCAAGAGCTGGAACATCGAGCGCATCATGTGCAGCATGATGACATTATGGCTCGCCTCGATGATCGCCATGTGAAACTCGGCATCAAGGCGCGCCTCGTCTGCCGGGTTGGTCTTTTTATGGGCGGCTTCCATCTTGTCCATCACCGTCTGGATGACGCGCAGATCGGTATCCGAGGCCAGCCGCGCCGCCCGGCACGCCGCCAGCCCCTCGAGATCGCGGCGGAACCTGATATAGTCGAACACCGCCTCGTCATGTTCCGCGAAAAGCCGGATCAGACCGGGCGAGAACGCGCTGCCCAGCACATCGGCGACATAAATGCCCGCCCCGGCCCGCGCGGTCAAAAGCCCCTTGTCCTGAAGGTCCGCCACCGCCTCGCGCAGCGACGGGCGCGACACGCCAAGCTTGTCGGCAAGCTCGCGCTCGGCGGGCAGGCGCTCTCCGGGGCGCAGGATGCCGCGCAGGATCAGCTTTTCTATCTGCCGAGTCACAGCGCAAGACAGCTTTTCCGGGGTCACTTTCTCGAATGGCATGGCGGGGGCCTTTGATAAGGTGGTAAGATCATATGACCGCCCGTGCATTGCGGCAAGTGGCGTGACCGCCCCCTTTGCTTTTCGCCGCGCCTGCCCCATTTAATGGCGCGAAACAGGATGGAACGTGCCATGACCCCCTACCGCAAGGACCCCGACCGCATCGCAGCACTCGATCCCGAGCAATACCGCGTCACCCAGCAGAACGGCACCGAACGGCCCGGCACCGGCGCGTATCTGCACAATACAGAGCCGGGGATCTACGTCGATATTGTCTCGGGCGAGCCGCTTTTCGCCAGCGCCGACAAGTTCGATGCAGGCTGCGGCTGGCCCAGCTTTACCAAGCCCATCGTGCCCGCCCATGTCACCGAATTGCGCGACGCCTCGCTTGGCATGATCCGCACCGAGGTGCGCAGCACCCACGGCGACAGCCATCTTGGCCACGTCTTTCCCGACGGGCCGCGCGACCGGGGGGGCCTGCGCTATTGCATCAACTCGGCCAGCCTGCGATTCATCCATCGCGATGACATGGAGGCCGAGGGCTATGGCGACTATCTCGACCAGGTGGAGGATGTGACATGAGCGAACGTGCGGTTCTGGCAGGCGGCTGTTTCTGGGGGATGCAGGATCTGATCCGCAAACGCGCCGGGGTGATCTCGACGCGGGTGGGCTATAGCGGCGGTGACGTGCCCAATGCCACCTATCGCAACCACGGCACCCATGCCGAGGCGATCGAGATCATATTCGATCCCGCGCGCATCAGCTTTCGGGAAGTACTGGAGCTGTTCTTTCAGATCCACGATCCCACGACGCCCAACCGGCAGGGCAACGATGTCGGCCTGAGCTATCGCTCGGCGATCTTTTATTGCTCTGACGCGCAACGCGAAGAGGCGCTGCACACCATTGCCGATGTCGAGGCGTCGGGCCTCTGGCCCGGTCGCGTGGTGACCGAGGTCGAGCCTGTGGGCGATTTCTGGGAGGCCGAACCCGAGCATCAGGACTACCTCGCGCGCTTTCCCGGTGGCTATACCTGCCATTTTCCCCGGCCCGATTGGGTGCTGCCGCGCAAGACCAGCGCGCAGGCATCCGACCCCGAATCGCTGGCCTGAGCCTAGGCCGCGCGCCGGTCAGTCGCGCAGGGCGCGGTCCTTGACGCGGATGACGGGGCGCAGGATGTAATCGAGCACGGTTTTGCGCCCGGCGAGGATATCGGCCTGCGCGACCATGCCGGGCATGATCTCGACCTTGACGCCATCGGCATCGAGAAAGGTTTCCGTGGTGCGGATTTCCACGACGAAGACCTCCTCTTCGCTGCGCTCGGTGCGGGTGATCGTGTCTGCGCCGATGCGCACGATCTCGCCCGACAGGTTGCCGTAGCGCGACGAATCATAGGCGGTGATCGTTACCTTGGCGGGCTGGCCGGGATAGAGAAAGGCGATGTCATCGGGGCGGACATAAGCCTCGACCAGCAGGGTATCATCCAGCGGCACGATCTCTATCAGCTCTTCGCCGGGGCGCGCCATCGCGCCCAGCGTGGGCTTGTGGATGCGGTTGACGATGCCGCGCACCGGCGCGTAAAGCCGCGAGCGCGCGGCGCGGTTCTGAAGCGCGGGCAGGGCCGGTTTCAGCGCGGCCAGTTCCGCCGTGGCGGTGGCCAGATCGGTCAGCGCGGCGCTGCGAAAGCGGCTGCGTTGCGCGGCGATGCGGTCGTCGATCTCGTCGAGCGCCGATTTCAGCCGGGTGAGCGAGGCGCGCGCGCGCACCTCGCGACCGCGCCATTCGGCCTCGGACCGGCGCAGCGTCAGAAGCGTGGTCGCAGGCTCCATCCCGCGCTCGACCAGCGGCTCCATCATGTCGCGTTCCTCGGTCAGAACGGCGAGGGTTTCCTGCGCCGTCTGGCGATCCACCAGCCCCTCCTCGTATTCCTGCCGCCGTTGCAGGCGCTGGCGTTCGAGAATGTCGATCTCGGCCTGCAATTCCGCCTGCCGCCCGCGATAAAGCGCGGTTTCGGATTTCACCACATCTGCGGCGCGCGCCACCAGGTCGGGGCTGAACGCCAGATCGGTGCCGTCGATTTCCGCCTGCAACCGCTCGATCCGGGCCATCAGGCCATAGGCGCGCTGCTGTTCCTGATCGAGCTGGCTGTCGAGCATGGTGCCATCGAGTTCCATCAGCAGATCGCCCTTCTCGACAACCTGCCCCTCCTTGACATGTAGCGATTGCAACACGCCGGGCTCCGCCGCCTCGATCACCTGTACCGAGGCCGAGGGCACGATGCGCCCCTCGGCGCGGGTCACGTCATCGATCTCGGTATTGGCGGCCCAGATCACGGCGATGAGCATAAAGGCGAGAATGGTGAACAGCAGGATCGAGCCGCGCAGCGCCGAGCGTCCGCGCATCTCGCGTGCCAGCCGGTCAAGATCGTGGTCACGCGCCATCCTTGCCCCCTCCGGCCTGCCTTGTCGCGCGCGCAAGGATCGACTTGTCGCCATCCATGCCAACGCGCCCGTCCTCGATCACGATGACCCGGTCGACCAGATCCAGCAGGCTGGTGCGGTGGGTAATGACGATGAGGGTGCGCCCCTGCGCCTCGGTCTTGAGGCGGGCGATCACGTCGCGCTCGTTCTGCACATCCATCGCGCTGGTCGGCTCGTCCAGCAACAGAACGGGCGGTTGCCCCACCAGCGCGCGGGCCAGCGTGATCGCCTGTTTCTGACCGCCCGAAAGCCCATCGCCGCGTTCCGCGAGCATCAGGTCATAGCCCGATGGGTGCTTGGCCACGAACTCCTCAACCCCCGCGATACGCGCGGCCTCGAGGATATCGGCATCGCGCGGGCGGCGCGCGCCGATGGCGATATTCTCGCGCACCGTGCCGGAAAAGAGCCACACATCCTGCAGGACCGACCCGATATTGCGCCGCAGATCGCCGGGATCAATCTGGCGGATATCCGTATCATCGACCAGAACCGCGCCCTTGTCGGGCGCATAAAGCCCCAGAAGAAGCCGCGCGACCGTGCTTTTGCCCGATCCGATCCGGCCAAGGATCGCCACCTTTTCGCCGGGCTGGATGGTGAAGCTCACGCCTTTCAGGGCGGCGGTCATCTGGTCGGGATAGGTGAAATGCACATCGTCAAAGCGGATGCGCCCGTCAAGGCGCGGGCGGCTGATCCAGTGCCGCCCCTCGGGGCGTTCGCTGTCGGCGCGCATCAGCGCATCCAGATTGCGGTAGGAACTGCGCGCCTGGTTGAGCCGGGTCAGCGTCTGCGCCAGTTGCGCCAGCGGGGCCAGCGCGCGACCGGTCAGGATCACGCTGGCAATCAGCGCGCCCATGCTGGCCTCGCCCGCCGTGATCAGGAACACGCCGTAAAACACGATCATCACCTGTGCCACCTGCTGGGTAAAGGCGGTGGCGTTCATCGCCAGTTGCGTAACACCGCGCGCGCGTGTGCCATGTTCGGATTGGCGCGAAATCGCGTCTTCCCAGCGGGCGCGCATCCGGCGGGCGGCTCCGGTGGCCTTGATGGTCTCAAGCCCGGAGACCGTTTCCACCAGCACGCCCTGTTTGGATTGCCCATCCTTGAAGCTCTGCTCGGCCAGCTTTGCCAGCACCGGCTGCACCGCAATGCCCACGATCAGGACCAGCGGCACGGCGATGGCGGGCACAAGCGCAAGCGGGCCGCCGATCAGCCAGATCACCCCGATGAACAGCACGATGAAGGGCAGATCGACCAACGCCACCAGCGTCGCCGAGGTGAAGAAATCGCGCAATGTTTCAAACTCGCGCAGGGTGCTGGCCAGCGCGCCGGTTGACCCCTTGCGCGCGCATCTGCATATCAAGGAGCTGGTCGAAAATGCGCCGCCCCATCACCATGTCGGCGCGCTGCCCGGCGCGGTCGATGAAACCGGCGCGCAGGTTCTTGATCAGGAAATCAAAGAGCAGCGCGATGCCCACGCCGATGGTCAGCGCGATAAGCGATTCGGTCGCCTCGTTGGGCAGCACGCGGTCATAGACCACCATGATGAAGATCGAGGTGGTGAGACCCAGAAAGTTGGCCAGCACGGCGGCCAGCAGCACCTGCGTATAAGACCAGCGGTTGGCGGCCAGCGCCGACCAGAACCAATGCCCGCGCCGCCCCTCGGAGGTGGCGAGGATATCCTCGCGATGCTCGCGGCGCAGCAGGATCGCGTAGCCGGTGTAAAGCGCTTCAAGCTCGTCGCGGGCGACCTCGCCAATGCCCTCGCCCAGAAGCGGATCGTGAACGGCCAATTGACCGTCCTTGCCCATGCTGTGCAGGACCACCGCGCGCTCGCCCTCCAGCAACAGGATCGCGGGGGTGAGCGTGCTGTCGAAATCGCGCAATTTGCGCGCGCCGAACGCCGCCTGCATCCCTGCGCGCTCTGCCGCCGTGATCGCCTCGCGCACGCCAAGCGTGCCGGTCGCATCAGAGCTTTGCACGGCATGGAGTGCGGCCAGCGTCATCGGACGGTCAAGCGCGGCGGCGGCGTGCAACAGGCACGCCTCGAGCGGCGATGTCTCGTCGGGGCGGCTGCGCGCCTCGCGGTCGAGCGGCACGACGCGGGGGCCGGTGTCGGGCGTGGTCATTTCGTCACCTCGGGCAGGGTGATGTTGAACACGTCGAGGATATCACCGGTCAGCGCAAGCGCGGCGTAATCGGTCAGGAAGCGCTCAAGCTCGGCGCGAATGAGCGTTTCCTCGGCGCGCACGTAATCGCGCTGCGCATCCAGCAGATCGACCATGCTGCGGCGGCCGATGCTGAACTGTTCGCGCGCGGCATTGACGCTGGCGGCGTTGCTGGCCACGGCCTGTCGGGCGGCGATGACGCGCGCCTCGCCTGCCGTCTGGTCGGTGCGCACAAAGGCCAGCGATTCGCGCACCTCGCGCGCCAGCGTATCGCGCTCGGCCTGTGCGGCCTCAAGCCGAGCCTCGGCGGCGTCGATGGCGGCGCGGCGTTCGCCCCTCGTGTCGAGGCTGTAATTGAGCGACATGTCGAACGCCACATCGGTTTCGCCCGAATCCTGCTGCCCGGTCGCGCCCAGTTCCACCCCCGGCAGGCGGCGTGCGCGGGCGGCCAGAAGATCGGCCTCGGCGGCCTTGAGCCTTGCATTAACTTCGCGAAGGCGCGGGCTTTGGTCGAGCACGTCGGCCTCGCCGGCGGGCAGGGGCGGGGCCTTGACCGGCGGCGGCAGGTTGGCCGGGATCTCGGCAAAGAGACGGCGGAAGGACGCCTCGGCCCGTTCAAGCCGGGCTTGCGCGTCGGCGCGCTGCGTCTCGGCATCGGCGACGCGGCTCTGCGCGGTCAGATCGTCGGCGGCAGAGCCCGCGCCGCGCCTCACGCGTTCCGCGATCTGATCGGCAAAGCCGCGCAGCACGCGCAGGTTTTCCTCGGCGATGGCGAGCAGCTTGCGGTTGGAGAGCAGGCGCTTGTAGGCCTCGACCGCCTCGAGCGTGACGCGGGCGCCGGTCTCGATCTGTCGCGCGCGGCTTTGCAGCACGCGCGCCTCGGCAGATGTCTGATCCGAGCGCCCAGCCCCGCCATCATAGACAAGCTGCGAGACGCGCACGAACGGGCCGGCATTGCTGTCTATGTCGCTATCGAGATTGGTCTGTGCCCTCACGCCGACGTTGAGATCGGGACGATAGGCGCCATCGGCGGCGCGCTTGTCGGCGCGGGCGGCGCGGATATCGGCGGCGCTGCGGCTGATCGAGGGATCGGCCATGACCGCGCGGGCGATATGCTGGCCAAACGCACCGCGCGCGATCGTATCGGGCACCCGTTTCGCGCCCAGCCCCGCCGTGCCCGGCTCAAGGCTTGCCTCTACCGGCGCGAGATCGGGCTGCTTGGCGCAGGCAGAGAGCGCGAGGCAGAGAATGGCCGCGATGACTGTCCTGGGATATGCGGTCACCTTGTGCCCCTTTCGTGATCCTGCGCATCGGCAAGCGCATCGAGAAAGCCCGAGAGCCCGGCGGTCGGGGCCGCAGTGTGGCCGGGTGCGCGCGGCGTGGCATCCGCTCCGGCGCGCAGGGCCCGCGCCATCCACCCGGCATGAAAGAGCGACACCCGATGCGCATGGGCAAGCCGCAGCGCCCCGCTCTGCCACAGGCCGGGCAGGGCGGCGTCGTCTATCGCATCAAGCGCGTTGATGTCGATGGCAAGGCAGCCAGCAGCGTCATTTTTGCCCATCCCAGGCAGGGGATCGAGCGCGCGCAACAGCCCCGCCGCCTGCAACGCGGCGCAGGCGGTTTGCGTCGCCAGTTCCGATTGCGCGCGGGTGCGGAAAAACGCGATCACCTGCCCAAGCGCCTCCGAGGGCGCGCCGCTGTCGTCGAAAAACGGCTCGTCGCGGGGATCGTCGGTGACAAGGCCGCTCGCCTCGTCCACCAGTAGCGCCATTTCGCCCCCCGCCCCGGTCGGGCTGGCGGCAAAGGGATGCGCGCGCAGGAGCGAGGGCACATAGGTGCCGCGCCATTTGCCATCGGGGGTGACAAACGGTGACGGCTCGCCCGCGTTGAGGTGCAAGAGCGTATGCGGCTCCACGGTGCCGGTTGCGGTGGCGCGAAACACGATGGGAAAGGCGCTCGCCGCAGATTCAAGCTCGGCCAGAACGATGGGCACGCTGTGGCGGTCGCGGGCAAAGCCATAGGACGCAAAGCGCCGCCAGAACCGCCCCCCATGGCGCTCCTTGCTGATCGCGATCTGCCCGTTTTGCGTTCCCGCGTTCATGATGGCCGATTATTCCCCCGGTTTCTTACTAATCCGCAAAGACCGGGCATTGCAAACCCAGGGCGGGCCGGTGAGTGGATAATCCGGCCCGCCTGTCTCGATTGTGCAACGCGCCCCGTTTCTAGGCGGGAACGGTCGCCGGATCGGGCAGGATTACGTTGTCGGGGTTGAGCAGGCCCAGATCGCCGATACCGGTGAAATTGGCGAGAATCTCGACCGAGGCGTTATCCGCGCCAGCCACGATCACCCGCGCCATTGCCGCGTCGGTGCCGTCGCCCGCGAGGAAGTAGAGGGTATCGCCCGCAGCCTCTCCGACAAGCCCCTCAAAGGCCGCATCAAGCGTGGCCGCATCCGTGCCACCAAGCGCGGTGGTGAAGATCACGAAGCCGGTATCCGCGCCTAATGTGCCATTCGCGGCAAGTGCCTCGGCAACAGTGCCGCCGCCGCGCAGATCGGCCGTGCCGAGGAACCCGAGATCGTCGGATTGGAACGTGCCGCCGGTGTCAAAGCCGATCACGGTGTCGATACCGTTGCTGGCCTGATCCAGTTCGAAGAGAACGGTGCTGGCCCCCGTGGCGGAAATGTCGATGGTGTCATCGCCGCCCTTGGCCTGAACGACCGAGTCGATGTTGGAGGTGGTCAGCGTATCCGCTGCGTCGGTGCCAATCTGCAGCTCGCTCGGCCCGGCCTGAGCTCTGTCAACTAAGTTGAGCGTGATCGGCCCCGCACCTAAGGATTCCATAGAGAATTGATATAGTGAGGCAGGCAACGAGAAATTCTCTATCGAAGTGGCACCACCAAAAATTACGGTGCCCTGTGCCGCGTCGTTGTCATTGACCGTGAAGATGCCGTCACCAAAAGCAACGTTGAACTTGTCATCCACGACAATTGATCTTTCTACATAGCTCGCGGTTGTGGCGTCGAACGTCATCATCGTATTAACAGCTAGCCCGTTTGTCACATCTAGGCCCTCTAGGCCCAATGCTTCTATTGTCAGCGTGTTGCCCGCTGTCCCCGTATTCTGGAAAGCAAACAAAGCTTCCTGATACGCATCGACATTCGCCGAGACCGGTGCCGCCGCGCGGCCCGCAAGGTTGCTGACATTCGCGGTGACGGTAAAGGTCTCGCCCGCCTGCAACTGGTTGATGGTCGCCGCATCGACCGAGAGGGTCCATGTGCCGTCGGCTAGGACCGCCGTGGTCGCGTTCAGGATCTGGCCATTCACCCCGTTGGCGGTGACCGTGACCAGCTGTCCAGGCTCGGCCCCGATGGTTCTGCCGCTGATGCTGTTCCCCGTGGTCACGCCGAGATCGATCGCCCCATCGGTGCCGATCGGGTCGATCGTGACGATGGGCCGGAAATCGGTCGTCAGCGAGGCCGTTGCCGCCGATGGGACAGAGGCGTTTCCGGCGGCATCGCTCGCGCTGGCGGTGATGTTGACCTGCGTCTCATCCCCAAGGTTCAGGGCGCTCACGTCCGCCTGCGTCAGGGCAAGGCTCCAGCTTCCATCCGGCTGCACCCCGGTGGTGAACGGCGTCCCGCCAATATCCACGGTGACATTGCCGGTCGCATCGCCGGTTGTCGTGCCGGTGATGGTCAGTTCGCCTGCCAGTTCGTCAACGGTCAGGGTATCCCCGGCGGAGACATCCGTGATCGTGACCACGGGTGCCGCGAGATCGGTGGTGAAGCTGCTCGTGGCCTGCGCGGTGTTGCCCGAACTGTCGGTCACATCCGCCTGCACGTCGATGGATGCACCATCCGTCAGCCCCGCGAGAGTGCCCGCAGGGATGGTGGCCGTCCAGGTGCCGCCCGCCACTGGAACCGGGGCAAGTGCTGTGCCGTTGAAGGTCACGGTCACCTGTGCCGCATCGGTCGCGGTGCCGGTGATCACCAGGTCCACGCCCTGTTCGGCGATGTTCATCACGCCATCCGGCCCGAGAGATAGCGCGTCGATGCTCACGGTCGGCGCGGTCAGGTCAATGGTGACCGGGAGCCGTGCCTGCAGTGCCGCGTTGCCGGCGATGTCGCTCACATCGGCGAGGATGTTGGGCGTCTGCCCATCCTGTCCCGCGACGAAATCGGCGGTTTGCTGGGCTGTCAGCTCGACCTGCCAGTTTCCAGCGCCATCAACCGGGGCCGTGATCGGGTCGGTGACGCCGGGCACGGTCAGGGTGACGATCTGTCCTGCCTCGGCGTCGCTTGTCCCCGAGAGCACCAGTGGTTGCCCGCCCTCGGTGATGTTGACGATGTCATTGCCGGAGATGGTATTGATGGTAACGGTCGGCGCGGTGAGATCGGCGGTGAGGGTTGCCGAGGCCGTCGGCGCGGCGGTCTGCCCGTCCGAGGCATCGGCGGTGATGGTCAGCGAGGCCCCGTCTGCCGGAAGATCCGCCTGCGGCAGGGTGATCTGCCAATTGCCGGTCGTCGCATCGGGCGCAACGGCTCCAAGGGGCGTGCCATTGACGCTTACGGTGACAACCTGGCCCGCTGGCACGTTGTTGGTGGTGCCCGAGATGTTCACATCGCCGGTGCCCTCGACCGCGTTGATGATGTTGTCGCCGGTGATCGGGTTGATGCTGACGGACGGCCCGTTGAAATCGGCGTTGATCGTGGCCTTGGCGGGGGCGGTTGCCGGGTTGCCTGCGGCATCCGTGACGGTTGCGGTGAGCGGGATACCGTTGAGGATTCCGCCTGCGCCCGCCGCGGTCTGGATTGCCGCGACATCGGCTTGCGGCACGGTGGCCTGCCAGACGCCCGCAGCCGTCACAGAGCCGCCCGCGACGGGGTTGCCGTTGAACGTGACGGTGACCTGCTGCCCGACCTCGGCATCGGTGGTGCCGGTGATAAGCAGATCACCCTGCACATCGAGCAGGCCGATCGCGTTGTCGCCGGAAATGGCGTCGAACGCGATGGTCGGCACCACAAGATCAATGCCGAGGGTCGCGGTGGCGGGGGTGGCGGGGGTGGCGGGGTTACCCGCCGCGTCGCTCACATTTGCCGTGACGGTGGCCGAAGGCCAGGTGCCGATGGTAGCAAGATCAGTATCGGAAAACTCCACGGTGAAGTCATTCCCGGTGACGGTCGCGGTGCCGGTGATCGTGGCTCCGCTGAAGCCCCTGAGCGTGACGGTGACACTCTGGCCATCCTCGACCCCGGTGGTGGTGCCGCTGACCGAGATGCCCGCGCCCTGCTCGGCGATGTTGAGCACATCGTCGCCCGCGATCGGGGTGGTGATCGTGATGGTCGGGGCCTCGAGATCGGCAGTGACCTGCGCGCTGGCCTGCGGGGCCGCGAGGCCCACGACATCAGAGACATTGGCCGTCACGTCGATGGGGCCCGTGGTCGGAAGGCCGGTCAACTCACCCGCAGTGGCGGTGGCCGTCCAGGTGCCGCCTGCGCCCACCGTGACCGGCCCGGCGAGCGTGACGCCGTTCACGGTGACGGTGACGGGCTGTCCGTCCTGCACGAGGCTGGTCGAGCCGGTGATCTCCAGCGTTCCGCCGCTTTCGGCGATGTTGAGCACGCCGTCGCCATCGGCGGTGGCAATCGGGTTGATGGTGATCGAGGGGCCGGTGAAATCGGCGGCGATGGGGGCGGGCGTGTCGGTGGCGGTATTGCCTGCCACATCCGCCACGCTGGCCGAGAGGTCGAGCGTGACAGGGCCATTGCCGAGGGCGGCAAGGTCAGCCTCGGGGATCGACACGGTAAAGGCCCCGGCGGTAACGGTCCCGGTAAAATCCTGACCGTTGAGCGTGACGGTGACGGTCTGGCCGTCCTCGACCCCCGCAGCGGTGCCGGTCACGTCAAAGCCGCCCACGCGGTCGGCGGCGGTGATGTCGGCGCTGGCGATGGGATCGCCCGCAACGGTCGTGATCTCGATATCGGCGGTGCGGTCTGCGCTCACGTTCGCGACCGCATTGGCGACCGCATTGTCAGAGAGGTTGCCCGCCGCATCCTCGACATTGGCAGCGATTCGCACGGGGCCGTCGGCTATCCCCGCGAGATCTGCTGCCGGGACGACGACGCTCCACGTCCCGCCCGAGGCGGTGGTGGTGACGCTGAACTCTGCGCCTGCGGCCCTGGCACCGATTGCCGAAGAGACGACTACCGCGCCGCCGCTGATCGTAACGGTGACGGTCTGCCCATCCTCGGCATCGGTGGTGCCGGAGATGGTGATCCCGGCCTCTTGCTCGGCGAGGTTGAGCACGCCATCCGCGCCAACGCCGGCGTCGTCGATGGTGATGGTCGGGGGGATGGTGTCGACGCTGAACTGTTGTGAGGCCGTTTCAATTTCATTGCCGCTTGCGTCAAGCGACTTGACGCTCACGGTCACGATGCCTTGCGGGATGCCACCGGGAGGGACGAAGGCCCAATCGCCATTTGCGTCGAACTGGGTCGTGGGCAGGGTCGTCGTTGTCTCGTCCCCGTTCGCATCGGTGATCGTCACCTCGACGGATGCGGCACCTGTGGCCGAGTTGATGCCGGTATTCTGGCTGTCAAAGCCGCCGCTGATACCCAGAACACTACTACTGAATTCAGACGCAGCGAGCACCGGCGGCGGCGCAGAGCCACCGTCATCGCCGCCGCCACTGGCCCCGGCGATCCCCGCAACCCCGGCGGCACCGGCCAGCCCGCCGGCGATTGCCCCGGCCCCCAGCCCTGCGGCCCCACCTGCTGCCATGACCTCGGCGGCGATCTCGACGATTCGGCTGCTCACCATGACCTGGCCACCGGCGGCGACCTGCACATCCGCAGCAGGCACCGAGATGGTGGTGCCATTGCTCATGGTAAGCTGGGCCGTGCCGTCGGACATCGCCTCTACATTGGTGACGCCCTCGATCTGCGAGGCACTGACAAATTCCCCGACGGCCTGCGCGGCGGCCAGCATCGGCAGGGTCAGCAGCGTGCCGACAAGCCCCGATCCGGCGATCTTGCCTGCCTTGAGGCGGCGCGCGATCCAGTCGCGGACAAAGGCCTTGCGATCCATTTCGGAAGAAACAGTGAAACGCGCTTCAACGGGTTTGGGGAAAATATCTGTCACGTCGACCTCGCAAGAATGTGTAGAAAGACTCTTTTACTTTTTCGGGTGTCCGGATTTCTTTGACAAGGAAAAAATCAAGCGCCCTGGGCGATTTTCACCCAAGCGTGTCATTTGAATTTTCCTCAATTTGTTGTCTCAAAACAATATTTTATCACGATTTTCGCCACCTCCGCGCCCTGACTGCCTCCCAAAATTTCCGCGTGGCCTGGGTGTGGAGGGTAAATGCGGTTGCAGTTCAATGCTCGTGTGGTTGCGGCCGAGGAGCGGCTCGATATCGCGATCCGCGCCCTGACCGTGGCCGAAGCCGGTGGCGAGGTGCTGATCTATGCCGCGACCGGTGCGGGTGGCGGGATCAGTGCCTATCGGCTGACACCCTCTGGGGCAGTAAGTCTCTATGACAGCGTGCTTTTTGCACCCTCGCTTACGGCCAAACTCAGTCGTGACATCGTCGTTGGCGGGGCACCGGGCGAGGCCATGCTGTTGCTGGGCGTGGGTGACGGGCGGCTGATTTCCTACGGGCTGGCACCGGATGGCGCGTTGCAGGCAATGCGCGCGCCGGTGCCGGTTGATCCTCTTCTGGGCCATGCCGACCGGCTCGATTTCCTCGCCGACGGGGCGGGCGGGGGCGTTCTGGCGCTGTCAGGGGGCGGGATTTTCCGCATGGATGCGCAGGCCGGGCTGACCCGTTTGAGTGGGGCTGCGGGGCAAGATAGCGCCCTGAGCCTCTTGCAGGGGGCGACCGGCGTCATCTTGACGCGTGCCACGGCTGACGGGGTTGAAAGCATGGCGCTCGGTGCGGGCAGTGATGCGCTCGGCGTGGCAGAGGGCCTTGGGGTTGCCGCCCCGACCGCGATTGAGACAGTCGCGGCGCATGGCACGCAGTTTGCCATTCTGGGCGCGGCGGGAACGCAGTCGCTCAGCGTGCTGGAGGTCTCGGCGGATGGCCTGTTGCTGCTCCGCGATCACCTGATCGACAGCCGCTTCAGCCGCTTTGCCGATCTTCAGGATATCGCGGTGGCGCAGGTGGCCGGGCAGGTTTTCGTAGTGGCGGGCGGCAGCGATGACGGGCTGAGCCTGCTCACGCTCTTGCCCGATGGTCGGCTGGTGCATCTCGACAGTATTGCCAGCGCGCCGGGGGCGCGGCTCGACGGGATCACGCGGTTGACGGCGGTCCATGCGCAGGACGCCTTGCAGATTTTTGCCGCGACCGAGGGCAATGCCGGGCTGGCGCATCTGAGCGTGCCGATGGGCAATATCGGGCAGGTGCTGCGGGGGGTGGGGGCGCTCACGGGCGGGGCCGGCGATGATCTGCTGGTGGCCGAGGGGGCGGCGGCGATCCTGTCGGGCGGTGCCGGTGACGATATCCTGGCGGCTGGCCCCTCGGACAGCACCCTGACCGGCGGGGCGGGGGCCGATCTCTTTGTCATGCAGTCCGGCGGCGGCACTGTGCGGATCACCGATTTCGACCTGTCGCAAGACCGGCTGGACCTGTCGGATTACACGATGTTGCGCACCCCCGATCAATTGACCGTCACGCGGGTCACCGGTGGCGCGCGGATCGCGTTTCGCGACGAGCTTGTTGTGATCGACAGCCATGACGGCGCGCCGCTGGATCGCGACGATCTGTTCGGGTTTGCCTTTGACGGGCCGGACCGGATCCCGGTTTTTCTGGTCGAGGGGGCGCACGTGTCCGAACAGACACCTGATCCCGAGCCCGATCCGCCGCCACCGCCCGATCCTGACCCTGACCCGGTGCCCGATCCTGCAGCCGACCCCGCACCACCGCCCGTGACCGGCGGCGCGCATGAGCTGCTGATCCGACCGACCGAGCCCAATCCATGGCTGACCGGTGCCGATATCACCTTCATGCCCGACGGTGCGGAGCGGGTGGTTCTGCGCGCCGATGCCTTGGGGCGGTTCGATCTGTCGGGCCTTGCCGGTGAGAGCGGGCATCTGCAAATCCTGCGCGGCTACAGCGCGGGCGATCCTGCCTTTGGGGTGAATGACGCGCTCGATATCCTGCGGATCGCGGTCGGGCTTGCCCCGAGTTTCGGGCCTGCCTCGGCCGCCGCCACGATCGCCGCTGATTTCGACCGTGACGGGGCGGTCAACGTAAGCGATGCGCTCGGCGTGCTGCGGCTGGCCGTCGGCCTGCCCGCCGGGGCCGCGCCGGAATGGCTGTTTCTCGACCCCGAGACCGATCTGGCGGCGCTCGCTGCGGGCACCGCGCCTTTGACGGAAGGGCTGCGTTTGAGCGTGCCGCCGGATGGCGCGCTCGAATTCATGATGACGGCGATCCTGCCGGGCAATGTCGACGGGTCGCTGTGATGTCCCGCCGGATCACACCGCCTGGGTCGCCCCCGTATCCCCGAGCATGACCACCTGAAGATCGAGCGTGCTCCCGGCCATCGCGTGATCGAGATCGAAACCCCTGTCATAGCTGACCGCGTCGTGGGTCATCCCGTCGAGGGACTGGCCCGGCGTGAGCAGGACATACTCGCCGGGCGCTGCCCCCGGCGTCTCCAGCCCGACGACGGCACGCAGCACGTTGAGCGCGTCATCGACCGCGACCCTGCCCGAGAAATCCACATCCGCCGCGATAAGGTCATGCGGTGTGGCAGGGCCGAAGGAGGGCGGTAGCCCGACCGCCAGCCGCAACACATCGAGTGCGTCGCCGATGGTGAGCGATTGCGGGTTGCCCGCGCCGGGCTGCGTGTCGAGGGTGCCGGTAAGCCCCTCGGGAAGGCCGAGGCTGAAATCACCACTCGCGTCGCTGCCAGCCAGTCGCGCGCTGCCATCCGAGAGGGTCACGCGCAAGCCCAGATTGGCCGCCGGGGCCGCGTCTGGCATGCTCAGGTGCCCGGTAAGCGTGGTGGCCGCGGTATCAGGCAGGAGCGAAACGGTTGTGTCGGTGAAGGCGAGCGCGGCCACATCCGACACCGTGTTGGTGCCGTCGCTTGCAGGGCCGCTGCGCTGGTCCATGACGGTGAATTGCCCGGCGCCATTATCGACGACGGTGAAATCGCTTTGCCGCCCGGTAAAGACCACCGTGTCGAACCCGCCGCCGCCGTCGATGACATTGTCACCGCGTCCGATATAGAAGAAATTGTCGGATGCATTGCCGGTCACCGCATTATCCACCGCGCCCAGCATTTGCACCTCGGTCGCGCCATCGCCCAGCACCACGTCGCCCGAGGTCAGGATGCGGTTGCCATTCATCAGGTCGAGCTTGACGTTGTCGCCCGACAGATCGACCGTTACCTGCATCGCGCTTGCGCCCGTGCCAAGCGTCACCGTGACCGCCGGGTTGCTGTCGAGCGCGAGGGTGTAGCCGCCCGCGGCCCATGTGGCCGTCGCGATACCCGCCGCAGACACCTGAAAAGCGTCGCGCCCCTCGCCGACGGAATAGAGTCCGCTGGTATCGGTATCGTCGTAGATCACGCCGGTGAGGAATACGCTCGTGCCCGTGGTGCCGAACTTGTTGGTGATTGTTGAGGCGTTCCAGTCGCGGATAATTCCTTCGGAGTCTGGTGCTGTAAACTCTCCCGCGACCTGCGCCACGCCGGTTTCGCGGAACGCGCCTTCAAATATGTTGACGCGGTGGCCGGGGCTTTCGTAGAGGCCATCAAAGTGGCCTTTGAATCCCCCGATCCCCTCTTTTATCACGGCACCAAGATCCAGATTGCCTGTGGTGTTGAATATCGCGAGGTTCTCGCCCCAAGTCCATTGCCCCGTCAACGCATACCCCGCCGCTACGATCCGGTCACCCGGAGAGCTTCCGCCCGCGCCTGTGTGGGAGAATGTATCAGTATCGAGCATCCATTGCCCGTGATCTGCGGAGGCCTGCTGGATGAACGCGTTGGGGGCGAGGGGCTGAACCGGGATAGGGGCGATTTCTTTCCATCCCTCCTTGTCATTCGGCAGTCCCGCGTTCAGGTCGATTCCCTGTCGTGCGGCCTCGCCCAGAGGGTCGAGCCTGGCGGCGTTCATGAGTTCGAGAAAGAATTGTTCGTTGGATGTCAGCATGGCACGTACCGGCGGCTCCTGATCGGTAAACTCAAGGTCTCGAAACAACGGCTTTAAAACGCAAATTTCGCACCGTTTTCAACTATCCAAACGTCGTCTGATGCCGATGTTAAGTGGAATGGTGCCACGCCCACCCGAATTCCCGACGATATAATACTTTAGCGAAGGGCTCCGGGCAAGCCATCCCGGTGTTGTGCCAGGGCGTTGCGTCATGGTGTCAAATCGCGATCCATGCATATCAGAACCGGCGCTCGAGTCCCAGCCGGGCAATCGGATCGCTACCGCGTATCCGGCGCACCCCCAGATCAAGCCGCGTGGCCCGTCGCGGCCCAAGCGCGATGCGCGCGGGCGATGCCGGCAAAGCTCTGGTTGTCGGTGCCGGTATCGTCACGACGTATCAGCGCAGAACGCAGGGCGACGTGTGATCGGGTGTGCCTGTGTCCTGTCTCTGCCGTCACCGCGAGCCGGTCGGACAAGAGCGCGGGCCAGGGCAGGGCCTGCTCGATGACAACAGCGGTTTCCGCGAACCGCGTTTTCGCCGTCACGGTGATCGTATCGACGAAAATATCAACACCGTCAGGCAAATAGACCTCGGCACGCCCGCGCCCGGCAAGCAGGCGCAGGCCAAAGGTTCTGGTGTCGCTTTGGTAAACGGTGACCATCAATCCGGCGGAAATTTCGTGGAGATCCCTGATGCGGAAGTTCACGTCATCGAGGGTGGCATCCGCTGATGCACCGCCAGTGATCGCCGCCCCCGCGCCGCCGGGCGACAGGCCCCTGCCGCCGCCCTTGCCGAGAAAGGCATCGACGGAGCGGGCAAGCGCGGGTTCGGCAAAGCCGATATCCTGCACATCCAACCGGATCAGGGGCGTCATCTGATACCAACGGCCCTATGAATTGACCGCTTTGGCATATTCTCGGTCACTGATAGAACGGACGCGTTCCTGATCGTTTGCGAAGAAGTTCCACGCGTCACAGCATCGCGCAACGATGTCGTCGTAGGTATCGAACACGGAAATGGCGAGGCAGTTCGCTCGCAGATAGGCCCAGATGTTTTCGACCGGGTTCAGCTCCGGGGCGTAGGGCGGCAACGTCACGATGGTGATGTTGTCAGGGACGCAGAGCGCCTTTGATCCATGCCAGCCGGCACCGTCCATCACAAGAATGGCATGGGCACCAGACGTGACGGCGTTGGATATCTCGATCAGATGGACATTCATGGCCTCGGTATTGGCGAAGGGCATGATCAATGCAGCGTTCGCTCCGCGGCCTGGGCAGACAGCGCCGAAGATATAGGCCCATTTGTAGCGCGTATCTCGGGGCGCGCGGGGGCGGGTTCCGCGTTCGGCCCAGGTTCGGGTGAGCGTGCCTTGCTGGCCGACCCTGGC
>NZ_JBEPPX010000021.1:0-67605 GCF_040547535.1 Roseovarius sp. MBR-78
AACAGCAGAAAGAAACTTCTACAACGCAGATTGCGCGGCTAACATCGCCGCAGAATGACGAACTCAAACGTCTCCGGTAAACCCGGTCTGGTTCAGGATGTAGATGCACGTAAACGTCGGATGAGAAGCTGAGGTGGTGTGGACCTGTCGCGATTTGGTGCCGCTCCTTTGATAGCGTCTCGCCAGAGGCGACTGTCCATAGGCCGATCGCGTTGCTGCACTTGAGAAGGGGCCCTCCATGCTTCGGGATGCCTGACCATCGCTAATGGGCTCGACGCCGACGTCGGGCATCTTGCATCAGGCGGCGAACACTAGAATCCGCAAAAGGCGTTTACTGCAGGCTCATGATACTCAAAAACCAACTTTTGTCGAAAAGTCGGTCTTTGAGTGTCGAACCACATCTACAAACCATGCGGCTTGTGGCGATCCCGGGAGGACTCGAACCCCCAACATCCTGATTAGAAGTCAGGTGCTCTATCCAGTTGAGCTACGGGACCGCTGAACCGGCTCTTAGCGCGGCGCTCGCGCGAGATCAAAGGTTAATCTGCAAACGGGTCCGCCGGGTAGCGCACCCCTGCGAGATAAAGGCCGTGGGGCGGGGACACCGGGCCGCAGGCGGCGCGGTCGCGCGCCGCGAGCGCCGCGCGCACGCCCTCGGGCGGCCACGCGCCGCTGCCCACCCTTTCCAGCGTGCCCACCATGCTGCGCACCTGGTTGTGCAGGAACGAGCGCGCGGCGAAATGCAGGTGCAGTTCCGGCCCCGTCACCGTCTCCACCTCCTCTATCTCCACCGAGTCGAGCGTCTTCAGCGGGCTTCTGGCCTGGCAGATCGAGGCGCGGAAGGTGGTGAAATCGTGATGGCCCAGCAGATGCGCGGCGCCTGCGCGCATGGCTTCGGGATCGAGCGCGTGGCGCAGGTGCCAGACATGCCCGGCCTCGAGCGCGGGCGGCGCGCGGCGCGCCTTGATCCGGTAGAGATAGCGACGACCCGTGGCCGAAAACCGCGCGTGCCAGTCTTCGGCCACGCGCGCGCAGGCGGTGATGGCGATGGGCCGGGGCTTGAGATGATAGTTGAGCGCCTCCGACAGACGGAACGGGGCCCAATCGCGCGCCAGATCGCAATGCGCCACCTGCGCCAGCGCATGAACGCCCGCATCGGTGCGGCCGGCAGCCGCGATGGTATGCGGCCCCGGCTCTAGCCGCGCCAGCGCGCGCTCGATCTCGCCCTGCACGCTCACCTGGTCGGCCTGCCGCTGCCAGCCCGCGAAGGGCGCGCCGTGATATTCGACCCTGAGGGCATAGCGGGGCATGGCCGGTCCTTTCGTCTCGCGCTGCGCGTCCGGGGCCGATCCTTGGCGCGAAACGCAGGGCATGGGCAAGCCGTTTCTGCATCTTTCCCCCGCCGCGTGCCGGGTGTAAGGCAGGCCCATAGCCTGACGGAGAGCGCCCATGCCCCTGCCCCTGCCCGAAACCGCCCTTCTGTTGCAGATGCTGGGCCTCCTGGCGGTGATCGGGGCCTTTGCCGGAGTGCTGGCGGGGCTTTTGGGGGTGGGCGGCGGCATCGTGCTGGTGCCGTCGTTCTTCTATGCCTTCCAGACGCTGGGCTATGACGGCCCGCAGCTCATGCAGATCTGCCTTGCCACGTCGCTCGCCACGATCATCGTCACCTCGGTGCGCTCGGTGCTGAGCCACCATCGCAAAGGCGCGGTCGAGTGGGCGATCCTGCGCGGCTGGGCACCGGGGATCGCGGTGGGCGCGGTGCTGGGCGTGCTGGTGGCGGCCTCGCTGCGCTCGACCACGCTTCAGGGGCTGTTCGGGGTGTTGGGCATCGTCATCGGCCTCTATCTGGGCCTGGGCCGCGCGCATTGGCGGCTGGGTTCGGTCATGCCCGGCGGGCTGCGGCGGGCGGTGCTGTCGCCGATCGTGGGATTTCTGTCGGTGCTCATGGGCATCGGCGGCGGCAGTTTCGGCGTGCCGCTGATGAGCCTTTACGGCGTGCCGATCCACCGCGCGGTGGCGACGGCGGCGGGCTTTGGCGTGACCATCGCGCTGCCCTCGGTGGCGGGGTTCCTGTTTCTCACCATCGACCCGGCGCACCGCCCGCCGCTCACCTTTGGCGCGGTCAACCTTGTGGCCTTCGCGGTGGTCATCGCGATGACGCTGATCACCGCGCCCTGGGGCGTGCGGCTTGCCCATGCGATGGACCCCAAGCCGCTCAAGCGTGTCTTTGCGGTGTTCCTGACGCTGGTGGCGCTCAACATGCTGCGCAAATCGCTGGGATGGTAGCGGCGCTGGCCGAGACCGGCTGGGCCGTCTTTCCGCCCGAGCCGCATCTGGCCGACTGGGCGCGCGCCGCCCGCGCGGCAGCCCTTGCCCGCCTCGCCGATCCCGCCCACCGCGCAGAGGGGCTTGCCTGCGAGGGCACGTGGTTCATCGGCCTCGACTGCCTGCCCAATGATGCGGCGGGCACCATCGCGGGCGTGCCGCTCGCGGGGGCCGCGCGCTGCGCCGCCGAGGCCGATTCCGGGCCGCTGCCTTTGCACCGGGGACAGGTCTCGGTGGTCTGGCCGGGCTATCCCCGGCCCCGCGACGGTGAGGGGGAGGCCGCATTCCGCTATCGCCAAAGGCGCGACGCGGCGCATGTGGACGGGCTCTTGCCCGTGGGGCCCGCACGGCGGCGGATGCTGCGCGAGCGCCATGCCTGGCTCCTCGGCCTACCGCTGACCCGCGCGGATGCGGATGCCAGCCCGCTGGTTGTCTGGGAGGGCAGTCACCACCTCATGCGCCGCGCCTTTGCCGCCGCCCTTGACGGTATCGCGCCGCGCGACTGGGCCGAGGTGGACCTGACCGACGCCTATCACGCCGCCCGCCGCGCGGCGTTCGAGACCTGCGCGCGCATGGCCCTCACCGCCCCGCCCGGTGGCGCGATCCTCGTGCACCGCCACACGCTCCACGGCATAGCGCCGTGGGCGCAAGGGGCCACCGCCGCGCCCGAAGGCCGCATGATCGCCTATTTCCGCCCCGAATTCCGCGATGATGCACGCACAGGCTGGCTCACCGCACCCTGAGCCGGGGGCGCAGGGATGGTGCGGGTGAAGGGACTCGAACCCCCACGCCAAAGGCGCCAGAACCTAAATCTGGTGCGTCTACCAATTCCGCCACACCCGCACAGATATGTGCTCTAGCAAGGCGCGCGCCTGTGTTTAAGCCCAAATCGTGCGCCCCCGGCCATGCGCACACGAAAAAAGGCACGACAACGCCCGTTTGTTGCCGTATTGTGGAAAAAAACTGAGGCAGTTACAGAGCGAGATACGCCATGAAACCGGATACGGTCGGGCGTTCAGGCGGCGTTTGCGCCGTCCGTCCCCCTATTGAGGGCACCGGCCTTTGGGCCGAGGGTGTCATCCTGACAGCACAAGGCGAGCGGCGCGCGTGCGATCTGCGCCCCGGCGACCGCGTCATCACCCGCGATGCCGGGATGGTCACGCTGCGCGGGCTTATACGCGAGCGGCTTTATACGGACCTCGTGCATATCCGCGCCGGATCGCTGGGCCATACCCGGCCCGAGCGCGATGTGATCCTGCCCGCCGAGCAGAGGATCCTCGTGCGCGACTGGCGTGCCAAGGCGCTCTTTGGTGCCGATCAGGCGTTGGTTGCCGCCGCGCGGCTGGTCGATGGCGGGTTTGTCACCCATGCCGGGATGGCCACTCTCGATCTGTGCAGGCTCGATTTCGGGGCGGCGCATATCCTCTATCTCGACGGGCTGGAGGTGGCGAGCGGCCCCTGCTAGGTGCCCCGCATCTCAACGCAGGGGGGCCGCCCTCACCCGGCGCGCAACCGCCCCGCCGCCAGCGCCGAGGCGGCGATCATCGCGCTGGCCGTGCCCAGCATGAGCGCCAGCCCCCCCGCCTGATAGCTCAGCCCCGACAGCACCGTGCCCAAGAGCCGCCCGCCGGCATTGGCCATGTAGTAAAACCCCACATCCATCGTCACCCGCTCGGCGCGGCTGAAGGCGAGGATCAGGTAGGAATGCAGCGCCGAATTGATCGCGAATAGCACGCCAAAGGCCAGAAGCCCCGCCACCAGCACCCCCGTGAGCCAGACCTGCGGGCCACCTGCGGCGAGCGCCGCCAGCGTGAGCACCACCGGCACCACCAGCAGCGCCAGCGCCCAGAAGCGCGCGGCGCGCACCATGTCCGCCTCGGGGCGCAAGCGCGCGCGCAGGAGGCGCGGCGCACTCGCCTGCACGCCCCCGTAAAGGATGATCCACCCGGCCATGAAGCTGCCCACGAGGAAAAACGCCGCGCGGTTGCCCTCGGCGCTGCCATCCGACAGCACGCCGTGGAAATAGACCGGGATGCCCACCACGAACCACACATCGCGCGCCCCAAAGAGGAACACCCGCGCCGCCGAAAGCCAGTTCACATTCGCGGATTTCGAGAAAACGTCCGAGAATGTCGCCCCCCGGCGCCCCGCAGGCAGGCCCGGCGGCATGGCCCATGCCACCGCCAAAAGGATCACCGCCAGCGCAGCGGCCATCGCCCAGACCGCGCCGGTGAAGCCGACCCCGGCCAAGAGCGCCGCGCCCATCAGAAAGCCCAGCCCCTTGACCGCGTTCTTCGATCCGGTGAGCCATGCCACCCAGCGGAAAAGCCCGCCGTTCTCGGCAGGGGCAAGCAGCTTGACCGCGGATTTCGACGACATCTTGGCCAGATCCTTGGCCACGCCCGAGGCCCCCTGCACCGTCATCACATAGCCCACCGACAACGCCAGGCCCCAGCCGGGATCGAGCTGCGCCAGCGCGACGAGCGCCGCCACCTGCACCGCCAGCCCCGCGTAAAGCGTCGCCGTGAGCCCGAACCGCGCCGCGATCCAGCCTGCCGAGAGGTTGGTCACCATGCCCGCGATCTCGTAGAGCACGAAGAGATATGCCAGTTGAACGGGTGTGAATCCCAGCGTGTGAAAATGCAGCAAAACCAGCATCCTGAGCGCGCCATCGCTCAGCATGAAGGCCCAATAGGCCGCCGTGACGGCGATATAGGCCGAAAGCCCCTCGGGCCGTGCCGTCACACCGACGCCCCTACCATCAGCGCCACGTCAACCAGCCGGTGGGCATAGCCCATCTCGTTGTCATACCACACATAAAGCTTCACCTGCGTGCCCCCCACCACCATCGTCGAGGGCGCATCAATGATGCCCGAACGGGGATCGTTGGTGTAGTCCGCACTCACCAAGGGCCGCGTCTCGTAGCCGAGGATGCCCGCCAGCGGCCCATCGGCGGCGGCCTTGAAGAGGGCGTTGACCTCGGCCACGCTGGTCTCGCGCGTCATCTCGAACACGCAATCGGTGAGCGAGGCGTTGAGCAGCGGCACGCGCACGGCGTGGCCATTCAGGCGGCCCGCCAATTCGGGGTAGATGAGCGTGATCGCCGTGGCGCTGCCCGTGGTGGTGGGGATCAGCGAATTGAGGCCTGAGCGCGCGCGGCGCAGATCCTTGGCGGGGCGGTCCACGATGGTTTGGGTATTGGTCACGTCGTGGATCGTGGTAATCGAGCCGTGCTTGATTCCGATCCCCTCGTGCAGCACGTTGACCACGGGCGCGAGGCAATTGGTGGTGCAGCTTGCCGCCGTGACGATCCGGTGCGCCGCCGGGTCATATGTCGCGTGATTGACGCCATAGGCGATATTGGCGGCCGGCCCGTCCTTGACCGGGGCCGAGACCACCACCTTTTTCACCCCCGCCTCGAAATAGGGCGCGAGGCCCGCCTCGGTCTTGTGCGCGCCGGTGCAGTCGATCACCACATCGACCCCGCCCATCGGCAGCGCCGATAGGTCGCGCGTGCCGACAAAGGGCAGGCGCAGCCCGTCGATGGTCACGCCCCCCGCATCATGGCCGAACGCCGCATCCCACCGCCCGTGCACCGTGTCGAATTCCAGCAGATGCGCGTGCATTTCCGCATCCCCCACCGCGTCGTTGATCCAGGCGATCTCTGCCCCGCGCTCCAGCAGCGGCTTGAGGATCAGCTTGCCGATCCGGCCCAGCCCGTTGACGGCATAGGTGGTCATGCCGCGCCCTCCACGGCACCGCTCCCGATATCATCCACCGCCGCCTGAAGGCCGAGCCGGTCGAGGCTCTCAAAAGGCAGCGCGGCAAAGATCGAGATGCGGTTGCGCAACGCGCCATAGGCGTGCTGAAACGCCAGCGCCCTTTGCGCCTCCGTGCCGGTCGCGCGAACCGGATCGGGCGTGCCCCAATGGGCGGTGACGGGTTGGCCCTGCCAGGGCGGGCACTCCTCGTTCGCGGCGCGGTCGCAGACGGTAAAGACGAAATCCATCACCGGCGCGCCCTCTGCCCGGAACGCCTCCACATGCTTGGCCCTCAGCGGCGCGATGTCGTGGCCCTTGGCCTCGAGCAGCGCCAGCGCCGCCGGGTTCAGCGCGGAAGACGGGCGGGTTCCGGCGGACCAAGCGGTGAAGCGGTCGCCTGCCATATCGCGCAGGATCGTCTCGGCAAAGATCGAGCGGGCGGAATTTCCCACGCAGATGAAGAGCACGTTGTATTTTCTGTCGCCCATGTCGAGGCCTCCTTTGGCAAGGGTGGGGGGCGCGCAGATATCGGGCCGCCCGCGGCAACAGTCGTTGAGCAGATACTCAAAAGTGCCCCGCACCTGCGCGAGATCAATCGCATAGCGCAGCGAGGTGCCGGCACGCGCCTGCGTGACCAGCCCGGCCCGCATCAGCGCCGCCAGATAGGCCGAGAGCGTCGAAGGCCGCAGCCCCAGCGCGTCGGCCAGCTCTCCCGCCGCCACCGCATCGGGATAGCGCCGCATCAAGAGCCGGAAGATGGCGAGACGCTGCGGATGGCCAAGCGTGGCGAGGCGGGAGGGGATATCTTTTTCCATATTTCGTGAATATTCGAAATATGGCGGGAAGCAAGCGCGCAGACGCGATGTTACCAAAACTTCATGAAAATATCGGCGCTCGGTGGCAGGGTGGCCTCGTGGCCGGTTTTGGCTTGTTGCTGCCATTCGCAGAAGCCGCGCATCGACGGGCCGCGGTGCGGCGATCCAATGTCAGTTTGGTAGCGCTTTATCTCGCCAAATCCGAAAAACCTCAAAGCATCGCGCAAGCGGCAGCCAAATCGCCGTGCCGGGGGGCGGCCCGGCGATGCGCGGCGGCGCGCCAAGGCGCGCCTCGATTCCGCGCAAGGGGGCTTTGCCTTGAACGCCCCCTCCACACCCTTCACGACATCGCGCGCCTACTGCCCGCGTGCCTTCTCGATCGCCGGGCGGATGGTGCTTTTCAGCACGCGCTCGGTGATCGGCCCGGCAAAGCGCAGCACGATATTGCCCTGCCCGTCGATCACATAGGTCTCGGGCACGCCGTAGACGCCCCAATCAAGCGCCATGCGCCCGCTCTCATCCGAGCCGATGGCGGTGTAGGGATCGCCCAGTTCGGCCAGAAAGCCCAGTGCGTTGCCGGGCTTGTCCTTGTAGTTGACGCCATAGATGGTGAGCCCCTCGGCCGCCAGCCCCGTGAGGTTGGGATGCTCCACCCGGCAGGGCGCGCACCAGCTTGCCCAGTAGTTGAGCAGCACCACCTCGCCCGAGCGCAGATCGGCATCGGTAAAGCCGGGCTTGTCGCCCAGCGGCGTGATCTGTACCGGCGGGGCCTGCCGCCCCGCGAGCGCCGAGGGCAGCGCGTCGGGGTTCTCGCGCTTGAGCCCGACCAGCGCCAGCCCCGCGAAGGCGGCAAAGACCACCAGCGGCACGGCCATGAGGGGGGAGAGCTTAGCCATTTGATTTCCTTCGCATCTCGATCTCGTCCAGCGCGCGTTTGACGCGCGCGGAGCGGCGCAGGCTCGCCCAGACGATCACCGCCAACAGCGCCAGCGACACGCCATAGGATGACAGCACCGCGCCTGCATATTTTCCCAGTTCGGGGATCATGCCTGCATCCTTTCCCGCGCCAGAAGCGCGCGCATCCGCCTTGCCCTTATCTCGGTGCGCGTGCGCACCAGCACAAGCGCGACAAACAGCAGCACGAACCCCGCCATCGCCACCAAGAGCGGATACCAAAACACATCGGCCACGTTCTCCTGCTTATCAAGGCTCAGCGACGCGCCCTGATGCAGGCCCTGGTTCCAGAAATTCACCGCGTAACGACTCAGGAGCGCAAAGACCGAGCCGACAAGGCACAGGATCGAGGTAAGATCGGCGGCGGTGTCATCGTTCTCGATCGCCTCCCAGAGCGCGATATAGCCGAGGTAGAACAGGAACAGGATCAGGAACGAGGTGAGCCGCGGATCCCACGCCCACCACGTCCCCCACATCGGCTGCCCCCAAAGCGCGCCGGTCGCCAGCGCAATCAGCGTCATCACCATCCCCACCGGTGCCGCCGCGCGCGCGGCCAAGGCGCTGACATGATGCCGCCGCACGATCCAGACAAGCGAGGTGACCAGCATCATCAACCACGCGTTGATCGCCATGAGGGCTGCGGGCACATGCAGATAGATGATCTTGACGGTCGAGCCCTGCTTGTAATCCTCGGGCGTGAAGAAGAACCCCCAGACCAGCCCCGCCGCCAGCAAAAGCGCCGCCGCCCAGGCGACCCAAGGCAACACCCGGTCGGTGGTCTCGATGAATTTCTTCGGGTTGGCATATTCCCAGAGCGCATTCAGGTTCATGGCGTGGTTCCGTCCGTCATCGCAGGTTGACCCTCAATACCGCAGCCGAGGCGAAAGGCAAAAGCGCGATCGTGCCGCAGGTAATCCCCGCCAGCAGCGCCAGCGGTGTGGTTAGCGCCATGCCCTCGGCCCCGCGCCGTGCCACCTCGGCCCCGAAAATCAATGTCGGCACGTAAAGCGGCAGCACCAGAAGGCTCAGAAGCAGCCCGCCGCGCTTCAACCCCACCGTCAGCGCCGCGCCGAACGTGCCGATCACGCTCAGCGCGGGCGTGCCAAGCGCCAGCGACACCAGCACCCAGCCAAAGCCCTGCACCGGCAGGTTCAACAGCACACCCAGCACCGGCGCGGCCAGCACCAGCGGCAGGCCGGTGGTCAGCCAATGTGCCAGCGCCTTGACGCTCACGATCCCCTCCATCGGCAGGGGCGAGGTGGCCAGCAGATCGAGGCTGCCATCCTCGTGGTCGAGCGCGAATATCCGGTCGAGCGACAAGAGGCACGCCAGAAGCGCCCCCAGCCACAGGATACCCGGCGCGATTTTCGACAAAAGCGCCGATTGCGGCCCCACGCCAAAGGGCACCAGCACCACCACGATGAGGAAAAACGCAAGCCCAAGGCCAAAGCCCCCGCCCGCGCGCACCGCAAGGCGCATGTCGCGTGTCAGCAGCGCGATCACAAAAACACCCCGTCGAAATCATCCATCCCGAGCGGCGCGGCGCGATAGGGGGCCAGATCGAGGATGCGCGCCTCCGTGAGGCCAAGCTCGATATGCGTGGCTATGAGCGCAGCCCCCCCCGCCGCCAGATGACCGCGCACCGCGCCTGCAAACATCGCCACGGCCTCGGTATCGAGCGACACGGTCGGCTCGTCCAGTAGCCACACCGCCCGCCCCGTCACCAGAAGCCGCGCCAGCCCCAGCCGCCGTTTCTGCCCCGCCGAGAGCGCGCCCGCGGGCCGCGTGGCCAGCGGGCCAAGAGCAAAGGCAGACATCGCCCGCGAGATATCGGTGGTGCCAAAGACACGCGCCCAGAATTCGAGGTTCTCGGCCACGCTCAGCGCCGATTTGATCCCGTCGGCATGACCGGCATAAACTAGGCTCTCGGGCGCGGCCTCGGCCCGGCCCGCAAGCGCGGGCTGAAGCCCGGCGATGCCGCGCAAGAGCGTGGTCTTGCCGATGCCGTTGGGGCCGCGCAGGATCAGCGCCTCGCCGGGGGCGAGCGTCAGGCCCACCCCTTCCAGCACCGGCACACCGCCGCGCGCAACCGCCATATCCGTGACCCGAAGCAACATGGCCCTGCCTTAGCCCAAAGCCCCCGGCGCGAAAAGCGCCAAAGGCTGCGAAGGGTGTCACACCGGCAGCGCCGCCAGCGCCACGCGCCGCCCCTCGGACAAAAGCACGTTATAGGTGCGGCACGCCGCCGGAGAGGCCATCACCTCAACGCCCAGCCCGGCCGCCTCCAGCGCATCGCGCAAGGGCGCGGGCGCATGCGCCATCTCGGCCCCGGTGCCGATGAACACCACGTCCACCTCGCCCACCAGCGCCAGCAGCGGCGCAGGATCGTCATAGCCCTGCCAGCCCTGCGCGCGCGCCACGGTGACAAGGATAGCGCCCTCCATCACCTGCCCCGCCACGCGAAAAAATCCCGGCCCGTAGCCATCCACGGGCGTGGCCCCGGTGAATGTGATCTCGGTCATGCGCATGGGTCTCAGGCTCCGTTGTTCCAGATCGGCAGGCCGCTCAGCACCGCAAGCGCGATCACGGCATAGGCCACCCATCGGTAAAGCCGCTCGTGGCGCGGGTCAAACAGCCCCTGCCCGATCAGCGAGGTCATGACATAGGGCACCGCCAGCACCAGCGCCAGCGCCACAAGCGCCCAATCTACCGCGCCCTGCACCAGCAGATTGACCACGATCACCACGTCGAGGGCGGCGAGAAACAGGATGGTATTCGCGCGCACCGCCTGCGCCGCCGATTGCCCCGCCAGGTAGAACAGGATCACCGCCGGCCCGGTCAGCCCGGTCATCCCGCCGATGCCGCCCGCAAGCGCCCCGATCCCGGCCAGTTGCGGGCGGCTCACCCGCCCCGAGAACCGCCAGCCCGAGATCAGCGCCGCCAGCGTCACAATGGCGATCACCGCCACGCACCAGCGAATCAGCACCGGGTCAAGCCGCGTCATCAGCCACAGGCCCAGCGGCACCGTCAGCAGCGCGGCCAGCGCCAGAAGCCCCACCTCGCGCCGGTCCGCTTGCCCCCAGGCGCGCGGCAAAAGCGCCGAGGAACTGACCAGCCCGGTCAGCATCATCACCGCGACGATGACCTGCGGTGCCAGGAATATCCCGGCCACGGGGACAAACACCAATGCCGTGCCGAACCCCGAGAAGCCGCGCACCACCCCGGCGACCGATATCGTCAGCAGCAGCCAGCCCAGCCCCGGCGTGGCCAGGGCCGCAGCAAGCGGTTCAGGCATCCACATTGCCGAATTGCGTGCCGGCGGTGGCGTCGGGCTTGGACCAGTCGCGCTTGACGCCCAACCACATCAGGATCGTCGAGGCCACGAAGATCGACGAATAGGTGCCCACCACCACGCCCCAGATCATCGCAAAGACAAAGCCCCGGATGACGTCGCCGCCAAGGAAATAGAGCGCCACCAGCGCCAGCAGCGTGGTCACCGAGGTCATCATCGTGCGGCTCAGCGTTTCGTTGATCGAGATGTTGAGCACCTCGCGCAGCGATTTCTGCTTATATTTGCGCAGGTTCTCGCGCACGCGGTCGAACACCACCACGGTGTCGTTGAGCGAATAGCCGACGATGGTCAAAAGCGCCGCGATGATCGCCAGATCGAACTGGATCTGCAATTCCGAGAACACCCCCACCGTCAGCGCCACGTCGTGCACCAGCGCCACCACGGCACCCACCGCGAATTGCCACTCGAATCGCAGCCAGATGTAGAACAGCACCGCGCCGATGGCGAGCGCCACCGCGATCACCGCCGCCGTGATAAGCTCTCCCGATACCTTTGGCCCGACGCTCTCGACCGAGGTAAATTTTATATCCGGCACCACGCCCTGCAACGCCGCCTCGACCTCTGCGATCACCTCGGGTGTCACGCTTTCGGTGTCATCCTGCGCCTGAATGCGGATCATCGCCACGTTCTCGTCGGGGCCGAATGTCGGGTCGAACACTTGCGTTATGCTCACATCCCCAAGGCCCAGCGCGTCGATGGCCCCGCGATACTGGCCGATATCCACCGGCTCCGCACTTTGCGTCCGAATCGTGGTGCCGCCCTTGAAATCAATCCCGAAATTCAGCCCCTGAAGGCCGAAAGATCCCAGCGCCACGAGGATCATCACCCCTGAAATCCCCAGCCACAGCTTCCAGCGGCTGAAAAAGTCGATCGAGGTTTCCTGCGGCACAAGGCGCAGCGCGCGCCCCTGCAACACGGATTTGGGGCGCTTGCGCTCGAACCACATCACGGCGATCAGCCGGGTGACGAAAATGGCGGTAAAGATCGAGGTGACGATGCCGAGGCCAAGCGTGATGGCAAAGCCGCGCACCGGGCCAGAGCCCATCGCGTAAAGGATCACGGCGGTAAGGAAGGTGGTGATATTGGCGTCCACGATGGCGCTCATCGCCTTCTCATAGCCAAGCTCGATGGCGCGCGCGGCACCCTTGGCGGTCTTCATCTCTTCCTTGATGCGCTCGAAGACGAGCACATTGGCATCCACCGCCATGCCGATGGTGAGCACGATCCCCGCGATCCCCGGCAGGGTGAGCGTCGCCCCGATCAGGCTCAGCAGGCCGAAAATCAGCCCCACGTTGATGATCAGCGCGATATTAGCGAACAGACCGAACCGCCCATAAGACGCGATCATATAGGCCAGCACCAGCACGAAGGCGACAAGACAGGCGATCTTGCCCGCCTCGATGCTGTCGGCGCCAAGCTCGGGGCCGACGGTGCGTTCCTCGAGAAATTCCAGCCCCGCCGGAAGCGCGCCCGCGCGCAGCAAAACGGCAAGCTGCGTGCTGTCCTCGACGTTGAAATTGCCGGTGATGATGCCCGAGCCGCCGGGGATATGGCTCTGGATCACCGGAGCGCTGATGACCTCGCCATCAAGCACGATGGCAAAGGGGTTGCCGATATTCGCCGCCGTGTAGTCGCCGAATTTGCGCGCGCCGGTCGGGTTGAAGCGGAACGACACGGCGGGCCGCCCGTTCTGGTCGAAATCGGGCTGCGCGTCCACCAGCTCCTCGCCGGTGACGACGGGCGCGCGCTCAAGGATATAGAACACCCCCGGCTCGTCGATGGAGGGCAGAACCTCGTTGCCGGGGCCTGCGGGATCGCCGGCATTTGCGGTGCGGCCCACCACCGGCTGAAAGGTCAATTGCGCGGTGGTGCCAATGAGCGCCTTCAACTCTGCGGCAGAGCCGATGCCCGGCACCTGGATCAGGATGCGGTCGGCCCCCTGCCGCTGGATCGTCGGCTCGCGGGTGCCGACCTCGTCGATGCGGCGGCGAATGATTTCGAGCGATTGGCGCACGGTGCGCTCGTCGGTGGCGCGCCGCTCGGCCTCCGACAGCCGCACAACGACATCCGCGCCCTCGGTCGTCACGGTAATATCGGTGGCCCCTGCCCCGGTCAGGCTGGCCACAGGGCGCGCCAGCCCGCGCACCAGCGCCGCCGCCTCGCCCGCCATTTCCGGGCGCTCGACCAGCCGCACGCGAAGCTCTGCGGCGGCGGTATTTTGCAGGCGGATCGCGCCGATCCGGTCGCGCTCCTCGCGCAGCAGGTCGCGCACCTCGGGCCACATGCCCTCCAGCCGCGCCTTGTAGACATCGCCCACCTGCACCTCGGCCAGAAGATGCGCACCGCCGCGCAGATCAAGCCCGAGGTTGACCAGCCCCGAAGGCAGCCATTCCGGCCAGAGCGCAAGATCATCCTGCACCGTTGCCGGATCGGCCCCCTGCTCGATGGCCGCGAGGGCATCGTTATGCGCCTCGACGCGGTTGTAGAAACCGTTGGGCAGCGCCAGCAGCAGGCCAAGCGCGACAAGCCCCCAGATCACGAGGCGTTTCCACAGGTCGATTTGCAGCATTGTCGCGCCTTTTCAGTGGTTTGAACGTATAGCGCGGCGGGTTTAGCCCTCTGCCGGCTCGGTCTTGGAGATCACCTGCGCCACGGTCGAGCGCACCACCCGCACCTTGACCCCCTCGGCAAGCTCCACCTCGATCTCGTTCTCGTCCTTGACCTTGGCCACCTTGCCGATCAGCCCGCCTTGCGTCACCACCTGATCACCGCGCCGCAGCGCCTCGACCATCGCCTTGTGCTCCTTGAGCTTTTTCTGCTGCGGACGGATCAGCAGGAAATACATGATGACGAAAATCAGGATGAGAGGCACGAATTGCGCGAAGGCGTCCATGAGGCGATATCCTTGTCTGAAAGCGGGAACCCCCCGCGAGTTGTCGCGGAACCTAAGGTTCGGGCGGCGCATTTGCAAGGCGCGAAAGCGGGGGCGGGGCGGGAGGGGATTGCGTCGGTGCGAGGGCGGGCTTGGGCTTTGCCGGTTTCGCGGGTAGGTTGCGAAAATGATGCGTGAAAGGCAGACCCCGTGACCACACCCGAAAAGCCCGATATCTTCGGTTGGCTCGGCCTGCGCCGGGTCATTGATCCGTCCAAGGCGCGGTGGCTGGGACCGGTCCTGCCGGTAGTGATGATCGTGCTTTTCGTCATGGCGGTCGCGGTGGTCGGTGCCGTGCTCGCCCATGCGCTCGTCGGGCTGCGATATGACGCGCCGCGCATCGGCTTCGGCACCGGCGGGATAGCGGTCGCCGTAATCGGCGCGCCCTTCGTGATCTGGCGCGCCATCGTTGCTCAAAAGACCGTGGACGTGACCGAACAGGGCCACATCACGGATCGGATCAACAAAGCGGTGGAGGGTCTGGGGGCGGAGAAGGAGATCAACTGGATCGGCCAATCATTCAACATCTGTCACGGCGCGGTTAACGGAAGCGAAGCGTACTCCAGAACCGTCATTCGCAGGCAAGGAGAAACTGTTTCACTCGATAATCACGAGACGCCAGAACGCGAAGGCGAATGGCAGGTTTTCACCGAAACCCAACCCAATCTCGAAGTGCGCATCGGCGCGATCTACGCGCTGGAACGGATCGCACAGGACAGCGCGCGTGACCACGTGCAGATCATGGAAATCCTCTGCGCCTATATTCGCCAGAACGCCCCGGCCCCGGCGGAGGATGACTGGCCCGTTTTGGAGATGCGGGAGAGCGAGGACAACGGGCCGCTTGAGCCGGATTGGAAGGATCGGCTGAGAAAATTCAAAGAAGCGCAGAACACGGCCAAGGCAGGGCTAAAACCGCGCGAGGACATTCAGGTGGCCCTAACCGTGATCGGGCGGCGCAGTGCCGAACAACGGCAGATCGAGGCCGGACCGGGCCGTGGCGAACAGGGCGTTTTTCCTTTTGATATCTCCTGCCCGGAATATGACATGTCCGGGGAGGACCACGATCCCGAAACACTTTCGACTTATCTTGATAATCTGGAGAATTGGAGCGTTGGACTGAAATCCTATGACGGATACCGATTGGACCTGCGCAACATCGACCTGCGCGGCACGGACGTCTCCCGTCTAAACCTTGCCGGTGCCCGGATGGATGGCGCGTTCTTGCACGGGGCAAATCTCCGTGAGGCAGAGTTACAAGGCGCAAACCTTCTCAAAGCACGGCTGCCGGGGGCGCGACTCTCGAAAGCAAGATTGCAGGGGGCGTTTCTAGCGGGTTCCTGGTTACAAGGGGCCTTTTTCCATGAAACGCAATTGCAAGTAACAAACCTCTTTGCCGCGCTGTCGCAGGAAGCGTTCTTCGTTGACGCTCGGCTGGATCGGGCGGAACTCACCGGAGCGCGATTGCAGGGGGCTTATTTCAAACTCGCGCAGTTGCAAGGTGCAAAACTGGAAGCAGCGAGATTGCAGGGCGTAGGTTTCTGGGGGGCGCATATCAGTGCGACTACGGACTTGAGTGATGCAACGTTGAACGGTGCTGCTCTCGGCTGCCTAGATTTAAGCGATATTCCACAGATCGCTGATCATGTGGCGGGGATGTTTGGGGACGGCTCTGTGGTGCTGCCAAAGGAGTGCAACCGGCCCGCGCATTGGCCGCAGGAAAGGCTTCCGCTTCCAAGGTTCACTAAGGCGTGGAGCAAGTGGCAGGCCGAGTCAGAAGGGGACACCCCGCCAGACGACGCGGGATGAACCCCGCCCTACACCTGCCTTTGAAACTGGTGCATAAGCGCGCGAGAGACGATTCAGATCATCACGAGGACCAGCCCCATGCACGATATCCGCGCCATCCGCGACACCCCGGAGGCCTTTGATGCGGCGATGGCCCGGCGCGGCCTTGCGCCGGTCGCGGCCGAGATCCTCGTGCTTGACGAGGCACGCCGCGCGCGCATCCATGCCGCCGAGAGCGCGCAGGCCGAGCAGAACCGCGCCTCCAAGGAGGTCGGTGCCGCCAAGGCGCGCGGCGACGAGGCCGAATTCGAGCGCCTGCGCGCGCTGGTCACCGAGAAGAAGGCCGAAGTGGCCGCGATGCAATCGCAGGCGCGCGATCTCGACGCGCAACTGACCGAGCGGCTGATGGGCCTGCCCAACCTGCCGCATGATGACGTGCCCGACGGCGCCGATGAGGCCGACAACGTCGAATTGCACCGCTGGGGCACGCCCGCCACGTTCGATTTCACGCCGAGAGAGCATTACGACCTGCCCGCCGTCACCGCCGGCATGGATTTCGAGGCCGCGGCCAAGCTTTCGGGCAGCCGCTTCGTGGTGCTCTCGGGCGCGGTGGCGCGGCTCCACCGGGCGCTGGCGCAATTCATGCTCGACACGCATATCACCGAGAACGACCTGACCGAGACCTGGACGCCCGTCCTTGTGCGCCCCGAGATGATGCAGGGCACCGGGCAATTGCCGAAATTCGGCGAGGACAGCTATGAGACCACCAATGGCTGGTGGCTGGTGCCCACCGCCGAGGTGACGCTCACCAATCTCGTGCATGGCGAGACGGTGGACGAGGCCAGCCTGCCGCGCCGCATGGTCGCCCATACCCAGTGTTTCCGCTCCGAGGCCGGATCGGCGGGGCGCGACACTGCCGGGATGCTGCGCCAGCACCAGTTCGAGAAGGTCGAGATGGTCTCGATCACCCACCCCGATCACAGCCGCGCCGAGCTCGACCGCATGACCGCCTGCGCCGAAGGCATCCTGAAGCGCCTCGGCCTGCCCTACCGCACCATCGTGCTCTGCACCGGCGACATGGGGTTCGGCGCGCGGCGCACCCATGATATCGAGGTCTGGCTGCCGGGGCAGAACACCTATCGCGAAATCTCGTCGGTCTCGGTCTGCGATGATTTCCAGGCGCGGCGCATGAACGCCCGCTTTCGCCCCGCCAGCGGCGGAAAGCCCGAATTCCTGCACACGCTCAACGGCTCGGGGCTGGCGGTGGGGCGCTGCCTGATCGCGGTGCTGGAAAACGGGCAACAGGCGGATGGCGCGGTGCGCCTGCCCGAGGCGCTCACCCCCTATCTTGGCGGCAAGACCGTGCTCACCCCCGACGGCACGCTCGCCTGAGCGTCATCTTGCCGAAAATATCCTCAGGGGGGCAGACAGCCCCCCTCCCTATTCCGCCGCCGCGCGCGGGCTGAACCGCGTGCAAAGCTGGCCGATCTCGAACGGCGCGAGGCTTTGCGCCACGCAGGCGCAATAGCCGCCACCGCCGCGCCCCTCGTAATGGTCGCAATTGCCGCAGGTGCCCACCTGCGCCGCGCCCCGCGCGCCCGCGATCTGCGCCGACAGATCGGGCAATATCCGCGCCAGCGCCGCGCGGTCCGCCTCGGGTAGATGCGCGATCGCCGCCATCAGGTGGCGCAGCGGATCGGCCTCCAGCATCGCGCGCCCCGCCTGCGTCACCTCGAATCGCACGCTGCGCCCGTCGCTCTCGGAGCGGCGGCGCTCCAAGAGGCCGCGCGCCTCCAGCGTCTTGATGGTCTGCGAGGCCGTGCCGCGCGTCGTCGCCTGGAAACTGGCGAATGCCGAGGGCGTGCGCGAGGCCCGGATCGCGCGCGCGAAAAAGCGCAGCGCCGTCCATTGCGCATCCGTGAGCCGCGCGGGCGCGCCATCGTCGCCACGCGCCGAGCGCCCGACATGCACGAGCAGTTCGGCCAGCGTGCCGGGGGCGGCCTGGGGATTTGCGGGATCGCTCATGCGATAGTAATAGCGAGTCGATATCGGTTTGACCAGAGCCGCGCAACCATATAGTTTCGAGTCGAAATCATATCGCGGCACGATACCGGACCCGACCCATGAACAAGCCCCATTTTCCTGCGCGCGCGCCCGCGCGATCCAACCGCCCCGCACTTCTGGGGGCCGAGGAAGAGGTGCTGCTGGCCCGCGCCTGGCGCGAGCGGGGCGACGTGGCGGCGCGCAACCGGCTGGTCACGGCGTTTGCCCCGCTGGTGCAGGCGATGGTGGCGCGCTTTACCAAGGCCCGCGCGCAGGATGATCCCGACCTGATGCAACAGGCCTATATCGGCCTGATGCGCGCCGCCGACGGGTTCGACCCGGATCGCGGCATCCGGTTTTCGACCTATGCCGCCTGGTGGATTCGCGCCGAATTGCAGGATTACCGGCTGCTCAACTGGTCGCTGGTGCGGCGCGGGCGGTCGGCCAAGGCGCGGGTCGCGTTCTTCCGGCTGGGCCAAATCGAGAACGCCCTGCCGCAGCGCCCCGGCGAAGACCCCGCCGCGCGCGAGGCGCGTCTTGCCACCGCACTCGGGGTCGATGCGCACTCGCTGGCCCAGATGCGGCAGCAATTCGGCCAGTCCGACGCCTCGCTGCACGCGGCGGTGGGCGAGGACGGGGCCGAGGCGATGGACCTGCTCCCCGACCCGGACTGCGACACCGAGGCCGAGATTGCCCGGCGTCACGACCGCGCGCGGCTGCGCGCCGCCATGATCGACCATTTCCACGCCCTGCCCACGCGCGAGCGCCATATCGTGGTGTCCAACGTGCTGGCCGATCCGCCGCTCACGCTTCAGGAGCTTGGCGCGCTGCACGGTGTCTCGCGTGAGCGGGTGCGGCAATTGCGCGACCGCGGGCTGGAGCGGCTCCGCGCGGCCATGGGCGACGGCGTGCGCGAGGCGCTTTCGGGGATGTAGCTGGCGGCGCGATACGCAAGCTGATGCTGCCGCGCCGCTGCCCTGCCCCCCCGCGCCTGCTTGTTGCCGCGCGGCGCACGCGTTAGACAGGCTTCACAGGCAGGCAGCAAACCGGGCGGGGCATCATGCGCATTCTCATCACCAATGACGACGGCATCAACGCGCCGGGGCTGGCGGTGCTGGAGGGCATCGCCACCGCGCTTGCCGGCGACGCGGGCGAGGTCTGGACCGTGGCACCCGCGTTCGAGCAATCGGGCGTCGGCCACTGCATTTCCTACACCCGGCCCATGATGATCAGCCAGATGGCCGAGCGCCGCTTTGCCGCCGAGGGCAGCCCCGCCGATTGCGTACTGGCAGGGCTGCACGACGTGATGAAGGACGCGCCCCCCGATCTGGTGCTCTCGGGCGTCAACCGGGGCAACAACGCGGCTGAAAACGCGGTCTATTCCGGCACCGTGGGCGCCGCGATGGAGGCCGCGTTGCAGGGCGTGCCGGCGGTGGCGCTGAGCCAGTATTACGGCCCCGAGAACCGCGACCTGCCCGACACGTTCGAGGCGGCGCGCGTGCACGGCCTGCCCACGCTGCAACGCCTTCTGGACAAGGGCGTATGGACGCGCGACGATTACGGCATCTTCTACAACATCAACTTTCCCCCCGTCCCGGCCGCAGAGGTCAAGGGTATCCGCGCCGCGCCACAGGGCTTTCGCCGCGACATGGGCTTTGGCGTAGAGCCCCATCTCGCGCCCTCGGGGCGGCGGTTTCTCTGGGTCACCGGCGCGCCGCAGAACATGCCCACCAGCCCCGGCTCGGACGCGGATGTGAACCTTCAGGGCTATATCTCGGTCACGCCGATGCGTGCGGACCTCACCGCGCATGACGCGCTGGAGGCACTCAGGGCGATCGAATGAGCGACGGGGCCGATCATATCGCCGAACGCAAGATGCAGTTCCTGTTTGCGCTCCGCTCGCGCGGGGTGACGGATGCGCGCGTGCTGACGGCAATGGAGCGGATCGACCGCGGCCCCTTCGTGCGCGGCTATTTCGCGGAACGCGCCTATGAGGACATGCCGCTGCCCATCGCCTGCGGCCAGACCATCAGCCAGCCCTCGGTGGTGGGGCTGATGACGCAGGCGCTGCGGCTGACGGGCCGCGACAAGGTGCTGGAGGTGGGCACCGGCTCGGGCTATCAGGCCGCGATCCTGAGCCAGCTTGCCCGCCGCGTCTATACCGTGGACCGCCACCGCCAGCTTGTGCGCGAGGCCTCGGCGATCTTTGCCGCGCTCGATCTGACGAATATCGTCTGCCTCACCGCCGATGGCAGCTTTGGCCTGCCCGAGCAGGCCCCGTTCGACCGTATTCTGGTCACCGCCGCCGCCGAAGACCCGCCCGGCCCGCTCTTGGCGCAGCTTCGCATCGGCGGTATCATGGTGCTGCCCGTGGGCCAGTCGGACGCGGTGCAGCAACTCATCCGCGTGACCCGGCACGAGACCGGGTATGATTATGACGAGCTGCGCCCGGTGCGCTTCGTGCCGCTGGTCGAGGGGCTGGGGCGCGATGGCTGAGGCAGGCACCGGCGAGCAACAAGGGATAGTGACATGAGTATTGAAACGCGACGTTTTCCACGCGGGGTCACGGTTGGGATTGGCATGGCGCTTGCCCTCGCCGGGTGCAGCGCACCGCTCGATATCGACATGCGCGGCGGTTTCGGCAACGCGCCCAGCACCGCCGAGGCGGCGCGCACCGCCACCGCCGCACGCCCCGCACCCGATGCGCGCGGCATCATCTCCTATCCCGGCTACCAGGTCGCGGTGGCCCAGCGCGGCGACACGCTGGCGAAGCTTGCCACGCGGATCGGTGCCGATGCGCCCGAGCTTGCCCGCTATAACGGCATCCAGACCGGCGACATCCTGCGCGAGGGCGAGATCGTCGCCCTGCCCCGCCGCGTCGCCGAGCCCGAGGGCGGCCCGATCCGTCCCGACGCCGATATCGCGGCGCTCGCAGGCAGCGCCATCGAGCGCGCCGATGGCGACAAGATCCAGACCAGCCCCCTTGCCCCCGCCCCCGCCCCGAAGACCCCGAGCGCGGTAGAGCCCGTGCGCCATAAGGTTGCGCGCGGCGAGACCGCCTATTCCATCTCGCGGCTCTACAACGTGCCGGTGCGTAGCCTCGCCGATTGGAACGGGCTCGATTCGCGCTTTACCGTGCGCGAGGGGCAATTCCTGCTGATCCCCGTGCCCGCCACCGGGACGCGCCCCCAGGCCCGCACCGAAGAACGCGAGCAAGAGCAGCAACAGGCCGCGATCACCCCTCCCGGCGGCACCTCTCGCGCCCCCGAGCCGCCAAGCGCCGACCGCCCCCTGCCCGCGCCCGAGACCACCACGCCCGAGCCGGTGGCCGCGCCCGACCTGGGCCAGAGCCAGACCAAAACGCGCGAGGCGCGCCTTGCCCGGCCGCTCGACGGGGCGATCGTGCGCGATTATGCCAAGGGCCGCAATGACGGGATCGACATTTCAGGCGCACCCGGCGCGTCGGTGCGCGCCGCCGGGGCGGGCACCGTGGCGGCGGTGATCGAGGATAGCGACGGCCGCCCCATCGCCGTCATCCGCCACGAGGGCAACCTGCTCACGGTCTATTCCAACCTCGCGCAACTGACCGTCGAGAAGGGCGCGACCGTGGAACGCGGCCAGACCATCGGCAAGCTGCCCGCCTCGGGCAACCCGGCGCTGCATTTCGAGGTGCGCGACGGGATCGAAAGCCTCGATCCCAACCCGTTCCTCGGCAACTGAGGCGCGGGGCAGCCGCAAAGCCCCCTGTTGCCGGGTCGCCAAGCCGATCCGCCCTTGTCAGGCCGCGATGGCGGATCGGCAACAGCGCGGGGGCGTTCCGCAGAGTGGGCGGCGGCACAAACTCAGGCTGTGCCGCCGCCGGTCTGAGCAGCTACCCGGCGTCAGCCGATGGCCCCCCCGTCGGCCCGCGTCACCACCACGATGGACGAGCGCGGCAGCCGCCCCTCGCCATCGGGAAAGGGCGCGTCGGGGTGCTGGATGCCCACGAACATCGCGCGCCGGTCCGCCGACCACGCGAGCCCCGTCACCTCGCAGCCATTGGGCCCGGTCAGGAACCGCTCGATCCGCCCCGAGACCGGATCGCCCACCAGCATCTGGTTGTTGCCCATGCCCGCGAAATCGCCCTCGTTGCCGTCATCGCCATCGGTCTGGATCCACAAGAGGCCCGTGCTGTCAAAGGCCATCCCGTCGGGCGAGTTGAAGAGATTGCCCTCGTGGATATTGGCGCTGCCGGCATAGGCGTCGCCGTGCACGGTGGGATTGCCCGCCATCACGTAGAGGTCCCATGTGAACGCCTCGGCGGTGTGATCCTCGCCCGCAGGTCGCCAGCGCAGGATCTGGCCATAGTGGTTCTCGGCGCGCGGGTTCGGCCCGCCCACCGGCGTGGCGTCGCCGCCGGCATTGGGCTTGATGCCGCGGTTCTTGTTGTTGGTCAGCGCGCAATACCCCTCGGCGCGCAGCGGGTTTGTCGCTACCCATTCAGGCCGGTCCATCGTGGTGGCCCCCACGATGGAGGCCGCCTGCCGCGTCAGGATGCAGATTTCGGCAAGCGCCATGCCGGTCGTCTCGGGCGTGAGCGCAAGCCACCGCCCGGTGCCATCCTCATCGAACCGCGCCACGTAGAGCGTGCCCCGGTCGAGCAATCCGGACGTGTCGCCCCCCGGCGCATAGCTGCCCTCGGAGACGTATTTATAAAGAAACTCGCCGCGCTCGTCATCGCCCATATAGACCACGACGCGGCCATCGGGGGCGAGCACCAGTTCGGCATTCTCGTGCTTGAAGCGGCCAAGCGCGGTGCGTTTGACCGGCGTCGAGGACGCATCCGAAGGGTCGATTTCCACCACGTAACCCGCGCGGCGCGGCTCGGCGGGGTTTTGCGCGACATCGAACCGTGCATCGTATTTGTGATAATCATAGCCGCGCCCCTCGGCCCGGATGCCGTAGCGCGCGTAATCCTCTGGCAGCGCCGCGCCCGCGTCGGTGGTGCCGAAATAGCCGTTGAAATTTTCCTCGCAGGTCAGGTAGGTGCCCCAGGGCGTGCGCCCCGAGCCGCAATTGTTGAACGTGCCAAGCGCCTGCCGGCCGGTCGGATCGGCCTTGGTGCGCAGCAGCTCATGGCCCGCTGCCGGGCCGCTCAGCGTCATCGGGGTGAGGTGGGTGATGCGGCGGTTGACCGGGCTGTCCTTGACCACGTGCCAGCCCTGCGCCCCCTCGGCCACTTCCATCACGGTGACGCCTTGCAGCTTTTGTAGCTTGCGCACATCCTCAAGGCTCTCGGGCGTGCCATCGGCGCGCTGCGGCAGGTTCACGTCGCGGTTGACATATTCGTGGTTGACCGCGATCACCTGCCGGTCGCCCAGCAGGAAAAACTCCATCCCGTCATTATTCTCGCCGAAGACCCGGTCGGCATCGCCTTCTGCGCCGCCTGTGGCATTGTCGAAATCGGCCACGTCCGAAAACAGCCCATCGCCCCAGCGCACCAGCACCTGCCAGTCATAGCCCTCGGGCACATGAACGGTGGTGTCGGCCTGCGCCGCGATGGGGGTAAAGGCGAACCGCCCCTCGGCGCGCGCCGCGCCCGGCAGCGCCGCGCCCAGCCCCATCGCGGCTGCGCCCGAGCCGAAGGCCACCAGCCCCGAGAGAAAGCCGCGCCGCGACAGGGCGGCGGCGATCACCCGGTCGAAATCGGTCTCGTCGGGGCGCGGGTCGTGCAACTCGTCCCAGTCATCGGCGGAAAGGGTGAGGTCGTTGAAATCGGTCATGGCAGGCTCCTGTCGCTGGCACCGGATCAAGTTGGCCCAGCATCGGGTATGTATGTAACATCCGTTTGTCGCGGCACCAGCGGGCGACACGGTATCTTGCGCAACAAATGCAAAAAATACCGGCTGTTTGCGACATTTTATCCGCCGGATCGGGTTGACGCCCCCCGCCCCCGGACCTAATGTCGCCGCCACGCAGCATGAGGAGCAGGTGGCATGACCACGCGTGTAGGCATCGTAGGCAAATGGCGCACGGGCCGGTAACCGAAACACCCTTTCGGCCTCCCATGCGCCCCCGCGATGCGACCGGGGGCTTTTTTATGCGAAACCGCAATGACGTAGTAGACGGAGCACGAGGCACATGACACGTCAGATGACCGGAGCGAAAATGGTGGTCCAGGCCCTCAGGGATCAGGGCGTGGAGGTCGTATTCGGCTATCCGGGCGGCGCGGTGCTGCCGATCTATGACGAGATTTTCCAGCAAAACGACATTCGCCACATCCTTGTGCGCCATGAGCAGGGCGCGGTTCACGCCGCCGAGGGCTATGCCCGCTCCACCGGCAAGCCGGGCGTGGTGCTGGTGACCTCGGGGCCGGGGGCCACCAATGCCGTGACCGGCATCACCGATGCGCTGATGGATTCGATCCCGCTGGTGGTGCTGACGGGCCAGGTGCCCACCTTCATGATCGGCACCGACGCCTTTCAGGAGGCCGACACCGTGGGCATCACGCGCCCCTGCACCAAGCATAACTGGCTCGTGTCGGACACCAGGAACCTGTCGGACATCATCCACCAGGCGTTCCATGTCGCCACCTCGGGGCGTCCGGGACCGGTGCTGATCGACATACCCAAGGATGTGCAATTCGCCAGCGCCGAATATGTCGGACCGAAACAGGCGCGCACGCACCACTATCAGCCGCAGGTCAAGGGCGATATCGAGGGCATCACCGATCTTGTCGCGGCCATCGAGAAGGCCAAACGCCCGATTTTCTATACCGGCGGCGGCGTCATCAATTCCGGCCCCGCCGCCAGCCAGCTTTTGCGCGAACTGGTCGAGGCGACGGGGATTCCGATCACCTCCACCCTGATGGGCCTCGGGGCCTATCCCGCGAGCGGCAAGCATTGGCTCGGGATGCTCGGCATGCACGGGCTTTACGAGGCCAATATGGCGATGCATGGCTGCGACCTGATGATCAATATCGGCGCGCGTTTTGACGACCGGATCACCGGGCGGCTCGATGCGTTCAGCCCTGACAGCATCAAGGCCCATATCGACATCGACCCGTCGTCGATCAACAAGGTCATCAAGACCGATATCCCCATCGTCGGCGACATCGCCCATGTGCTCGAAGACCTGCTCAAGGTCTGGAAGGCGCGCGGGCGCAAGGTCAATGCCGAGGGAATCGCCAAATGGTGGGAGCGGATCGACGAGTGGCGCAAGGTCGATTGCCTGAAGTTCAAGCAATCCGGCCCGGTGATCCGACCGCAATACGCGCTGGAGCGGCTTGAGGCGCTGACCAAGGGGCATGATCGCTATATCTGCACCGAAGTGGGCCAGCACCAGATGTGGGCGGCGCAATATCTGGGTTTTGAGGACCCCAACCGCTGGATGACGTCGGGCGGGCTTGGCACCATGGGCTACGGCTTTCCGGCCTCGATCGGGGTGCAGATGGCCCACCCGGATGCACTGGTGATCAACGTGGCGGGCGAGGCGTCGTGGCTGATGAACATGCAGGAGATGGGCACGGCAATGCAATACCGCCTGCCGGTCAAGCAGTTCATCCTCAACAACGAGCGCCTCGGCATGGTGCGCCAATGGCAGGAATTGCTGCATGGCGAGCGGTATTCGTCCTCGTGGTCGGAATCGCTGCCCGATTTCGTGAAACTGGCCGAGGCGTTCGGGGCCAAGGGCATCCTGTGCCGCGACCCCGCCGATCTTGACGACGCAATCATGGAGATGCTGGCCCATGACGGGCCGGTGATCTTCGATTGCCTGGTGGAGAAACACGAAAACTGCTTCCCGATGATCCCCTCGGGCGAACCGCATAACAAGATGCTCTTGGGCGAGGCCAGCACCAAGGGCGCGATCAAGGCAGGCGGGGCGGTGTTGGTGTGATGGTGGGTTTCATCCACCACCCGCAAACGCCCGACAACACCAAGGAACATCGAATGCCCGCCCTGAAACTCAACAAAGTCGGCACCAAGGGCGCGATCAAGGCAGGCCAGGCGGTGCTGGCATGACGGCGGCGCAGGACATTCCCGGCAACCGGGCATTGCCCGAGACGACGGATTGCCGCGCGGACGCGCGGCTTGCCGTTTTCGATCACAGGCGCGGCTGGCAGTTGGCGATCCTCGGCGTTGCCGCAACGCTCGTGTTCGTCATTGCCTTCCAGGTCGCGGGGGTGATCGAGCTTTCGGGGTCGGGCGAGAGCGCGTTCACCATCGATTTCTACGTGTTCTGGGCGGCGGCGAAACTGGCGTTGCAGGGCCTGCCCTTCGACGCGTTCGACGTGGCGCGGCTTCAGCAGGCAGCCGGCAACGTCGATCCCGACTGGATGCCCTGGGCCTATCCGCCCGGCTTCATGATGGCGCTCATGCCGCTTGGGCTACTGCCTTTCTGGGCCGCGTGGTTCGTATTCGATGCGATCGGGCTTGTTGCATTCGCGCTTGCTGTCCGCCGCTTTGTCGCGGGCCGGCCCCAGGTTCTGCTTGCCGTGGCGCTGGCACCGGCGGTAATGCCAAGTCTCATCGTCGGACAGACCACCATGTTGTGGATGGCCGGGCTGATCGCGGCGCTGGCGGCCCTGCGGGCGGATCGCCCGATCCTGGCCGGTATCTGCATCGGGTGCCTGACGCTGAAGCCACAACTGGGGGTGCTGTTGCCGGTGATGCTCGTGGCCTGCGGGGCGTGGCGGGCAATCCTGTCGGCCGTGCTCACCACCGCGGTGTTGGCGGCGGTGCCGACAGGGCTGTTCGGGATCGGCTACTGGCCCCGAATGCTGGATATGATGCGCCTTCACGGCGATATGGTGCGCGCGAACATCGCGGGAATGGATCTCATGGTAAGCCCCTATTCCGCGATGGTCGGGGCTGGTGTCGGCGAGCCGCTGGCGCTGGCGCTTCAGTGGAGCGTCACAGCGGCCTGCGCCCTCATCGTCTTTCTCAGTTGGCGCAGCCGGACGGCATCGCCCGACCTGCGCGCCGCGATTCTCTTTGCGGTGATCCCGCTCGCCTCGCCGTATCTGTGGTTCTACGAATCCGCGTTTCTGGTGCCGGCGGCGCTGTTCATGTGGCGGGCCGGGGTTTTGGTCGCAAAACCCGGCGCGGCGGCCCTTGGCCTGGCGATGTGGCTCGGCCTCGCCCCACCGTTTCTTGCCATGCTGAGCACCGGTGCGGGCATAGAGGTCTTTCGCTTCGTCTTTGTTCCCGTCAACATTGTCGCGTTGCTTGCCTGCCTGCGCCATGCCATGCGCAAACCAGACCCGATCAGCCCCCAAACCCTCTGAAACCACAACACAGGATCGCGCTCATGTCCGCCCTGAAAATCAAGAAAGGCTCGTCCAAGCATTCGGCCTATAACCTGCGGCCGCAATTCTCGGATGTGCAGGAGACCCATACGCTCGCCGTGATCGTCGATAACGAGCCCGGCGTTTTGGCGCGGGTGATCGGCCTTTTCTCGGGCCGGGGCTACAATATCGACAGCCTCACCGTGGCCGAGGTGGACCATACCGGCCACACCAGCCGCATCACCATCGTCACCACCGGCACACCGCAGGTGATCGAGCAGATCAAGGCGCAGCTTGGCCGCATCGTGCCGGTGCACGAGGTGCATGACCTCACCGTGGAAGGACCAGCGGTCGAGCGCGAACTGGCGCTGTTGAAGGTCGAGGGCGAGGGCGACAAGCGCGTGGAGGCGCTGCGGCTGGCGGATATCTTCCGCGCCAAGGTGGTCGACAGCACGCTCAAGAGCTTTGTCTTCGAGATCACCGGCGCGCCCGAAAAGATCGACGCGTTCGCCGAGTTGATGCGCCCGCTGGGCCTTGTCGACATGGCGCGCACCGGCGTGGCGGCAATGTCGCGCGGAGTCTGAGCGCAGGGCGCGTGGTCCATACCTGACGCAGACGGCCCGATCTGGCACGGGGGGCGCGCGCCCCCTTTCAGTTGAATTTCCCGGCCAGCGCCACCCGCACCGGGGGCGTGACGAAACGCGTCACATCGCCGCCGAGCCGCGCGATTTCCTTGACCAGTTTCGACGCGATCGCCTGGTGGCCGGCATCGGCCATGAGAAACACCGTCTCCACCGTGTTGTCGAGCGCGCGATTCATGCCGACCATCTGGAATTCGTATTCGAAATCCGCCACCGCGCGCAGCCCGCGCACGATGATCTGCGCGCCCACGTCATGGGCGCAATGGATGAGCAGGTTGTCGAACGGGTGGGCGACGATCTCGGTGCCGGTCTCCTCGGTGAGCGCCACGCATTCCGCCTCGATCATCGCCACGCGCTCCTTCAGCGAGAAAAGCGGCCCCTTGTCGCGGTTGATCGCCACGCCGATCACGAGGCGATCAACCAGCACGGCGGCGCGGCGGATGATGTCGATATGGCCCAGCGTGATCGGGTCGAACGTGCCGGGATAAAGGGCGATGCGCATCGGGCCACTCCGTTGTTGCAATGCCGCGCCACGCAACAATATTGCGCGCGCGGATGCAAGCCCCCTCGGGGAGCGGTGAGATGGGGGCGGCACCTGTCTTGGCCAGGTGACCCTTCCCCTTACAGGGCTTTTCCCCTGCAAGCCGCCATTTTCGAGAAATCGGACATTGGAATATGGACGGTAATTTACTGCAAAACAGGCGATCACGCCATAGATGCTCCATGGCGCACCCGCGACAGCGCCCCTTTGCCCACATCGTCCCTTGCAAAACTGTTGCAAGGATTTGTAATTTAACATGCGTTCAATTCACCCGATCCAAGCCGTCACAGGAGCCGCCCATGGATTTCGCCCTGACCGAGGAACAAACCGCCATTTTCGACATGGCCCATGCCTTCGGGCAGGACCGGATCGCGCCCCATGCCCGCGACTGGGAGGCGGCGGGCACGATCCCGAAAGAGCTATGGCCCGAGATCGCGGCGCTTGGCTTTGGCGGGCTTTACGTGAGCGAGGAGGCAGGCGGGTCTGGCCTCACGCGGCTCGATGCGACGCTGGTATTCGAGGCGCTGTCGATGGCCTGCCCGGCGGTGGCGGCGTTTCTGTCGATCCACAACATGTGCGCCAAGATGATCGACAAATTCGCCAGCGACGAGATGAAGGCGCGCGTTCTGCCGCGCGCGATGAGCATGGAAACGGTGCTCTCCTACTGCCTGACCGAGCCGGGATCGGGCTCGGACGCCGCCGCGCTGCGCACCCGCGCCGAGCGCACCAATGAGGGCTATACCCTCAACGGCAGCAAGGCGTTCATCTCGGGGGGCGGCTATTCGGATGCTTACGTGGTCATGGTGCGCACCGGCGGGGACGGACCCAAGGGCATCTCGACCGTCTATGTCGAGGATGGCGCACCGGGCCTCAGCTTTGGCGGGCTGGAGGACAAGATGGGCTGGAAGGCACAGCCGACGCGCCAAGTGCAGTTTGACAATTGCAACATTCCGGCCGCGAACCTGGTCGGAGAAGAGGGCAAGGGTTTCACTTATGCCATGAACGGGCTGGATGGCGGGCGGCTCAATATCTCCGCCTGTTCGCTGGGCGCCGCGCAGCAGGCCATCGACATGACCCTGCGCTACATGGCCGAGCGCAAGGCGTTCGGCAAATCCATCGACCAGTTCCAGGCGCTGCAATTCCGGCTGGCGGATATGGAGATCGAGCTTCAGGCGGCGCGCACCTTCCTGCGGCAGGCGGCGTGGAAGCTTGACAATGACGCGCCTGACGCCACCAAGTTCTGCGCGATGGCCAAGAAATTCGTGACCGAGGCGGGCAGTCGCATCGTCAACCAATGCCTGCAACTGCATGGCGGTTACGGCTATCTGGCCGATTACGGGATCGAGAAGCTGGTGCGCGACCTGCGCGTGCACGAAATTCTTGAGGGGACCAACGAGATCATGCGCCTCATTGTGGCGCGGCAGATGCTGGCAGACCAATGAGCGGCGATATCCATATCCGCAAGGAGGGGCGCGCGGGGCGGATCACGCTGACGCGGCCCCGCGCGCTCAATGCGCTGAGCTATGACATGGCGATGGCGATTGAGGCGGCGCTTGACGACTGGCGCGCGGATGAGGACGTGGCGCTGGTGGTGATCGACGCCGAGGGGGATCGCGCGTTCTGTGCAGGCGGCGATATCCAGCAGCTTTATGACACCGGTCGCGCGGGCGATTTCGCCTATGGGCGGCGGTTCTGGGCCGATGAATACCGGCTGAACGCCAAGATCGCCCGCTACCCCAAACCTTACGTGGCGCTGATGCAGGGCTTTGTCATGGGCGGCGGCGTCGGCGTGTCGTGCCACGGCTCGCACCGGGTGGTGTGCGAGAGCACGCAAATCGCCATGCCGGAATGTGGCATCGGGCTGGTGCCGGATGTGGGCGGGTCGCTTCTGCTGGCGCGCGCGCCGGGGCGGATGGGCGAATATCTTGGCACCACGGCCACACGCATGGGGCCGGATGATTCCATTTATTGTGGCTTTTCCGATTTTTACGTTCCACAGTTAAAGTGGTCTGACATGGGTGCCGCGCTGGTTGAGAGCGGCGATCCGGGCGTGATCGCGACCCATGCCGAGGCCCCGCCAGAGGGGGTGCTGCGCGCCCGGCAGGCTGAGGTAGACGCGCATTTCGGCGGCGAGGGCTTGCAGGATATCCTCAACGCGCTGCGCGCCACGGACAGCGATTTCGCGCGCGATACGCTCAAGGCGATGGCGCGCAATTCGCCGCTGTCGATGGCCTGCGCGGTCGAGATGGTGCACCGGCTGCGCGGCCCGTCGGCGGATATCGCGCGCGCCCTTGGCCTTGAATACCGCTTCACCTATCGTGCGATGGAGCAGGGCGATTTGCTGGAAGGGATTCGCGCCGCGATCATCGACAAGGACCGCAAACCGCAATGGAAACATGGGCTTGACAGCCTGCCGGGCGTGGCGGTGTCGCAGATGCTGCGGCCCTTGGGCAAGGATGCCCTGACACTCGAAACGGAGGAGACACAATGAAGATCGGATTTATCGGGCTGGGCAATATGGGCGCGCCGATGGCGGCCAATCTCGCCAAGGCCGGGCACGAGGTGGCAGGCTTTGATCTCGCCGCGCCGATGCCCGAGGGGGTAAGTGCCGCCGCGAGTGCCGCCGAGGCGGCCAAGGGCGCGGCGGTGGTCATCACCATGCTGCCCAATGGCGATATCCTGCGCCGCGTCGCCGCCGAGGTGATCCCGGCGATGGAGACGGGCGCGGTGCTGCTCGATTGCTCTACCGTCGATGTGCAATCGGCCCGCGATGTGGCGGCCGATGCTGTGGCGGCGGGGCTTTCGGCGCTCGATGCGCCAGTGTCGGGCGGCGTCGGCGGGGCGGCGGCGGGCACGCTCACCTTCATGGTGGGCGGTGACGAGGAGGGCTTCAAGATCGCCTCGGAGCTATTTGATATCATGGGGCAAAAGGCGGTTCACTGCGGCCCATCCGGCAACGGGCAAGCGGCCAAGATCTGCAACAACATGATCCTTGGCGTGACCATGATCGCCACTTGCGAGGCCTTTGCCCTTGCCGACAAGCTGGGGCTGGACCGGCAGGCGATGTTCGACGTGGTGAGCACCTCCTCGGGCTATAGCTGGTCGATGAACGCCTATTGCCCCGCGCCGGGCGTGGGGCCGAAATCGCCCGCCGATAACGGCTACACCCCCGGTTTCGCCGCCGACCTGATGCTCAAGGATCTGCGCCTGTCGCAACAGGCCGCAGAGGCGGCGGATGCCGATACGCCGATGGGCCGCGCGGCCTGCGATCTTTATGCGCAGTTCGTCGAGGGTGAGGACGGCAAGGGGCGCGACTTCTCGGCCATGCTGCCCCGGTTCGAGCGCCGCGGCCGCAGCTGATGGGCTGGCGGGCGCGCGCCACGGGGCTGCCGCCGATGGCGGCGGCGGCCTGCCGGACGCGCTCGTCCCCGCCCGCGCGCCCGAGGGTGCGGTGCTGGCAAAGTAGCGCCGCCCCTTTCCCTTGCCCTTGGCCGCGATATGTTGCACCACGGCACGAACACGACGGCACCGATAAACGACGCGATCTGAAGGACCGGGCGACATGGCGGACGGAACACTCGACATCAACGCGAAACCAACCGAAGAGATCGCCGTGCGCGAAACCTTTGGCATCGACACCGACATGATCGTGAAGGGCTTCGCCACCCGCACCGACCGTGTGCCCGAGTTCGATTCGACCTATAAATTCGATCCTGACACGACGCTGGCGATCCTTGCCGGGTTTTCCCATAACCGCCGCGTGATGATCCAGGGCTATCACGGCACCGGCAAATCCACCCATATCGAGCAGGTCGCGGCGCGGCTCAACTGGCCCTGCGTGCGCGTCAACCTCGACAGCCATATCAGCCGGATCGACCTCATCGGCAAGGACGCGATCAAGCTGCGCGACGGGGTGCAGGTGACCGAATTTCACGAGGGCATCCTGCCCTGGGCGCTGCGCAACCCCACCGCGATCGTGTTCGACGAATATGACGCGGGCCGCGCCGATGTGATGTTCGTGATCCAGCGCGTGCTGGAGGCCGATGGCAAGCTGACCCTGCTGGACCAGAACGAGGTGATCACGCCGAACCCCTATTTCCGCCTCTTTGCGACCGCCAACACGGTGGGCCTCGGCGACACCACGGGGCTTTATCACGGCACGCAGCAGATCAACCAGGGCCAGATGGACCGCTGGTCGCTGGTGGCCACGCTCAATTACCTCAGCCACGATGCCGAGGTGGCCATCGTGCTGTCGAAAAACCCGCTCTACAACACCGCCGAGGGACGCAAGACCGTGAGCCGCATGGTGACGGTGGCGGATCTCTCGCGCACCGCCTTCATGAATGGCGAGTTGTCCACCGTGATGAGCCCGCGCACCGTGATCGCCTGGGCGCAGAACGCCACTATTTTCCGCAACGTGGGCTATGCGTTCCGGCTCACCTTCCTCAACAAATGCGACGAGCTGGAGCGGCAGACCGTGGCCGAATTCTACCAGCGCTGTTTCGACGAGGAACTGCCGGAAAGTGCTGCGAATGTGAGCGTGCGGTGACGCGGGTGGCCCTGTCAGACCTCGGGCTTGGCCGCGTCTTCGAGCGCCTCTACCCGTCCATCGAGCGCGTATTGGTGCCCGGCCATCAGGGTCAGGATATGGGTCACGCCGTCGATGCGCGTGTTTACGTCTTCGAATTGCTCGCGCATTTCGTTGAACTGCTCGCGCATTTCGCTGCGCATCTCCTGCAACAGCTTGATGGTGTGGTTCTCAGGCGTGTCCGGCATCGGGCGTCTCCCTCACTCTCCAAGATAAGCGCCCGCGCCCATCATTGCAAACGCGCGGTTAATACTTCGCTAATCCCCACACTCACTGTCGCGATCCCATGACCAAACCCACCGACAACCCCGCCGATCCGTTCAAGAAGGCGCTGGCCAATGCCACCAAGGTGATGGCCGACGATTCTGACCTGTCGGTGAGCTACTCGGTCGACCCGGCTGGGCTCTCGGGCGATGCGATGCGCCTGCCGCAGGTCAGCCGCCGGATGACCCGCGAGGAGGTGCTGCTTGCGCGTGGCACGGCGGATGCGCTGGCGCTGCGGCACAGGTTCCACGATGACGCGCTGCACGCGCGTTATGCGCCGCCCGGCGACATGGCGCGCGACCTTTACGAGGCGATGGAGACGGCCCGCTGCGAGGCCGTGGGCGCGCGCGACATGCCCGGCACCGCCACCAATATCGATTCAAAGATTGCCGCCGATGCGCAGCGTCTCGGCTTCGAGCAGATCACAAATTCCGCCGATGCCCCCCTGCCCGCCGCCGCCGGATACCTGATCCGCCACCTCGCCACCGGCCGCGACATGCCGCCGGGCGCACAGAACGTGATGGATCTGTGGCGCGGCTTCATCGAGGAACAGGCAGGCGGAACGCTCGAGGCGCTGCAAGAGACGCTGGCCGATCAGGCGGCATTCGCCCGCTTTGCCCGGCGGATCATCGAGGATCTGGGCTATGGCGACCAGTTGGGCGACGACCCCGACCGCCCCGACGAGGACCAGGAGGACGAGGCCGAAGAGACCGGCGAGGAGGACGACCCCGACAGCCAAGGCGAGGATGACAGCGAGGGCGACGAGGCCGAGGCCGACCCCGAGCGCGCCCAGGACGACCAGCAAGACGCGCAACAGGCGCAGGTGAGCCTCGACGAGATGGCCGATCAGGAGATGGACGAGGAAGCCGAATTGCCCGAGGGCGAGGCCCCGCTCGATCCGCCGCCGCCGCCGCCCGCGTCGGAGGCCGATCCGGGCTACATGGTCTATGACGCCACCCATGACGAGGAAATCCGCGCCGAGGATCTGGCCGACCCGGTCGAGTTAGAGCGCCTGCGCGCCTATCTCGATCAGCAGTTGGAGCCACTCAAGGGCGCGGTGAGCCGCCTTGCCAACAAGCTGCAACGCCGCCTTCAGGCGCAGCAGAGCCGGTCGTGGGAATTCGATCTCGAAGAGGGTATTCTTGATGCGGGCCGCCTTGCGCGGGTGGTCGCCAACCCCACCACGCCGCTCAGCTTCAAGATTGAAAAGGATACCGAGTTCCGCGACACGGTGGTGACGCTTCTGCTCGATAATTCCGGCTCGATGCGCGGGCGGCCCATTTCCATCGCCGCGATCTGCGCCGATGTTCTGGCGCGCACGCTGGAGCGGTGTTCGGTCAAGGTGGAAATCCTCGGCTTTACCACCCGCGCCTGGAAGGGCGGCCAAAGCCGCGAGAAATGGCTGGCCGAGGGCCGCCCGCAACTGCCCGGCCGCCTCAACGATCTGCGCCACATCATCTACAAATCCGCCGATGCGCCGATGCGGCGCACGCGCGACAATCTTGGCCTGATGATGAAAGAGGGGCTGCTCAAGGAAAACATCGACGGCGAGGCGCTGGAATGGGCGCACAGGCGCACCGTGGCCCGCCGCGAGGCGCGCAAGATCCTGATGGTGATTTCCGATGGCGCGCCGGTCGATGACAGCACGCTGAGCGTGAACCCCGCGAATTACCTGGAGAAACACCTGCGCGACGTGATCGCCATGGTCGAGCGCCGCAAACAGGTGGAATTGCTCGCCATCGGCATCGGCCATGACGTGACGCGCTATTACGAGCGCGCGGTGACGATCACCGATGCCGATCAGCTTGCCGGCGCGATGACCGAACAACTAGCCGCGCTTTTCGACAGCGACCCGCGCGCGCGCGCCCGCGTCATGGGCATAAGGCGGGCGGGCTGAGCGTGCCCGCCACCCTCGACAGCCTCACGGGTCTCGCCGCCCTCCCCTTCGATCAGATCATCGACGTGCGCTCGCCCTCGGAGTTTGCCGAGGATCACATCCCCGGTGCCATCAGCCTACCCGTGCTCTCGGATGCCGAGCGCGCGCGCGTGGGCACGATCTATGTGCAAGAGGACCGCTTTCTTGCCCGCAAGATCGGCGCGGCGCTGGTCGCGCGCAACGCCGCCGCCCATCTCGAAGGGCCGCTGGCGGACCGCTCTGGCGGCTGGCGACCGCTGGTCTATTGCTGGCGCGGGGGGCAGCGGTCGGGCTCGTTTACCGTGATCCTGCAACAGGTCGGCTGGCGCGCGGACGTAATCGCGGGCGGCTATCGCAGCTATCGCCGCCTTGTGGTGCACGCGCTTTACGAGGCGGCCTTTCCGGCGCGCATCGTGCTGATCGACGGCGGCACCGGCACCGCCAAGACGCGGCTTCTGGCGCATCTGGCAGAGGCGGGCGCGCAGGTGATCGACCTTGAGGCCATGGCCGCGCATCGCGGCTCGCTCTTTGGCCTGGTGGGCCACGCACAGCCCGCGCAAAAGGGGTTCGAGAGCACGCTTGCCGCCGCGATGACCGCACTCGACCCTGCGCGCCCGGTCTTTGTCGAGGCCGAAAGCCCGCGCATCGGGCGCATCACCCTGCCGCCCGCGCTCGCCACCGCGATGAGGCACGCGCAAAGCACCCGCATCGACGCGCCGATGGCCGCGCGCGTGGGCCATATCCTCGCCGAATACGAAGACCTGATCGCCGACCCGGACCGGCTCGACGCGATCCTGTCGCGGCTGGTGCGCTATCACGGCCACGCGCAGGCCGACGCATGGCGCGCGCTTGCCGCATCGGGTGATTTCGCGCGGCTGGTGGAAGAGTTAATCCGCACCCATTACGATCCGCGCTACACACGCATGTCCCGCACCGGGACGGCGACAACGCTCGCCCTGCCCGACCTGAGCCATGTCACGCTGACTGCGACCGCGCGCCGCCTGATCGACCGGCACAGCTAGACTCACGCCGCCGCGCGCACCACCTGCCCCAGCGCCGCCTCGACCAATTCCGGCCCCGCGCCGGGGCGCGTGGCCCCTTCTGACAGCATCCGCCGCCAGCCGCGCGCGCCCGGACGGCCCGCAAAGAGGCCCAGCATGTGCCGCGTGACCTGATGCAGGCGACCACCCCCGGCAAGATGCGCCTCGATATAGGGCAGCATCGCGCGCACCGCGCCCTCGGGGGTGCTGTCGGGACCGGCCTCGCCGAAAATCACCCGGTCGGCGGCACACAGGATATCGGCGGGCTGATGATAGGCCGCGCGCCCCACCATCACCCCATCCAGCCCCGAGGCCAGCAGCGCCTCGGCCTCGTCAAGCGACGTGACCCCGCCATTGATCGAGATATGCAGATCGGGAAAGAGCGCCTTCATCCGCTGCACCAGGTCATACTCCAAGGGCGGAATATCGCGGTTTTCCTTGGGGCTGAGGCCATCGAGCCAGGCCTTGCGCGCATGGATGATGACGCGCCTCACCCCCGCCGCCGCGATCTTCTCAAGGAACGCGGGCAACTCATCTTCGGGGGTCTGATCATCCACGCCAATGCGGCATTTTACTGTCACCTCAACGGGTTGCGCGGCGATCATCGCGGCGCAACACTCGGCCACAAGCGCGGGCCGCGTCATCAGGATGGCCCCGATCATGCCCGATTGCACCCGGTCAGACGGGCAGCCGCAATTGAGGTTGATCTCCTGATACCCCGCCTCCGCCCCCATCCGCGCCGCCTGCGCCAATTCCGCCGGGTCTGATCCACCGAGCTGCAAGGCCACGGGGTGCTCCTCGGGGGAATGGTCAAGCAAATGCACCGCCCCACCCCGCACCAGCGCGGGCGCGGTGACCATCTCGGTATAGAGCAAGGTGTGTCGGCTGAGATGCCGGTGCAACGTGCGGCAATGGCGATCGGTCCAGTCCATCATCGGGGCTGCAGACAATCTAGCGTGTTGATTTAAGCTCATGTTATGTGCGTCTAACTGTTACCCTTCGGGCCACGCCATGCTGCACGATGCCCCGCCCAAGCGGACAGCCCCGCCTCGCTCAGGGGCTGGCACCGAACAGCTCATCCGTCTCCCGCGCCACCTTTGGCGACCCCATCAACCGATCTATAGCCGATATGTGCGAGGAAGGGAAATCGCCGCGTCGCGAACCAAGGCGACCTCGCATTGCTACATGCAGCGATCAACGCCGCACCCGAGCGCCATATGACATACATTCACACCAGCCTCGGGGCCTTGAGGCCGAACTAGACATCCGGTGTTTTAGCAAAACACCGGCACTATCGAGAACGGAACATGGCCGAAAAGTTCCAACTCAGCCTATCAAGTTTCAAAAATAGGGGAAAAGACATGGAAAATCAGTGTGTTGAAAAAGCGATGGTGCACCCAGTAGGATTCGAACCTACGACCTTCGCCTTCGGAGGGCGACACTCTATCCAGCTGAGCTATGGGTGCTCTCATGCGCAGTATAGCCGCCCGCGCCCTGCCCCGCAATCGCAAATTCAGCCGAAAAGCTCGTGGGCAAGCTCCAGCGCGTCAATGAGCGCGTCCACCTCGGCACGGGTGTTATACATCGCGAATGACGCCCGGCAGGTCGCCGTGACGCCAAGGTGATCCATCAGCGGCCCGGCGCAATGGTGGCCCGCGCGCACCGCCACGCCCTTCTTGTCGAGGATGGTCGAGATGTCATGCGCGTGCGCCGCGCCGTTCATGGTGAACGAAAAGATCGCCGCCTTGCCGTCGGCCGTGCCCTGAAGCCCGAGCCAGTTCAGCCCCGAAAGCCGCGCCATCGCATAGGTCGCGATATCGGCCTCATGCGCCGCGATCTTGTCCATGCCGACGCTCATCATGTATTCGAGCGCCACGCCGAGCCCGATGGTCTGCACGATGCCGGGCGTGCCGGCCTCGAATTTCATCGGCGGGTCGTTATAGCTCACCGCGTCCTTGCTGACCTCGCGGATCATGTCGCCGCCGCCCATGAAGGGGCGCATCTCGGCCATGCGTTCGCTCTTGGCAAAAATCGCACCCGAGCCGGAGGGGCCATAGAGCTTGTGGCCGGTGATAGCGTAGAAATCGCAGCCAAGATCATCCACGTTCACGGCCATATGCACCGCCGCCTGAGAGCCATCGACCAGCACCGGCACGCCCCTCTCGCGCGCCGCGTCGCAGATGGCTTTGACATCGACAACGGTGCCCAACACGTTGGAAAGATGGGTGATTGCCACCAGTTTGGTCTTTGGCCCGATGGCGTCGATCACCTTTTGCGGATCGAGCGCGCCGCGTGCATCCACATCCACCCATTTCAGCACCACGCCCTGCCGCTCGCGCAGGAAATGCCACGGGACAATGTTGGCGTGATGCTCCATCACCGACAGCACGATCTCGTCACCGGCCTGCATCCGCGGCATGGCCCAGCCATAGGCGACCATGTTGATGCCCTCGGTGGTGCCGGAATTGAGCACGATCTGCCGTTCATCCGCCACGCCGAGAAACCGCGCGATGATGCCGCGCACGGATTCGTACTTCTCGGTGGCGAGGTTCGAGAGGTAATGCAAGCCCCTGTGAACATTTGCATATTCATGGGCATAGGCGCGCGTGATCGCGTCGATCACCACCTGCGGCTTTTGCGCGCTCGCGCCATTGTCGAGATAGACCAGCGGCTTGCCGTTCACCTCGCGCGCAAGGATCGGAAAATCGGCGCGGATTTTGTCGATATCATACATTTCACACCCCTCAGACGGTCCCAAAGCCAACCAGCCTCAGCAGCAGGCTCAGGCCGAAAACCAGCGCGACGAAGGCGATGATGATCACGCCGGCCGCGCGCCACAGGCTGTCAAAGCCGTGCAATTCGGCCATGAAGGCCATCAGGATATACAGCCCCCAAAGCCCCGCCACGATCACCACGATCCCGGCAAGCGGAGGGGCGATGAGCGCCAGCACCAAAAGGCCCAACTGCACCATCAGGCGCAGCGCCTGCATCCAGGCCAGCAGCACCAGCATCCCGCCAACTGTGCCCACCCCGCCCAGCGCGCGCCCGGCATGGGTGAACACAAGCGCCGTCAGCGCCAGCGCGCCAAACAGGAAAATTGCGAATGTGAGCGGCGCATTGAAGGCCCCCGCCATCATGCCCATCATCGCCGGATCGGTCGGCGGGCTGAGCCGGAGCGACAGCGAATAGACCAGCGTGTTGAGCACCGCCATCGCCGCAAGCGCCAGCCAGCCCTCGCGCGCGGGCAGCCCCAGCGACAAAAGCCGCGCCGCCGCGCCGCGCGGCGCGACCAGCGTCTGCCGCACCAGCGACCAGAACCCTTCGGCTGTCATCATGCGCTCCATTCCGCCTCTCGCAGCCCGGATATCCAGAACCAGCCGAAAACACCACACCAGATCAGCCCGACCGCCTGCAATCCCGGCCCCGGTCCGATGAATCCCGCCACCAGCCCGTGCAGCAGGATCAGCGGGCTTGCCGCCAGGAACGCCCAGAACAGCGCCAGCCGCGCGCCATAGCCCGTGCCACTGCCCCCGATCAGGCGCGCGATGCCGTGAGTGACCAGCGCCAGCGCGTAAAGCAGCAAGGGCGCGATGAACACCCAGGCCAGCAGCGCACCGCCCAAAAGCGGGTTGAGCGCCTCGCCCGACAGATGCGCCTCGCGCGCCAGCCGCGGCCATTGCGCCACGAACACGACCACGCAGGCGGCAATCAGGATCGCAAGCGCCCGATCCTCGCGCACCCCCATCTTCAGCAGGCGCCGCACCACCCGGCGCGGCCCGCGATAGGTGGCGACGATGTCGCGCGTGACCGGCATCAGCCCTTGCGCCAGTCCAGCCAGGTTTCCACCTGCCCGTTGATCTCGTCGCGCAAGGCGTCATCCTCAATTTCCGCGACCGCCTCGGCGACAAAGGCCAGCGTCAGAAGGTCGGTCGCGATATCGCGCGGAATCCCGCGTGCGCGCAGATAGTAAAGCGCATCCTCGTCAATCGCGCCGGAGGTCGAGCCATGCGAGCAGGCCACGTCATCGGCGTAGATTTCCAGCTCCGGCTTGGCCAGGAACTCGCTGTCACCGTCGAGCAGCATCGCCTGGCTGATCTGGTAACCGTCGGTCTTCTGCGCCCCCGCCTTCACGAGGATCTTGCCCTGGAACACGCCCTTGGCCCCGTTGCTCAGCACCTTCTTGAACACCTGTCGGCTTTCGCAGCGCTCTGCGTCATGGGTGATGAACACGGTATCGTCCTGGTGATACTCGCCATCGCCCACCGCCGCGCCTGCGACATGCACGGTGGCATCATCGCCGGTCAGCGTCACCACGCATTCATTGCGCGTCAAGATCCCGTTGGCCGTCAGCGTAAAGCATTTGAACACGCTTTCGCGCCCCAGCCGGGCAAAGAGATTGGTAACCGCGCGCCGCTCGTGATCGCGCCCCTGCGCGCGCACCAGGTGCAGCCTGCCGGTATCGGCGATGTCGATTTCCATGCAATTGTTGAACCGCGCCGCCGCCGGCCCGTTTTCAAGGATCGTCGCCTCTGCCCCCGGCTCGACCCGCACCACATGATGCAGGAACACGTCCGAATCGGTCGCCTCATGGGTATAGATCAGGTTGATGGGCTTGCTCGGGCGGCCCGTCACCCGGATCGTCACACCGTCGCCCGCAAAGGCGGTATTGAGCGCGGCAAGCGGGCGCTCCACCGGCACCTGGCCTGCGGCCTCCAGCGTGCCATAGATATCCTCGGCCCAGTGATCGTTGGTGCAGCAGACATCCTCCAGCCGGTCGATCACGACCCCCTCAAGGGCCAGATCATCCGACAGGTGCGGCGCAAACAGCCCGTCCACGAACACGATCTTGAGCCGGTCAAAGCCGTCAAACACCGGGGCCTCGCCATCGTCGAACAGCGCCGCGTGCGGCGGCTCGGGCTGCACCAGCGTATCGGGGCGGGTGAATTTCCAGTATTCGTCGCGGCGATGCGGCAGGCCCATGGCGCGCAGCCGCGCCAGCGCCTCTTGGCGCGCCTCTGCGGTGCAGCCCACATCGGGCACCACCATCGTTGCCAGCCGCGTCTCGGTGGCCGATCGCTTGGTATCGTCCAGCGCCATCACGCCACCTCTGCCTTGAGATCGGCATAGCCGTTCTTCTCGACCTCTTGCGCCAGTTCCGGCCCGCCCGTCTTGATGATGCGCCCGTCGGACATGATATGCACCACGTCGGGCACGATATGATCCAGAAGCCGCTGATAATGCGTGATGACCAGAAATCCCCGGCCCGCATCGCGCAGCGCGTTGACGCCCTTCGCCACCAGCTTCATCGCGTCCACGTCAAGGCCCGAATCTGTCTCGTCGAGGATGCACATGCGCGGCTCCAGCATCGCCATTTGCAGGATCTCGTTGCGCTTCTTCTCGCCACCGGAAAAGCCCACATTGACCGGGCGCTTGAGCATGTCGGCGTCGATTTCCAGCGCGCGCGCCTTCTCGCGCACCAGCTTGAGGAAATCGGCGGCGCTGATCTCCTCCTCGCCGCGCGCCTTGCGCTGCGCGTTCAGCGCGGTGCGCAAAAAGGTCATGTTGCCCACGCCGGGGATTTCCACCGGGTATTGAAACGCGAGGAAAAGCCCCGCCGCCGCGCGTTCCTCGGTCTCCATGCCGAGCAGATCCTGCCCGCCAAGCGTGGCCGTGCCATCCGTCACGCGGTAGCCGTCGCGCCCCGAGAGCACATAGCTCAGCGTCGATTTGCCAGAGCCGTTCGGCCCCATGATCGCATGCACGCGACCCGGCTCGACGGTGAGGTTGACCCCCTTGAGGATGGTCTTGTCTTCTTCCTCAAGATCGACGTGCAGGTTCTTGATTTCCAGCATTGTTTTCCCTTTCAACATCCCTCGCGGCGTCACGGCCGCAGCATCATTTCAATCGCGTCGCCCAGACGCTCCAGCGGCAGCGCCATAGGGGCCACCTCGAATTCGGCCATCCGCCCGATCATCCGGCGCGGCGCGCCGATGAACGTCTCGATGCGGTGGTAATGTGGGCGCGGCGCATAGTCGTCGAACAAGAGCCTGAGCGGCGCGCTTGCATGAAGCGCCGCCGCCAGCGCGCAGCCGGTGCGGAACCGCCCATCCACCAGCACCAGATCCGGCGCGATATCGCCGCGCTCCCACACCCCCAGCGGATAGCGGGGATAGCGCCGATAGCCGCTCTTGTCCTTCGGGTGGCCCCACTCTTTGGTCGGGCCGATATCGGCCCAGATCACCTCGACCTGCGTGCCCGGCGCGGGCGGGTTGGCGGCAAACCAGCCGCGCATCATCGCGGCCCAGGCCTCATCGCTCTCGACCGACCAGACCCGCTTGCCCGGCATTTCCGACGCCAGAACGGTGGACCCGCCCGAGCCATATTCGAGGATCGCCGACGCGCCCTCATAGGCCGCGCGCAGATGGGCGGCCTCGGCCTCGGGCAAGGTCAGCTCGGGGCGGCTTATCGCGGCGGTCCCGGTCATTTCAGCCGGTCGCCACCGAGACGTCGGGCGTGATGGCAAGGTGCATGTCGGTCACTCCCTTTCGCCCCAGCGCCAGCGCCACGCGCCGTCTGTCTTGCGCCAGGCAACCGCCACAAAGGCCACCGCAAGGATGAGCGAGAGCACGAGATAGGCCCCCAACCGCGCCGCCGACACGTCGCCGCTCCAGCCCACAACCGCGAAGGCCAGCGCCGTCTCGGCGAGCACGAATACCGCAACGGCGAGCCAGCCCCGCCAGTTGGCCGGGCCCGCTCCAAAGCCATGCGCGTGCGGCTTGAACCAGTTTCCACCCCTCACCCTACGCTTCCTTCCAGCGAAATGGCCACCAGTTGCTGCGCCTCCATGGCGAATTCCATCGGCAGCGCCTGCAACACGTCGCGGCAGAAGCCGTTGACGACAAGCGCCACCGCCTCTTCCTCGTCCATGCCGCGGCTCCGGCAATAGAAAAGCTGGTCGTCATCCACCTTGGACGTGGTCGCCTCGTGCTCGACGCGGCTCGAATTGTTCTTGACCTCGATATAGGGCACCGTATGCGCCCCGCAGGTGCCGCCGATCAGCAGGCTGTCGCATTGCGTGTAGTTGCGGCTGTTCGTGGCCTTGGGGTGCATCGAGACAAGCCCGCGATAGGTATTCTGCGCGTGCCCCGCGCTGATCCCCTTGGACACGATCCGCGAGCGGGTGTTTTTGCCCAGGTGGATCATCTTGGTGCCGGTATCGGCCTGCTGATAGTTATTGGCGATGGCGATGGAATAGAATTCACCCTGAGACTCGTTGCCGCGCAGGATGCAGGACGGGTATTTCCACGTCACCGCCGAGCCGGTCTCGACCTGCGTCCACATCACCTTGGCCCGATCGCCCCGGCAATCGGCGCGCTTGGTCACGAAATTATAGATGCCGCCCTTGCCGTTCTCGTCGCCGGGATACCAGTTCTGCACCGTGGAATATTTCACCTCGGCGTCTTCCTCGACGATGATTTCCACCACGGCGGCGTGAAGCTGGCTCTCGTCGCGCTGCGGCGCGGTGCAGCCTTCGAGGTAGCTCACGAAACTGCCCTTGTCGGCGATGATGAGCGTGCGCTCGAACTGGCCGGTATTCTCGGCATTGATGCGGAAATAGGTGCTGAGTTCCATCGGGCAGCGCACGCCCGGCGGCACATAGACGAACGAGCCATCCGAGAATACCGCCGAATTGAGCGTGGCATAGAAATTGTCCGAGACCGGCACGACGCTGCCGAGATATTTGCGCACCAATTCGGGATGCTCGCGGATCGCCTCGGAGATGGAGCAGAAGATCACGCCCGCGCGTTTCAGCTCTGCCTGAAAGGTGGTGCCAACGCTGACCGAATCGAACACCGCATCGACGGCCACCTTGCGGCCTTCTGCGGGGGCCTCACCCACCCCCTCGACACCGGCAAGGATCATCTGTTCCTTGAGCGGGATGCCGAGTTTCTCATAGGTGGCCAGCAGCTTGGGATCGACCTCGTCGAGCGATTTCGGTTTGGTTTCCATGGACTTGGGGCGCGCATAGTAATACTGCGCCTGAAAGTCGATCTCGGGGTAATCGACCATCGCCCAGGTGGGTTCCGTCTTTTCCAGCCAGCGGCGATAGGCGGAGAGCCGCCAGTCGGTCATCCAGTCGGGTTCTTCGTTCTTGGAGGAAATCAGGCGAACGATGTCCTCGTTCAGGCCCATCGGCGCGAAATCCATCTCGATCTCGGTATTCCAGCCGTATTTATAGGCCCCGCCGACTTCGCGTACGGTATCGACCGTCTCGCGGTCGACGCCGTCCTTGACCTGCATTTCGTCCACAGCCGCCATTGCCATTCTCTCCTGTCGTTCAGGCCATCCGGGCCTGATGTCTGTTCCGCAGCCTTGCCCACGCCTCGGCAAGCCGCATGATATCCTTGTCCGTCACCCCCGGCCCGAGCGACACGCGCAATGCCGACGCAGCCGCACCCGCCTCAAGCCCCATCGCCTGCAAGGCCCCGCTTGCGCGGACCTTGCCGCTTGAGCAGGCAGACCCCGCCGAGACGGCAAAGCCTGCAAGATCGAGCGCCATCACCTGCGTCTCGCCCTTCCAACCGGGCGTAACAAGGTAAGTGGTGTTCGGCAGGCGCGGCCCCTCTTGTCCGATTAAAATAGTCTCCTTTGAAATCTCTGCAATAGTTGATTCTAGAATGTTTCTAAGTTTTTCGACGCGGGACCACACGCCCCCGGCCAGATCGCGCGCCGCCGCCTCTGCCGCAGCCCCGAAACCGGCGATACCGATGACGTTCTCGGTGCCCGCCCGGCGGCCCATTTCCTGCCCGCCGCCGCGCAACTGCGCCGCCACATCCAGACCACGCCGCGCCACCAGCGCGCCCACGCCCTTGGGGCCGCCCAGCTTGTGCGCCGAAATCAGCGCCATGTCCACGCCCGACCAGTTGAACGCCACCGGCAGCTTGCCAAAGGCCTGCGTCATGTCGCTCACCACCAGCCCCTCGGGCAGGGTTTGCACGATGCCGGTCTCGGAATTGGCCAGTTGCAGCACCGAGCGCGCGGGATCGCGCACCGTGACCTGCCCAGAGGCGTCAACGCCCAAATCCTCGGTGATCCAGGCGCGCACCGCGTCATGCTCAATCCCCGCCCCCGAAAGGCCCCGGCCCGCGCAGGCCAGCGCCGCCGCCTCGGTCGCCCCGGAGGTAAAGATCACCTCTGCCCCGTCGGCCCCAAGCGCCGCCGCCACCTGCGCGCGCGCGCGCTCCACCAATGCCTTGGCCGCGCGCCCCTCGGCATGCACGCTCGACGGGTTGCCCACCACGTCCATCGCCGCGATCATCGCCGCCCGCGCCTCGGGGCGCAGCGGCGCTGTCGCATTGTAATCAAGATAGATGCGCGTCATCAAAGCCCCGCGAACAGAGTGCGACGCCCGTCAGGCCCCTGCCAAACGTTGCGCCATTCAGATATGAATCGCCCGCCCATAGGCGTCGAGCACCGCTTCATGCATCATCTCGCTCAGCGTGGGATGCGGGAAAACGGTGTTCATCAGGTCTTCCTCGGTGGTTTCGAGTTGACGACCCACCACGTAACCCTGGATCAGTTCCGTGACCTCGGCACCGATCATATGCGCCCCCAAAAGCTCGCCCGTGCCCGCGTCGAACACGGTCTTTACCATGCCCTCGGCCTCGCCCAGCGCGATGGCCTTGCCGTTGCCGATAAAGGGAAAGCGGCCCACCTTGATCTTGTGCCCGGCCTCCTTGGCCTGCGCCTCGGTCAGGCCGACGCTGGCGATCTGCGGGTGGCAATAGGTGCAGCCGGCGATGGAGTCGGGGCGCACCGGATGCGGATGGCCGCCCGCGATCAGCTCTGCCACCATGACGCCCTCGTGGCTGGCCTTGTGCGCAAGCCATGGCGCGCCCGCGATATCGCCGATGGCATAGAGGCCGTCGACGCCGGTGCGGCAATATTCATCCACCACCACATGGGTGCGATCCACCTTGACGCCAAGCGCCTCCAGCCCCAGCCCCTCGGTATTGCCGACGATGCCAACGGCGGAAATCACCGTGTCGAAGTCGTGTTTCTCGACCTTGCCGCCAGTCTCGATATGGGCGGTCACGCGGCCCTTGGCGCGGTCAAGCTGCTTGACCATCGCCTTTTCCATGATTTTCATGCCCTGCTTGGTGAACGCCTTCTTGGCGAAGGCGGAAATCTCGGCATCCTCCACCGGCAGGATGCGGTCCATCACCTCGACCACGGTCGTCTCGGCCCCGAGCGTGTTGTAGAAACTGGCAAACTCGATCCCGATCGCGCCGGAGCCGATCACCAGCAGTTTCTTGGGCATATGCGGCGGCACCAGCGCGTGCTTGTAGGTCCACACCAGATCGCCATCGGCCTCCAGCCCCGGCAATTCGCGAGCGCGTGCGCCGGTGGCCAGCACGATGTGTTTCGCGCTCAGATCCTCGGTGCCCTTGTCGGTCTTGACGCTGACACGGCCCTTGGCGGGCACGCTGGCCTCGCCCATGATCGTGGTCACCTTGTGCTTCTTGAGCAGGTGGCCGACCCCGGAATTGAGCTGCTTGGCCACCCCGCGCGACCGTTTCACAACGGCGTCGAGATCATAGCCGATCCCCGTCGCGCTCAGCCCGAATTCCTTGGCGCGGTGCATGAGGTGGAACACCTCGGAGGAGCGCAGCATCGCCTTCGTGGGGATGCAGCCCCAGTTGAGGCAGATGCCGCCCATATGCTCGCGCTCGACGATGGCCACCTTGAGGCCAAGCTGCGCACCCCGGATGGCCGCGACATAGCCCCCCGGCCCGGCCCCGATCACGATCATGTCAAAGCTCTGCGATGCCATGTGGTCCTCCCTCCCCGGAAACTGGTTCAGCTTTAAACCGTTTCACGGCAGACCACAACGCACAGCAAGACGGCACGCGCCCGTCAGGCCGCCTGCATCACCTCGCGCACCAGCGCGCCATACCCGCCCTCTTCCTCGAACGCGCGCTCGGGCGCGGTCGAGATCCGGCCCTGCACGGGGTTGCGATGCGGGAACCGGCCAAAGCGGCGGATCACCTCGCGATGCGCGCGCGCGTGCAGCAGGTTGTCGGGGCCATGCTCGGGCATCCGCTCGCAGATCAGGCGCACGCAGCGTTCCTGATCGCAGAGGTTTTCCGAATGCATCAGCGGCAGGTAAAAGAATTGCCGCGCCGGCTCGTCGATCTTGAGATCCCAGCCCCGGTTGATCGCCACCTTGGCCGCCGCCAGCCCCGCCCGGTCGGTGGCAAAGGCCCGCGCGTCGTCGCGAAACATGTTGCGCGGGAACTGATCGGTCAGGATGACATAGGCCAGCGTGCCGGTGGGATGTGTGAGCCAAAGACCATACGCCCCCGCACGGGCATTCTCCCAAGCGCTTGAAAACCGCGTGCGCACGGCCTCGTCCAGCGTGCCGGATGCCTTGTACCACCCCTTCGGCCCGACCTCGTCCAGCCAGAACCCCAAAACCTCTTCGGGCGTCACCATCGGGAGTCTCCTCACAATTCCCGTTACATTAACGTAACGTTAACGCCTAACTGGGGCAAATTCACAGTCACGAAATGCTACAAGGGGGACATATTTACGCGGATTTCGCGACATCTTCGGCCTCTTGTGCCGCCTCTATGGCGACTTCCTGCGCATATTCCACCGCCATCGGCGAGGATGACGGGGATACCGGCGTGTAGCTGTCGGTCTGCGCCGGGGCCGGTGCCGCGCGCTGCGTCATGCGGTAGAGCGCGTAGGCAACCAGCGCGGCCATCAATACGGCGATGTATAGAAAATACCCCTTGGGCCCCATCACCCCCATCATCCAGCCCACCATCAGCGGCCCGGCAATCGCCCCCAGCCCGTTGATGAACACCATCCCCCCCGCCGCTGCGGCCATGTCGTCATGCTCGAGGAAATCATTGGTATAGGCGATGAGCAGCGAATAGAGCGGGTTGGACGAGCCGCCGACCAGAAAGGCCGCCGCAAGCAACAGGGCGAAATTCCCGCCCGACGCCATGCCCAGCACCGCGCCGAGCGCCGTGACCATTGACACGCCCGCGATGAGCTTGCGCCGGTCCATCCGGTCCGACAGCCACCCCAGCGGATATTGCGCCAGCACCGCGCCAATATAGAAGGACGCCACAAAACCCGAGATCTGCCCGATGCTCAGCCCCGCCTCGGCACCGTAGACGGCGGCCATGCCGAATTGCGCGGCGAATACGCCGCCGGTGAGCAGCATCCCCACGCAGCCCAGCGGCGATATCTGCATGATCCGCCGCAGCGACAGCGGCTTGGTGGTGTCAAAGGCCGGCGTCGGGCTGACCGACAGCAGGATCGGCGCAAAGGCCAGCGAGACCAGCACCGAGGGGATGACGAACAGCACGTAGCCCGACGGATCGGCCAGCACCAGCATCCCCTGCGCCGAGACGATCCCCACCATCTGCACGATCATGTAGAGCGACAGCGCCTTGCCGCGGGTCTCGTTGGTGGCGGAATTGTTGAGCCAGCTTTCGGCGGTGACATAGACCCCCGAGAAGCAGAACCCGATCACCACCCGCCCGATCACCCAGGCCCAGGGCTCGGTGATCGTAGGATATAGCACCAGCACCGCCGAGATCATCGAGCCAAGCGCGGCAAACACCCGCACATGCCCGACGCGGCGGATCATCTCGGGGGCCATGCGCGAGCCGAACAGGAACCCCAGGAAATAGGCCGACATCACCACCGACATCTGCGTGGTGGAAAACCCCTCCAGCGCACCGCGCACACCCAAGAGCGTGCCTTGCATCCCGTTGCCCACCTGCAACAGCATCATGCCCAGCAACAGCGCCCAGGCCCCGGAAAATACTTGCAGCATGTCGCTCTCCATGATCCGGCCCCACCGTCGCAATACGGATCAAGGCGCGTCTAGACCGTTTGCGACTCAGCCGGTCGCTCCTCCCTGTCCGTTGTCAGGCGCGGGCGGCGGGATCAACAGCGATGCGTCGCCATAGGAAAAGAATCGATAGCGCGCGGCGATGGCATGGGCATAGATCTCCATCACCCGCGCGCGCCCCATCAGCGCCGAGACCAGCATCATCAGCGTCGATTTTGGCAGGTGGAAATTGGTCATCAACGCATCACTCGCGCGGAACTCGAACCCCGGATAGATGAAAATATCGGTCTCGCCCTGCCACGGCACCACCTCGCCCGTCGCCCGCGCCGCCGTCTCGATGAGGCGCAGCGCGGTGGTGCCCACCGGGATCACCCGCCCGCCTGCCGCGCGGGTGGCGGCGATTTCGGCGGCGGCCTCGGCGCTCACCTCGCCCCATTCGGCGTGCATCCTGTGGGTGGTCACATCCTCGACCTTCACCGGCAGGAAGGTGCCCGCGCCGACATGCAGCGTGACATGGCTGAACGCGACACCCCGCGCCGCCAGATCGGCCAGCACCACCTCGTCGAAATGCAGGCTCGCCGTCGGGGCCGCCACGGCACCGGGGCGGCGCGCCCAGACGGTCTGATAATCCTCGCGGTCCTGCGCATCGGCAGGGCGGCGCGCGGCGATATAAGGCGGCAGGGGCATCGCGCCCGCGGCATTGAGCGCGGCATCGAAATCCTCGCCCGCAAGGTTGAAGCGCAGCCGCGCCTGCCCCTCGTCGCGCGCCACCAGCGTGGCCGACAGCCCCGCCGCAAAACCGATCTCCTCTCCGTCGCGCAGCTTGCGCAGCGGCTTGACCAGCGCCGACCAGGTGCCATCGGCCTGCGGCTCCAGCAGCGTCACCTCGATCCGCGCGCCCGCACCCCCGATCCGCGCGCGGGTGCCGCTGAGGCGCGCCGGGATCACCCTGGTATCGTTGAGCACCAGCCGGTCACCCGCGCGCAGCCACTGCCCCAGATCGGCCACGGTGGCATCGGTGATCGCGCGCCCCTCGGCCACCAGCAGACGCGCGGCGCGGCGCGGGCGCGCGGGCCGCGTGGCGATCAATGCCTCGGGCAGGTAGAAATCGAAATCTTCCAGTTTCATGGGTCGTATCTTTCCAAACGTGACGGCACGTCATCTTGCGACCTGTCCGGCTCGGGTATCGGCGGCGGCACCCCCTCGACCGTCGGCGGTGCCCGGCGAAACATTTCGCGCAGAAAGCCGGGGGCCAGCGCCGAGAGCGGGTTGACCGTCACCCGTGGTGCATCCGAGGGGCCGCGCATGGTGAAATTGAACCCAACAAGCCCCTCTCCGCGCCGACCGAAGGCGCCGCCGATGGCATTGAGGAAATAGACCGGCGACAGCACGCCCTGCATGTCCATCCGCTTGGCCACAAGATCGAAATAGCCATCCATCGAAATCCCCGCCGAGGCCCCCACCGCGCTGCTTTCCAGAACGGTCAGCCGCTCGGGCGTCAAGCGAAACCGCGCGGACACATCGGAAAAATGCAGGCCCTGCCCGTTGAACTGCTCCAGCAGCCCGATCACGCTGATGGTGTTGAGCAGCGCCGCCAGCGCAGGGGCGCGCTTGACGCGCAATTGCTCGATATGCAGCACGCCGTTATAGCTTCCCGGCGGGCCGGTCGGCGTCAGGTTCAGGTCAAGCCGCCCGTTGCGCGCATCCTCCAGCATCCCCGCCGCAGACAACAGCGCGCCTGCATCCTCCGAGCGGACGCGAAGGGCGCTGCGCCCGCCCTCCGACGGGGTCACATCGCCCGCCACCGGCGTGCGCCCGTTCACCTGCGCGGTAAAGCTGCCGCGCGCACCGCCGCGCGTATCGAGCGCGGCCTTGAACCCGGTGAGCGCGATCCCGTCGGAGATGCGCAATTCGTCAAGCACGAGGCTCAGCGGCCCGCCCTCGCCGCCGCCACCCTCGCCGGGGCCGCCGCGCCGCAGATCGACCGTGCCGCCGGTGACCTCGATCCGGGGAGCCTCTCCCGCGCCGCGCCCGACAATCGCCACCCCGACATCGAGCCAATCGCCCAGCGCCACGCTGGAAAACCGCGCCACGTCGAGCGCGCCCGCCTCGCTCAGCCGCACCTCGCCACCGCTGAGCCGCAGCCCGCCAGCCTCAAGCGCCAGTGCGTCGATGCGGGGCGGTTTGCCCAGCACCCCGGCCACGTCGAGCCGCCCGGTCTCGGCGCGCGCCAGCGCCCAGTCAAGCTCGGGCAGGCGCAGGCCGAGCCCGGTCAGGTCCGAGGTGAGCGCGAACTGCACGGGCGCATCGCGCGCCAGCGCCAAATCGACCATGCCGCGCCCAGCGCCCGACAGGCTGCCCTCGGGCAGGGCGATCCCGAACTCGTCGAGAAACCGCTGCGACAGCTCGATCTCGCCGCGCAGCCGGCTTGCGCCGCCGGTATCGGGGCCGAGGGCCATGGTCCACGTCCCCTCCACCGGCACCTGCCCGATCCGTGCCTGCCCGCTGATTTTCACCTGGGTATTGTCCGCCTCCACCGCGAGTCGCGACGCCGCCAGCACCCGCCCCTCGGCCAGCGTTTCGCTGCGCATGTCGGCAATCTCGCCGGTCACGGCAAAGGCCACCTCCTCGGGCGTCAGCTTGTCCTTGAGCACGAAATCGAGCCGCCCCGACAGATCGGCGCGGCCATCGGCCAGCGTCACCTCCCGTCCAGCCTTCTCCAGAAAGCGAAAGGGCGGCGAATCGAGCAGCGACAGCGCGGCCGTGATGGTGCCGCGCGCGCGGATATGCGCCTCGGCGGGGCCCTTCTTGATGCGGATATCGGGGATAATGAAATCGGTGCCGGACACATCCACGCGCCCGCCGGTGACGGCGGCCACATGGCCCGTCTCGGCATGAACACTCAGCCGGTTGTCGCGGATCGACAGATGGCCCGCTCCCGCCTCGATCGGCGGCACGTCACGCACGTAAACCGTGGTCAGATCGGTGAAATCAAACCCGAGGAACACATCCGGCACCGCCCCCGGCACCGCGCGCAGGCCGAACTGGATATCGCGCATGTCAATGTTTTGAACGTTCTCGGTGATCCACTCGCGCGTCTTGGGCTTGACCGTGACCGGCCACAATTCGAGCAACCGGTCCGGCGCGAGGGCACCCATCCGCCCCGCGATATCCACCGACCAGCCATCCGCCTGCCCGCGCGCGCGCCCCTTGAGGCGCAGCACCTCGCCCCGGTCGCGCAGGCGGAACTCCCCGACCGAGAGCGTGAACGGGTCGAGATCGAGCCGCAGATCCGCCGCCGCGCCCTGAAACACCACCGGTTCGGGATAAAGCTCCGAGGGGTTGGCCGCAATCTCGCCGATGCGGATCTGCGCCTCCAGTGCACCGGGCCAGCCCGCCGCCATGCCCAGAAGCCGCGCGCGCCCCTCGGCGCGGGCGGTGCCCCAGTCGCTCTCGACCGAGATTTCGGAAAAGTCGATCTGCTGGCGGTCGGGGTGATAGGTGAAATAGCTGCGCGCCGAGCGGAACGGGATCGGCGCGGTCGCCTCGTTGGGGCGCAGCGCACCTGCCCCGATCTGAAGCGTCGCGCTCAGCGGTCCAAGCTGCCCCTCGGCATCCACGCCCGCGCGCAGCGCGCCCGAAATCGGTGCCTCCAACGCCCCCAGAAACGCCAGCGCGGGCGATTGCGCGGCCAGCTCCCCCGCAGGGACATCCTCGAACCGGATGCCGAATTGCGCGCCCGTCCCGTCCAGATCGCCGTTGTAATTGACCTCAAGGCTGGTGGCGTATTCGCGCGCGCCCAGCACCGTGACATTGCCGCGCAGCGAGACCTCGCCGCCCTGCCGCTCCAGCAGGGCCTGCCCGCCATCGGCGGTCCAGGCCCGCCCGCTGCGCGCATCCTCGTAGCGCAGGCTGAGGTTGTCGGCCTCTACCCGCACCAGGGACGCCAGGATAGGCTGGTCGAGAACGGCCGCGATCTGCGCCGGGAACGCGGCATCGGCCACGGCCCCCTGCCCGTCGCCCGCCTCGAACGCCACCGACAGCGCCCCATCCGCCCGCCGCCTCAGGATAAGTCGCCCGCCATCGAGCCGCACCCGCAAGAGCGCCACCTCTCCCAAGACAAGCGCCCGCCGCGACAGCGACAGGTCGAGCGCGCCGAGATGGGCCAGCGGCGCGCCACTGGCATCGCTCAGGCTCACCCCCCTCAACTCCACCCTCGGGGCCATTCGATCATCCAGCCCAAGCGCCAGCGTCTCGAAATTCAGCCGGTGATCGGGCAAGGCGGCACCGATCTGCTGTTCTGCGCGCTCGCGCAGCCAGCCCGGCACCGTGATCCCCGCCGCCAGCACCGCGACAAGGGCGATACTGGCCACCAGCACGATGAGCACGCAGCCAAAGCAGACCTGCCCGACATGATGCAGCAGGCCGCGCCGTGGCGGCACCCGCGCGGCGGCACGGCGCGGGTTGGGCTGCGGTTCCGGCTCCGGCCCGCCATCTGTCTGCGTCTGTGGTTCGCTCATTCGTGTCACGCCGCGCCGCCCTGATGCGTCCGGCCCTGCCTCGTATTTTGTATCGTGGCTTTATTCCTGCCCGTCGCACTCTAATATGCGCGTGGCACAACGTCATCACAAGTTGCATCACGAAGGAGCGCCCATGCCCGAAATAGCCGATACCGCCCCCGATTTCACCCTGCCGCGCGATGGCGGCGATAGCGTCACCCTGTCGGCGCTGCGCCCCGGCGCGGTGGTGCTGTTCTTTTACCCGCGCGACGACACGTCGGGCTGCACCAAGGAATCCATCGCCTTTTCCGGCCTCGCGGCGGAATTCGAGGCGGCGGGCGTGACCGTCATGGGCATTTCCAAGGATAGCGTGGCCAGCCACGAGAAATTCCGCGACAAGCACGCGCTCGCCGTGCCGCTCTTGTCGGATGCCGAGGGCACCGTGTGCGAGGATTACGGCGTCTGGAAGGAAAAAAGCATGTATGGCAAGAAATTCATGGGGATCGAGCGCTCCACCTTCCTGATAGACGGCGAGGGCCGCATCGCGCGCGTCTGGCGCAAGGTCAAGGTGCCCGGCCACGCCGAAGAGGTGCTCGCGGCGGCGCGCGCGCTGTGAGGCAGACGCTGGCCGAAATGGCCGTCGAGGTGCTGTGCACCGCCGATGGCCATGAGAAAACCGCGCTCTCGCGCCGCCACGCGGCAACATGGCAGGCGGCGCGGGCGGTCGGGGATGCGCCACCCGTGGGCCATGCCACGCCGCCCGACCGCCCGGCGCGGCCCGCGCAGCCCGCGCTGCTTGATCCGCGCGACGTGCCCCGCCGCCGCCCCGGCAGCGCTGAGGGCCGCATCGCCATGCTGCACGCGGTGGCGCATATCGAGCTCAACGCCGTCGATCTGCACTGGGACATCATCGCGCGCTTTGCCCAGACGCCCATGCCCATGGGCTTCTACGATGACTGGGTAAAATCGGCGGACGAGGAATCCAAGCATTTCAAGCTGATATCCGATTGCCTTGAGGGCATGGGCAGCCATTACGGTGCCCTGCCCGCCCATGCCGGCATGTGGCGCGCCGCCGAGGACACCGCGCATGACCTGATGGGGCGGCTTGCCGTGGTGCCGATGGTGCTCGAGGCGCGCGGCCTTGACGTGACACCGGGCATGATCGCGATTTTCGAGCGCGCGGGCGAGGCGCGCGCGGTCGAGGCGATGCGGGTGATCTACGCGGAAGAGGTGCATCACGTCGCCTATGGCTCGAAATGGTTCCACTTCCTGTGCGGGCGCCACGAGCTTGACCCGAAAGTCGCGTTTCACGATCTGGTGCGGCGCTATTTCCACGGCGCGCTCAAGCCGCCCTTCAACGAGGAAAAGCGCGCCGAGGCGGGCCTGCCGCCCGATTTCTACTGGCCGCTGGCCGAGGGCACGGCAACCTGAGGTTGCGCCACGGCCTTCACGGTGGCGAAACAAACGTCACGCCCATCGGCGGTTTTCCGCCAATTCGGGGGAAAACCGCCGAGTGTTCCGTGACTTGCGGTCAAATTTCTTGCCCGCCGCCCCGCCCCTGTCTAAGCAGTCGGTCAGACGAAAATGACAGGAAGTGACCGCTTGTGAGACCGACGCTGGCGATAAAACTGCACAATCTCCTCGAACGCCACTTCCCCGAACGCCGGGTGTTCCTGCGATCCGACACCGACACGCGCTTTATCCGGCTGCGCTCGCACACCCAGATCATCGCCGCCGCCGGGGCCTGTGCGATCGTCGCCTGGACGATCATCGCCACCTCCGTCCTGGTGATGGATTCCATCGGCGCGGGTAATTTCCGCGAACAGGCCAGGCGCGAATTGCAGACCTACGAGGCGCGGCTCAACGCGTTGGCCGAGGAACGCGACCGCCGCGCCCAAGAGGCGCTCGCCGCGCAAGAGCGGTTCAGTTCGGCGCTGGCGCAGATATCGGCCATGCAATCGGAATTGCTCAGCTCCGAAACCCGCCGCCGCGAGCTTGAGACCGGGCTGGAGGTTGTCCAGAGCACTCTGCGCCGCGCCATGTCCGAGCGCGAAACCGCCGAGCGCGAGGCCGCGCGCCTTGCTGCGGCGCTCGATACCGAAGAGCGCGCGAGCCCCGACAGCGCCACCGGCGAAGGCGGCGATGCCACGGTCAGCGTGCTGACCGCCGCGCTCTCGGATGCCGCGCGCGAACGTGACGGCACCATGGCCCGCGCCGAAGAGGCGCTGCGCGCCGCCGACGAGATGGCCTATGAATTGCGCCTCGTGAACGAGCGCAATTCCGAGATTTTCAGCCGCCTCGAGGACGCCCTGACCATCTCGGTCGAGCCGCTGGAGACGATGTTCCGCAAGGCAGGTCTCGATCCTGATACGCTCATCGACACGGTGCGGCGCGGCTATTCCGGGCAGGGCGGGCCGCTCACGCCGATCTCGCTCTCGACGCGCGGAAGCGCGCCCTCGCCCGAGGCTACGCGCGCCAATCGCCTGCTGACGCGGCTTGACGAATTGAATCTCTACCGTCTCGCCGCAGGCAAGGTGCCGCTCGCGATGCCGGTCAAGGGCGGGTTTCGCTTCACCTCCGGCTTTGGCATGAGGTGGGGGCGGCTCCACGCCGGCACCGATTTCGCCGCCGCGCATGGCACACCAATCCACGCCACCGCCGATGGCGTCGTCACCCATGCGGGCTGGCTGTCGGGCTATGGCCAGCTCGTCAAGATCAAGCACGCGTTCGGAATCGAGACGCGCTATGCCCATATGTCCAGAATCCGGGTGCGCGAAGGCCAAAGGGTCTCGCGCGGGGAGCGGATCGGTGATATGGGCAACACAGGACGTTCTACCGGCACCCACCTGCACTATGAGGTTCGGGTGGATGGCAAGGCGATCAACCCCATGACCTATATCAAGGCTGCAAGAGATGTTTTCTAAGAGCAAGATCAACGAACCCGCCCCGAAACCCGTCGAGGCCAAACCATCCACGCCCGACGCGCGTGCCGACACGGGCAGCGACTACCGCGCGCCCGCGCCCAAGGCCAAGCCGCCCGCCTCGGTGCTGTCGTCGGACCTGCACGTTGTGGGCAACCTGCGCACCACCGGCGATATCCAGATCGAGGGCACCATCGAGGGCGATATCCGCGCGCATCTTCTGACCGTCGGCGAAGGTGCCACCGTCAAGGGCGAGGTGATCGCCGATGACGTGGTCGTGAACGGGCGCGTCGTGGGGCGCGTGCGTGGGCTCAAGGTGCGGCTCACCTCCTCCGCACGGGTCGAGGGCGACATCATCCACAAGACCATCGCCATCGAATCGGGCGCGCATTTCGAAGGCTCGGTTCAGCGCCAGGACGATCCGCTCTCGGGCAACAAGACCGGGGCCAAAGGGGCCGCCCCCGCGCAACAGGGCGAGGCCCAGCCGCGCGCCGCCACCCCGGCGCAGAAACCCGCCGATCCCAAGCCTGCGCAGCGCTGATCCGCGCAAGCCACAACCGGGCCGGTTATCAAAAGGCACCCTGCGCGGCCCGCGCAGGGTGCCTTTTTCAACTTTTCAGACCCCCGAAAACCAAGGCACCTCACGCCTCGAGCTCGGCATCCCAGTAAAGGAAGTCGAGCCAGCTTTCATGCAGGTGGTTGGGCGGGAACTTGCGCCCCATGTTGCGCAATTCCTCTGCCCCCGGCGCGCGCGGCGCGCGGCGCAGGCTCAGCCCCGAGTGCCGCAGACTGCGCGAGCCCTTGCGCAGGTTGCAGGGCGAACAGGCGGCCACCACGTTTTCCCAGCTCGTGCGCCCGCCGCGCGCACGCGGCACGACATGGTCAAAGGTCAGGTTGTCGCGCGCGCCGCAATACTGGCATCGAAATTCGTCGCGCAGAAAAAGATTGAAGCGCGTGAAGGCCACGCGCTTCTGAGGTTTCACATAGTCCCGCAGCACGATCACCGAGGGTATGCGTATCTCGGTGCTTGGACTGCGCACCCAGTGATCGTATTGCGCGACGATATCCACCCGGTCCGCGCACACCGCCTTAATCGCCTCCTGCCAGGTCCAGAGCGACAGCGGATAATAGGATAGCGGCCGGTAATCGGCATTGAGCACCAGCGCCGGGAATTGCCGGAGCGCGGCCGCCTCCCTTACGAATTCACTTCTGAAATCACCGTCCATCGCCCGTGTCCAGCCTCTCTTTCGCCCCGATCGGGACAGAGGCGGCGACGCGACCGCCCCGTTCATGACTATATATCGTGCCGGTCCCCTGACAAGCCCCAGATAACGCGGCACATCTAGAGATGTGCTAGCCGCGCAAGGTAACCGCCATGTGACAGGCTCAGGCCAATACGCGCCCCTCGTCGCGCGATTGCCGCTGCCAGAGCGCGGCATACCGCCCCCGCCGCGCCAGCAGGTCGGCATGGCTGCCCTCCTCGACCACCTGCCCCTCTTCCAGCACCACGATGCGATCCGCCCCCGCCACGGTAGAGAGGCGATGTGCGATCATCAGCACCGTGCGCCCCTCGGCGGCGCGCGCCAGCGCGTCCTGGATATCGCGCTCGGTCTCGGTATCGAGCGCGCTGGTGGCCTCGTCGAGAAGCAGGATCGGCGGATTTTTAAGCAGCGTCCGGGCAATCCCCACGCGCTGTTTCTCGCCCCCCGAGAGCTTCAACCCGCGCTCGCCCACCTGCGTGGCGTAACCCTCGGGCAGCGAGGCGATGAAATCGTGAATCTGCGCCGCGCGCGCCGCCGCCTCGATCTCGGCCTGGCCCACATCGCCGCGCCCATAGGCGATATTATAGCCGATCGTGTCGTTGAAGAGCACCGTATCCTGCGGCACTACGCCGATGGCGTCGTGCAGGCTGTCAAGCGTCACATCGCGGATATCCTGCCCGTCGATCCTGACCGCCCCGCCCTGCACATCGTAGAACCGGAACAAAAGCCGCCCGATGGTGGACTTGCCCGAACCCGACGGGCCGACCACGGCCACCGTCTGCCCGGCGGGCACATCGAGCGTCACGCCCTTCAGGATCGGGCGCGCGGCATCATAGCCAAAGCGCACACCCTCAAGCCGCACATGCGCGCCCGTCACCGCCAGCGGCCGCGCGCCCGCGCGCTCGCGCACATCGGGCGGCTGGTCGAGAAGCTGGAACATCTCGCCCATATCCACCAGCGCCTGCCGGATCTCGCGATAGACGGTGCCAAGGAAATTGAGCGGCATGGTGATCTGGATCATGTAGGCGTTGACCATGACGAAATCGCCCACCGTCATCGTGCCCGCCTGCACCCCCATGGCGGCCATCACCATCACCGCCACCAGCCCGCCGGTGATCAGCAACGACTGCCCGACATTGAGGAACGAGAGCGAATAGGCAGTCATCAGCGCCGCGCGCTCATAGCGCGCCATCGCCCGGTCATAGCGCGCCGCCTCGCGCGCCTCGGCCCCGAAATACTTGACCGTCTCGTAATTCAGCAGGCTGTCGATGGCCTTTTGATTGGCGTCGGTGTCCTGGTCGTTCATCTCGCGGCGCAGCTTCACGCGCCATTCCGTCACCTTGAAGGTAAAGGCGACATAGGCCGCGATCACGCCGGCCACCACCACCAGATACCAGATGTCAAAGGCCAGCCACAGGATGATCCCCACCATCATCAATTCGAGGATCAGCGGCGCGATGGAAAAGAGCAGGAACCGCAGCAGGAAATCGACGCCCTTCACCCCGCGCTCGATGATCCGGCTCAGCCCGCCGGTGCGCCGCGTCAGGTGATAGCTGAGCGAGAGCGCGTGGATATGGCGGAACGTCTCAAGCGCCAGCTTGCGCAGGGCCCGCTGCCCCACCCGCGCAAAGGCCGCGTCGCGCAATTGCTGAAACCCCACATTCAAGAGCCGCGCCATGCCATAGGCCACCGTCAGCCCGATCGCCCCCGCCCCCAGCGCCCAGGCCGGGCTTGGCCCCTCGCCCGCCAGCAGATCCACCGCGCCCTTGTAGAAGACCGGCGTCGCCACCGCGATCAGCTTGGCCGCCAGCAACAGCAACAGCGCCAGCACCACCCGCCGCCGCACCCAAGGCTCCTCGGCACTCCACAGATAGGGGGTGACACGGGCGATGATCCGCCAGCCGCCGCGCTCTGCGGTGCCGGTCTCGGGGGGGGTGGTGGTCATCGGTGGCCCTTGTCCTTGCTGCCGGAGCCCACAGATAGCGGTGACCCCCGCCGATGACCAGAGCGGCGCAGCCTTGTTGCGCCAGCGGGCCAGGACGGGGAGACGCGGGCGGCGAGGATAGCGCCGTGCCGCCCTGCGCCTCACATTCCCCGCGCGCGATCAAGGAGGCCCGGCACATCCCGCGCTTACAAAACCCTGTCAAGCACTGTTTCCAGCCGCCCAAGGGCACCGGGCACGTCATAGAGCTTATCCAGCCCGAAAAGCCCCAGCCGGAAGGTGCGGAACCCCTCCGGCTCGCCCACTTGCAAGGGCACACCGGCGGCAATCTGCATGCCCTCTGCGGCAAACTTCTTGCCGTTCTGGATGTCGGGATCGCTTGTGTAGCTCACCACCACCCCCGGCGCGCCAAAACCCTCGGCGGCAACGGAGGCGACGCCGCGCGCCTTGAGCATCGCCCGCACGCCATCACCCAAGGCCCATTGCGCCTCGCGCAGCCGCTCGAACCCGTAATCGCGCGTCTCGATCATGGTATCGCGGAAGGCGCGCAGCGCATCCGTCGGCATGGTCGTGTGATAGGCGTGGCCGCCCTCCTCATAGGTCTGCATGATCGCGCGCCACTTTTTGAGGTCGAGCGCGAAACTGTCCGACGTGGTCTCCTCGAGCCGCGCCACCGCGCGCGCCGACATCATCACCAGCCCGCCAGAGGGCGAGGCCGACCAGCCCTTTTGCGGCGCGGAAATCAGCACATCGACGCCCGTGGCCCTCATATCCACCCAGGCGCAGCCCGAAGCGATGCAATCGAGCACCATCAGCGCGCCCACCTCATGCGCGGCCTCGGCCAGCGCCGTCACGTAATCATCCGGCAGGATCAGCCCGGCAGAGGTCTCGACATGCGGGGCAAAGACCACGTCCGGTTTCGCCTCGCGGATTTTCGCCACCACCTCCTCGATGGGCGCGGGCGCGAATGGCGTGGTCGCGCCATTGCCGGTCTGTCGCGCCATGCAAACGGTGGTATCAGAGGTGAACTGGCCTGCATCGAAAATCTGGCTCCAACGGTAGGAGAACCAGCCGTTGCGCACGACAAGGGCATGGGCCCCGCGCCCGAATTGCCGCGCCACCGCCTCCATCGCGTAAGACCCGCCACCGGGCACCAGCGCCACGGCATCGGCGGCGTAAACCTCCTTCAGCATGGATGAGATATCGCACATAACCTGCTGAAAGGATTGACTCATATGGTTCAAGGATCGGTCGGTGAAGACGACCGAATATTCCAACAGGCCGTCGGGATCGACATGGTCAAGAAGGGCAGTCATGGGGTATCTCCTGTTCGCGTTCGGCGCAGGATGCCGCGCGGCCCCGGCGTTGTCCAGCCTCGCGCCTCAGCCGATGGGACCAGGGCGGCGTTCCTCGGACAAAAGCACGTTTGCCTCGACATTGCCCACCCCCGGCAGGGTCATGATCCGGCGGCGCAGCACGCGCTCGAAATCAGGGATATCGCGCGCCACCACGCGCAGGCGGTAATCATAGAGGCCGAGGATATGCTCCACCGTCTGCACCTCGGGGATGGCCGAAACCGCGCGCTCGAAATCCTCAAGGCTGACCCGGCCCTTGGTCGCCAGCTTGATCCCCAGGAACACCGTGACCCCGAAACCCAGCTTTTCGTGATCGAGATCAAGGCGTTGCCCCTTGATCACGCCTGCGTCGTGCAGCCGCCTGATGCGCCGCCACGCGGCGGGCTGCGACAGGCCGAGGCGGCGACCGATGGCGCTTGCCGATTGGGTGGCGTCCTCGGTCAGCGCGCGCAGGATGAGCCGGTCGGTGGTATCGAGCGCGATCATACCGGCAGCACCTCGTCGGACTTGATCCGCGCGACATGCATCAAGGCCTCGATATCGGTGATATGCGGCAGGGTCAGGATCGCGCTGCGATAAAGCTGCTGATAATGCGCCATGTCGCGTGCGATCACCGAAAGGCGCAGATCGACGCGACCAAGAAATGTTTGTATCTCAATAACTTCCGGCACGTTTCTCGCGTGATGGATGAACTCGTCAAAGGCGCGAGGTTGCGTCTTGTCAAGGGCCACGCGCAAGGACACCTCGACCTCGTAGCCAAGCGCGCGCCAATCGATCACCGCGCGGTTGGCGCGGATGATCCCCGCCGCGCGCAGCCGGTCGAGCCGCCGCGCGCAGGTGGCAGGCGCAAGCCCCACCCGCTCGGCCAGTTCGGCGGGGCCAAGATGGGGGGCATGCTGATACTGCCGCAGCAGGCGGCGGTCCATGTCATCGAGCATGATATTTTCGCTATTGTTGCAATATATGCATGATATAGTGACATGTAGCGCGATTAAACCGCTAATTTCAAACGCACTCACCACGTTTTCAGCGTAACCTCTGCCCCAGTCAACAGCAACTCAAAGGAGACCGCCATGCGCGTCTATTATGATCGCGATTGCGATATCAACCTCATCAAGGACAAGAAGGTCGCCATCCTCGGCTATGGCAGCCAGGGCCATGCCCATGCGCTCAACCTGCGCGATTCCGGCGCGAAAAACCTTGTCGTCGCGCTGCGCGAGGGATCGAAATCCGCCCGCAAGGCCGAGGCCGAGGGCCTCACGGTCATGGGCATCGCCGAGGCGGCGGCCTGGTGCGACCTGATGATGTTCACCATGCCCGACGAATTGCAGGGCGAGACCTATCGCAAATACGTCCATGACAATATCCGCCCCGGCGCGGCGATTGCCTTTGCCCACGGGCTCAACATCCATTTCGGCCTGATCGAGCCGAAAGAGGGCGTCGATGTCATCATGATGGCCCCCAAGGGCCCCGGCCACACGGTGCGCGGTGAATACGTCAAAGGCGGCGGCGTGCCCTGCCTTGTCGCGGTGGACAACGATGCCTCGGGCAAGGCGCTGGAACTGGGGCTTTCCTACTGCTCGGCCATCGGTGGCGGGCGCTCGGGCATCATCGAGACCAATTTCCGCGAGGAATGCGAAACCGATCTGTTCGGCGAACAGGCGGTGCTTTGCGGCGGTCTGGTCGAGCTCATTCGCATGGGCTTCGAGACGCTGGTGGAGGCGGGCTATGCCCCTGAAATGGCTTACTTTGAGTGCCTGCACGAGGTGAAGCTGATCGTCGATCTGATCTACGAGGGCGGCATCGCCAACATGAACTACTCGATCTCGAACACCGCCGAATATGGTGAATATGTCTCGGGGCCGCGCGTGCTGCCCTATGACGAGACCAAGGCGCGGATGAAGGCCATCCTGACCGACATCCAGCGCGGTGCCTTCGTGCGCGATTTCATGCAGGAAAACGCCGTCGGCCAGCCCTTCTTCAAGGGCACCCGCCGGATGAACGACGCGCATCAGATCGAAGAGGTCGGTCGCAAGCTGCGCGGCATGATGCCGTGGATCTCGGCGGGCAAGCTGGTGGATCAGGAAAAGAACTGAACCTGTTGATATAGAATGGTAAAGGGCTCTCAGTTGAGGGCCTTTTTCAAACTGAGGAGAACGCGCGTGCCCGAAATCGCACCGATCAACTGGCTACGGATCGGGGCGCTTGGCCTGATCTGGGGCGCGTCGTTCACCTCGCTTTCGGTGGCGCTGCGCGATGTCGGGCCGTTCACGGTGGCCGCCGTGCGGATCACGCTGGGGGCGGTGTTCCTTTTGTCGCTGCTGCGGATTTGGGGGCTGCGATTGCCGCCCGTGAGGCGCGGGCCGGAGCGGCGGTTCTGGACTTTTGCCGTTTTTATGGCGTTGTTTTCAAATGTCATTCCCTTCTCCCTTCTGGGCTGGGCGCAGCAATCGGTGGCGTCGGGCTTCGCCGGAGTGAGCATGGCGGCGGTGCCGCTCTTGATCCTGCCGCTGGCGCATGTCTTCGTGCCCGGCGAGCGGATGCACCTGCGGCGGCTGGGCGGGTTCCTCCTCGGGACCATCGGGGTGGTGGTGCTCATTGGGGTGGATGCCTTTGCCTCTACCGGTAAAGATCTGGAATCATTGGCAAGATTGGCCTGTCTTGGGGCGGCCATGTGCTATGCGATGGGCTCTATCGCGACGCGGCTCTGCCCGCCGGTGCCGCTTTTGGCGCTGGCGGCGGCGGTGATGCTGCTGGCGGCCTGTGTGATCGTGCCGGTGGCGATGGTGGTCGAGGGTGTGCCCAAGTCATTGAGCCTGAAGGGCTTTCTGGCACTGGTCTATCTCGGCATCCTGCCCACGGGGGTGGCGCAGCTCTTGCTGGTGCAGGTCACGCGCGAGGCGGGGCCGGGATTCTTCAGCCTTGTCAACTACATGGTGCCGGTCTGGTCGGTCATCCTCGGGGCGCTGCTGCTGTCCGAGGCGGTGCCGCCGCAGCTTTTCCTGGCGATGGCGATGATCCTTGCGGGCGTCGCGATCAGCCAATGGGGCGCGCTGCGGCGATTGTTCATCGCGGGGTGAGCCGCACGGCAATGCATTTTTTAGACACGAAACCTTTATATTTCCGGGCATAAATCAAAAAAAGATCGCGATTCAGCAAGCCCGCACCGCCGCCCACATATCGAGCGCGGCGCGGGTTTCGGCCACGTCATGGACGCGCAGCACCTGCACCCCCTGCGCGGCGGCCATGATCGCCACCGCGAGCGAGCCGGGCACGCGGTCGGCGGCGACCGGCGTGCCGGTCAGATCGCCGATGAAGCGCTTGCGAGAGGCCCCGAGCAGCACCGGACAGCCAAGCCCGTGAAAGAGCGACAGCCCTTGCAAGAGGCGCAGGTTGTGGGCTTGGGTCTTGCCAAAGCCGATGCCGGGATCGACCGCGATGCGCTCGCGCGGGAGCCCTAGCTCGGTGAGCGCCTCGACGCGCGCAGCAAGCCAGTCATAGACATCGAGCAGCACATCCTCGTAGCGCGGAGCGTGCTGCATCGTCTCGGGTGTGCCTTGGGCATGCATGACGCAGACCGGCAGGGCGCGGGACGCGGCGAAGGGCGCGAGGCCCTCATCGAACGTAAACCCCGACACGTCGTTGACGAGGCTCGCGCCGGCGCGGATCGCGGCCTCGGCGACGGCTGTCTTGCGGGTGTCGATGGAGATCGGCGTTGAGAGCGCCGCGCGGATGGCGGCGATGACAGGGGCGGTGCGGGCAATCTCGGCATCAATGGCCACGGGCGCGGCACCGGGGCGGGTGGATTCGCCGCCCACGTCGAGGATATCGGCCCCTGCCTGCGCCATGGCGACGGCATGGGCGCGCGCGGTCTCGGGGTCGAAATGCTGCCCGCCATCGGAAAAGCTGTCGGGAGTGACGTTGAGGATGCCCATGAGGCGCGGCGCGTCCATGCCCATGCCCGCGAGCGGCGGGCGCGGCGCGGCGAGGCGCGCTGTTACCTCGGGCGGCAGGTCGCGGGCGGGCATGAGGCGGGGGGCCGCGTCGCGGGCGAGCACCTCCACGGTGTCGAACCAGCACCAGCCACCGGCAAGCGGCAGGGCCTCGGCGGGGCGCGCCGGATCGGTGCGGGCAATGGGGCGGTAATGGGCCATGTCAGAGCCCCGAGCGGGCGATATCCTGCACTATCACCGGCACGTCGCAGGCGGCGGGCGGGGCCGCGCCGATCAGGAGCAGGTCGGAGGCCTCGACATGGCCCGCGAACCACGCCGCGAGATCGACCGGGGCCTCTGTCGTCGGGCCATCGACCGCGTCGAGCACGATCTTGGAGGGTGCCCAGACGCTGATCTGGTCGTGTTTCATGGACCAGTCAAGCTCGGTCCGGGTAGAGACCACCACGCAGCGCGGATCGCGGGCCGCCAGCATCCACGCGTTCTGTTCCATCGCCAGCAGATCGACGCGGCGCTGGGTCATGCGGTGGCCGGTTCTGGGCGCGGGTGTATCGGGCAGGCCGACGCACAGGATCACCGGCTCGGCGCGGGCCTGCAACTGATCGAGCCAGCGCCCGAGATTGGGCGAGGCGATGGCGGCATTGCCGAGATAGACAAGATGGGGGTCCGGCACGGTATCGGGGGCGGCAACAGGGCGCGTTGGCAGATCATCCACCGAGCGGACGATCTCGACCCCGAGGGCACCGGGGCCACGGTCGAGCTTTTCGATGCGCACGAAGCAGCGCACCGCCTGCGGCTCCCACAGGATGCGCTCGGCAATGCGCTGGGCGAGGGTTTCGAGCAGGTTGAGCCGTTCCTCGGCCAGCGCCGCCTCGATCGCCTCGGTCACGCGGTCGTAGGAGAGGATGCGATCCACGTCATCATCAAGCGCGGCGGTCATCGGGCGCACCTCGACCACCACGTTGAAGGCGACGCGCTGGGTGGTGCCGCGCTCGGCCTGAAAGGCGCCGATCTCGACCTCGACTACGTGATCGCGCACCGAGATGCGATCAAGCGGGCCGTCGGGCGCGGTGGCGCGCGCGCGGGCCTGCGGGTGCTCGAAGGCGAGGCGGATCTCGGTGGTCATCGCGGCGGTCCCTGTCGGTGCGTGGATTTTGGGTAGCATGGGGTGCGGAGGCGGGGAATGGGAGAATCCGACGCATGAGGGGGTGGCTGCGGCAGGGCGGCCGGTTTAGCCCCGAGGGGATGCCAAAGCCCGCGAATGCGCCGCGCGGGCCAGGAGCCGACCACCCGATACGCTCAATGCGGTGTCACCTTGGAGAAAAGCTGAATCACCACGATACCGGCGATGATCATCGCCATGCCGATCACCGCCGGCATGTCCAGCCTTTGGCCAAAGACGACATAGCCGATGGCGGCGATGAACACGATCCCCAGCCCCGCCCAGATCGCATAGACCACGCCCACCGGCATGTATTTCAGCGTCAGCGCCAGCAGGTAAAAGCTGATTGCATAGGCCACCACCACAAGCACCGAGGGCCACAGCCGGGTGAATTGCTGGCTCGCCTGCAAGGCGGTGGTCCCGGCGGTCTCGAACAGGATCGCCAACACCAGCAGAAAATAGACCTGTATCATCGCGCCTCCGGGGTCTCACATGGGCCTGCCCCCTCGTTACGTCAGTCCCGGCACGCGGTCCAGCACCCGCGCGCTTGCCAGCGGCCCCGCGCCGCCCCATATTCTGCCCATGTTGAAATTCACGCCGATCCTTCTTGCGCTGCTTTATGCGCTGGCGATGTATCGCTTCTCGGTCTGGCGCACCACGCGCGAGCTTGACGCGCGCTCCTCCGAGCTGGCCGATCCCCGGCTCAAGGCGATGTGTGACCGCCTCGCCCGCGCGCTCGATCTGCCCCGCGTGCGCGTCCATCTCTACGAGATCGACCCGGTCAACGGCCTCGCCGCGCCGGACGGGCGCATCTTCATCACCCGTGGCTTCTACCGCAAGTTCCAGACCGGCGAGGTCTCGGCCGAGGAAATGACCAGCGTGATCGCGCATGAGCTTGGCCATGTCGCGCTGGGCCACGCGCGGCGGCGGATGATCGACTTTTCCGGCCAGAACGCCCTGCGCACGGCGCTGGCGATGGTGCTCTCGCGGTTTTTACCCGGTATCGGCGTGTGGATCGCCAACGGCGTCACCACGCTGCTGGCGGCAAAACTCTCGCGCGGCGATGAATACGAGGCCGACGAATACGCGGCGGCGCTGCTGACCAAGGCAGGCATCGGCACCGCGCCGCAGAAATCGCTCCTCGCCAAGCTCGCGGCGCTCACCTCGGGCGCGGGCGGCGTCATGCCCGCCTGGCTGATGAGCCACCCGCCCACGCCCGAGCGCATCGCCGCCATCGAGCGGCTGGAGGCGCGTTGGAAGGGGGCGCTGCGGTAACGCCAACCTGCGGGCCTGGCCCGAGGATGACAGCTCCCCCATAACTTTTGGGCACCTCGAAAAATTGCGCTGACACCGGCGTTTCGGTATGATCGGAGCGATAAAACGGGATGGGGTGCAACGATGGCGCAGATGGGTTTCTTT